>DASXNG010000053.1:0-33080 GCA_036495225.1 Galbitalea sp.
TGTGCGTCTGGGAGTTGTCTGTCAATGGGCTGTATGACGGGGTCGTGGCTGCGCGCCCGGTCTGGCTAAACTCAGTTCCGTTGCAATTCTTCTGAGAGGGACACCCGTTGGCTACCGACGACATGGATTTTGGTACCGAGATGCGCGGCTACCGCAAGGAAGCCGTCGACCAGGCGATTCAGGAGCTCCGACGAGAGCTCATTCAGTCCAACACCGATCGCGCGGAGCTTTCCAAGGAAGTTAAGCGTATCTCGGCCGTGGCAGAGGATCTGCAGGCCGAACTCGATGAGACGGGAACGCCGACCTACGCCGGCCTCGGCAGCAAGCTCGAGAACACCCTCCGCGTCGCGGAAGAACAGTCGACCAGGCTCATCAGCCAGGCCGACATCGATGCCGAAAAACTGCGCAGCCAGGTCAACGCGGAAGCGCAGAAGATCGCACGCGAGTCCACGGAGACCGCCAACGCGCTCATCGCGGATGCCAATTCGAGCGCACAGCAGACCCTCGCCAACGCGCAGTCGGAAGCCCAGCACCAGCTGGAGCGTGCCCGCGCAGAGGCCGAGACGATTGTCCAGGATGCACTGCGCGAAGCCGCGGCGGTTCGTGGCGCGGTTGCGACAGAGGCGGCGGAAGCCCGTGCGACAACGAAGCGCGAGGCCGCAGCCGTGCGTGCCGAGGGCGAACGTGAGATCGCCGAACTCAAGGCCGTCACTGCGCGCGAGTCCGAAGAGTCTCGTGAAGCGGCGGCCGTTCTCGCGCGCGAGACCGAAAAGGCTCGCGCAGACTTCGAGGCCGAGAACTCAAAGCAGCGCGGCGACCTCGCACGAGATGTCGAGCAGGGCCGCACCGACCTCGCCCGCGAGTTGGAGACCGGTCGCGCGGAACTCGCCCAAGAGACGGAGCGCGCGCGCACGGAGCTCGCCAACGAGACGGCCGCAGCACGCACGGCACTCGAAAACGACACTTTCGCGGCACGCACCGCACTCGAACTCGAGATCGACACGCGTCGCACCGAACTGAACAACGAGATCGCGGCACGCCGCGCAGAACTCGACGAAGAGATCACCACACGCACGGCTCAGCTCGAAGAAGAGATCACCTCACGTCGTTCGGCCCTCGACGCGGACGTCAAGACCTCGCGCGCAGCTCTGGCTCGAGACACAGCTGCGGCTCGCTCGGAACTCGAGCACTCTACGACGGCCGCTCGCGCAGAGATCGAAGCAACCAAGGCGAAGAATGAGGCGGATGTCGCGGCCGAGACCGCCGCAGCGCGGGCAGCACTCGCCGCCGAGATCGCCGAGGCTCGAGCCGCGCTCGAGGCAGACACGACGGAAACCCGGGCAAAGCTCACGCACGACGTGGACAAGGCGCGCAAGGACCTCGCCCGCGACATCGCTCGTCAGCGCGCAGCGCTTGAGCACGAGGTCGAGACCACCAGGGCCAAGATCGCGCACGATCTCGACGAATCGTCGACCACGATCATCCGCACCGCAGAGCAGGCACGCCTTGACCTCGAGGTCGAGCTCAAGGCCCGCAGGGACGAAGCGGAGAAGGAGGCGCTCGCCAAGCAGCAGGACGCTTCGATGCAGCTTCAGAAGTATCTCGACGAAGCCCAGGTTCAGCTCACCGAGGCGCAGACTCGCGCCGCAGACAAGCGCGCGGAGGCCGACAGCTACGAGGCTCAGACGCGAGCCGCCGCGAATGCGGTGCGCGATCACGCCGCCGCCGAGTCGTCGAAGCAACTCGCGGATGCGGATGCACACGCCAAGGCCGTCGTCGAAGAGGCAGAGCGCCGCTCCGCGGAACTCGTTGCGGATGCCGAGGAGCGCCTCACCCAGATTCGTCTGGAGCGCGAGGCCGTGGCTGGCTACTTCGAGTCACTCCGCGGGGTATTGTCACAGGCAGAAAAGGTTTCGAGCCACGACTAACCCTGTGATCGGCTGACAGCAGCCGAGCGAGAGGCGCCAGTGAAGATCCAGAACGCGTTCAGACTCGGCCTATTCGGCGGGCTTGGCGTCATCCTTGCCATCGCCATCGGAGCGGCCGTCGGGTCGCTGGCAACCGTTCTGACTTACGTTGGCGCCGCGCTTTTCCTCGCACTCGGCCTCGATCCACTGGTCTCGTTCCTGGCCAAGCACGGCTTTCCGAGGTGGCTGTCGATCCTGACTGTCCTGCTTGGCCTGTTGCTCGCCTTCGCCGCACTCGTGTTTGCGCTCATCCCCGTCGTCATCGATCAGGTGTCGAAACTGATCACGGCCGTGCAAGACCTTCTCAACGCGATCAACGAGGGCAAGTTCTGGACAAGCGTTCACGAGGCGCTGCCCTGGCTCGACATCAACACCGCCCAGCAGCAGCTCAACACCTTCATCGGCACTTTGAGCGTCGCCAAGATCGGCAACGGCATTCTCGCGACCGGCATCGGGATCGCCTCCGCAATCGGCGGCGCGATCATCATCTTCATCCTGACCCTCTACTTCGTGTCGTCACTCGGCAGCATCAAGCGGGGCCTCTACCAGCTGGTGCCGGCCTCCAAGCGACCGGGGTTCATCGACATCGCCGAGCAGATCGTCGACTCGGTCGGCAAGTACGTAATGGGGCAGGGCGCACTAGGCCTGATCAACGGCATCCTGTCGTTCCTGTTCCTTCAACTGATCTTTCCGATCTTCGGCATTCCGATCCACTACGCCGTACTGCTCGCAGCAATAGCGCTCATCGGCTCGCTCATCCCGCTGGTCGGAACGATTACTGCATCGACCATCATCGTGCTGCTGGTGTGGGCGTTCGACGGCTGGCCGGCCGTGCTCGTCGTGGCGATCTACTACATCGTGTACATGGGCGTCGAGGCCTACATCATCAGTCCGCGCATCATGCGGCAGGCGGTGTCGGTGCCGGGCGTCGTCGTCGTCATCGCGGCTCTCGCCGGAGGAACGCTGCTCGGCGTACTCGGAGCGCTCGTTGCGATCCCGGTCGCGGCCGCCATCCTGCTGATCATCAAACAGGTTGTGATCCCGAGGCAGAACGAGCTTTAGGAGTCTCCGAGCGGGATTTCGCTACGCGTAGCGCCTTCGGCGCTGCGCTACTCAATCAACTACGAACTCCGTCGGCAGGGGGGACGCCGCTGGGTTGACGCGCGCGACGATCTCGTTGAGCACGCGAGCGGTCTGGTTCTCCCCCACCCACAGGTGCTTGCCTCCCTCGACCGCGACGAACTCCGTTTCTGGCACTATCGCGAAGCGCTTCTCCGCCTCGGGAGGCCGGAGATAATCGTCGAGCTCCGGCACGATCGCAACGAGACGCTTGCCGCTACCCGCCCAACGACCGAGTTCGGCGTCTGTTGCGCGTTTGAGCGGCGGAGAGAGGAGGATCGCCCCGTCGATCGGGAAGTCGAGTCCGTACTTGATCGCGATCTCCGTGCCGAACGACCAGCCGAGAAGCCACGGATGCGGCAACCCTCGTTCCGCCACCAACCGCATTGCCGCGGCCAGGTCCTTCTCCTCGAGGATGCCGTCGCCAAAGCTGCCGTCGGACGTGCCGCGGGGCGATGTCACCCCGCGAAAGTTGAAGCGCAGCACCGCGACATCCGCGAGCGCAGGGAGCCTGGCAGCGGCCTTGCGGATGATGTGCGAGTCCATGAATCCTCCGCCGGTCGGCAGTGGATGAAGGGCGACCAGGGTCGCGACGGGTGCCGCCGATGCCGGTAGCGCGAGTTCCCCGACGAGCATGAGCCCATCATCCGTTCGCAGCTCGACGTCTTCACGCCTGGCCGGGAGCTCGACGCCGCCGCGAATCTCGATGGACGTCATGCCTTGATCCTCCAACAGTGAGTGTGCCAATGGCGCCTGGCCGCGAGGTCGTCCGCCTCGCCCATGATGCCGTCGGCTCGCCACGTGACCGTGTGTGCGACACCCGGGGCTATCTCGAGACCGCAACCCGGGCAGACGTAGAACTTCGTCGCGGATGCCGCGGCGAGGGGCTGCACGTTCCAGAGGCCATCGCGCTTTGACTCGGTCGTGAGTCTGCCAACCAGCGCGCGGCTCAGGTCGATGTCATCCGGTCGATCGTCTCCGCGACGACCTCGCGGATGATTCGATCGTGGCATGCATCCAGCCTAACTATCGTCGGCCGTCGCCTCGGTCAGTGGCTGCCCGGGTTGTCGATCTGCTCGAGACGGGTCTCTTCGAGGTCGAGCATCGCTTGAGCGCGGCTCAGGATTCTCGAGGCATACATCCCCTCGCTTCGAGCATTGTGCAACGCCTCACGCTCGGCCTCGAGAACCTCACGGCGAAGGTCGCGATACTGGCGCTGTGGGGACTCCGGCAACCCCTCGTCTTCCGTGCCGTGTTCTGCGCGCTCCCACGCTGATTCCGCGTTCAGCATCGTGTCGGTGCGCACTCGCTCGATGACCGCGGGGTCGATCGGCTGCCCGTTGGGTAGTCGCAGCCTTGGATTGTCGAGCACCTCCACGCCCACCGCGCCAATCTCCTCGAGCAGGGACGCGAACTGGCGTCGATCGGCGTCGATGTCTGTGCCCTGGATCTTGGTGAGGCGGATGAGAAGCGGCAACGTCCCACCCTGCAGCAGAAGAGTCACGACCGCGACGGTGAACGCGATGAGCACGAGTTGGGCGCGATACGGGATTGTCTCCGGGAGGGATTGCGCCGCCGCCAGCGTGACGACGCCACGCATTCCAGACCAACTCAGGATGACTCCCCCGCGCCAGTCCAGGCCTTCCGCCTTGCGCTCTGCCAGATCCGCCTCACGTCTCGCGTAGACGCGCTCCGCACGATCGCTGCGCTTCTCCATGCGCTCCGATCCGCGAGCGGACCTGCGGAATCGATCGAGCCTGACGCGGAATTGACTCTGCCGTTTCTCGGCGAACTGCTTTTGTCGACGGACGTAGAGCAACAGCGGCGGCACGAACAGGAAGCGCAGCACGAGAAGTACCAGAACGACCAGAAGCCCAAGCAGCACCGAATCGAGCACACCCGGTTCGCCCGGCTTCGCTTGGCTCGAGACGTCGTGCACGAGCTTCGTCAATTCGAGCCCGATGAGCAGAAACACGACGTTCTCGAGCACGAACTGTACAGTGCGCCAATTCGTGCGCTCGGAGATCCGCGCCTGTGGAGTGATTTTCCGCACGACCTGATGCCCGGAGTAGAGCCCGGTGACGATGACGGCCATGACACCGCTCGCGTGCACGGCCTCCGCGGGCACGTAGGCGAGGAATGGAACTGCGAAAGAGATCGCAGTGTCGAGGATCGGATCGCTCAGCTTCGACCGCACGAATACCGTCAGATAGCCGATGAGCAGTCCGATCAGAGTTGCGATGGCGACCGCGTAGACGAAGTCGCCAACAGCGCCCCAGAACGTCACGACCGTCGCGGTTGCCGCCACCGCCGAGCGCAGAAGCACGAGGGCGGTCGCGTCGTTTCCGAGACTCTCGCCTTCGAGAATCGTGACGAGGCGCGGCGGAAGACCCAGCCGCTTGCCGATCGCGGTCGCGGCCACGGCATCCGTCGGGCTGACGACTGCACCGATCGCAATGCCCTCTGCGAGCGTCAGGTCAGGGAACAGGACGAAGAGCAGGTAGCCCGTGACGAACGCCGAGATCAGCACGAGCACCACGCTCAGAGCGAAGATGCTCGTGAAATTGCGGCGAAAATCGACCACCGCAACGCTGATCGAAGCGGAGTACAGGATTGGTGGCAGAAGGCCGGCGAGAATGATTTCGGGCGGGACCGTCGTCGGTGCCCCGGGGATGAAGCTGAACCCAACCCCGAGCAGGATCAGGATGAGCGGTGCGGCAACCCCGAGCTTTTTGGCGAACGCTCCCGCCGCGACAACCGAAACGATCGCCACTGCTCCGAACAGCGCCCATTCCATCTGCCCAGCTTATGCGGCGAGATTCGGCTGCTTTCGGAAACTAATACCAGCCGGTCGCCTGCGAATGCGCCCACGCGCCGCAGGGGGTGCCGTAGCGGCTGCTGATGTAACCGAGCCCCCACAGGATCTGGGTTCTCGCGTTGGTGCGCCAGTCCGGGCCAGCCGAGGCCATCTTGCTCCCGGGTAGCGCCTGTGGGATTCCGTATGCACCGTTCGGGTTGGCAGCGGTCACGCTCCAGTGCGACTCGCGGTTCCACAAGGAGACGAGACAGCTGTACTGGTCATTGCCCATGCCCTTGTCCGCAAGGATCCCCTTGGCGATGGCCTGCGCGGAACCCGGGCTCGGAATACCGGCCGTCGGCGCCGAACCGGAACCGGATGCGGTCGACAGCGTCTGGTTGTGGTGGCCCGGCACCGATCCGAACGCGTCGCGGGCGACGTTGATCGCGAAGGTGCCGTGCATCACAAAGTGCTGCGTGCCGGTCTGGCTCCAGTGACTCGGCGCTTCGGCAGCATCCGCGTATTCACCGGAGTAGGGGTCGACGACCATCACGATGATGATGGCGAACGCAGCCACAAACGCCCAGATGGGCAGGTTTCTGCGTGACTTCATCGGCCCGACGAACGCGGCAATCGTGCGCCACAATGGCCGCCCAGCGACCATCACGTTCGGGTCTCTGGACAGCTCGATAGTCGAATGCCTGCCCACAGTTAGTCGACTTTAGCCCATACAAGCGGTGCGACGGCTGAGAAAGCGCTCCGCAACATCAGCGAACTGCGAGCATCACTCCGATTACGGCGTCAAGAAACAGGTCGACCTGGGCCTCGTTGTAGCCGCCGCGCTTGGTGCGGAACGCGACCGTGCGAACCTGCTCAACGCTCATTGGCTTGCCGTCCTGGAAGTAGGCGGTCAGCTCCTCGCCAAAGTTGTCAACGTCTTTCGGGTGGTAGCCGAGCGTGAGGAGATTGACCCGCTTGAAGCGGTGCCCCCACGGACGGTCGAGGCGGTCAAGCGCCTCCTGAGCGGTCGCGCGGGCTTTGCCGTACCAAACCTGATCACCCTGCTCTGTGACCACACGATCGCGCTCACGGGCGGCGAAGGCATCCTCGAGCCGCTCGAGGGCAGCGTCGACGTGAACGACCGAGTAGCCGCCCTTCTCCATGTCGAAGGCGGTGCGACGGATGCTGTCGGCCGTCACGATCGACGGCGCGGAGCGGTCCGCTGAGTACGCGCGGCGTGCCTCTTCGAGAAAATCCTCGACCTCGTCGACGTTGTAACCTGCTCGGGATTTACGGGCTCTCGGGAAAGTTGTACTCACCCGACTATTTTGCACCATCGAAAATCAGAAACAGCGCATAGGCGACCGCCGCGGACGGCAGCACGGAATCCAGTCGGTCGAGGAAGCCTCCGTGGCCGGGAAGCCAGTTGCTGATGTCTTTGATGCCGAGGTCGCGTTTGATGAGCGATTCAGTCAGGTCGCCGAGGGTCGCGGTGAGAGCCAGGGCTACGCCGAAGATGAGACCGTCCCAGAACGAGATGTGCAGCAGGAACAGGGAGACGAGCGTGCTCGCGATCAGAGCGGCGAGGATCGACCCGGCGAAACCCTCCCACGTCTTCTTCGGGCTGATCCGTGGAGCCATCTTGTGTCTACCGAGCAGCAGGCCAGAAACGTATGCGCCGGTGTCGGTCGACACCACGACGACAAGCAGGCTCAGTACCCACCACTGCCCGTTGTTCTCTGCTGCGAGCAGCACCGTAAAGCTGCCGAGGAATACGGCATAGGCCTGGATGAAGATGCCAGCGAGCAGGTCGACGCCGAGTTCGCCTGCGGGCTTTCGCCTGGATGGAATGACCGCCTCGACGAGCCGCCAGATCGTGACGAGTGCTATGCCCGCAAGCAGCACGAGCCACTGGCCCCGCGTGTACAAGAAAAACGATGCTGGAACGATCGCGGCCGCTGCAATCGCCGAAGGGATTTGTGGCACGTTGCGACCGGCGGCGCGGAAAGCCGCGGCAAGCTCGAGCGCCAGAAACACCAGCAACAAAGCCGCGAGGATCATGAAGATCCACTTGAACACGATGAGGCTCACGAGGAACGCCCCGCCCAGCACGACGCCGATCGCAATTGCAGCGATCAGGTTGCGACCGGTGCGAGCCTCGATCTTGGCATTTGTCGCGCGAACCTGCTCCTCGATCTTCGCGTTAGTGGCGCGAACCTGCGCCTCGATGTCTGCTACTGTCGCGTCAAAATCGGCGCGCGATCTACCCCGCCTGCCCTTGCGCGGGGACGTACCATCCGGAGCATCAGACATCAGACCTCGAGAAGCTCTGACTCTTTGCGCTTGAGCGCATCATCGATCGCATCGACGTGCGCCTTGGTGACCGCGTCGAGTTCTTTCTCTGCGCGCGCCAGTTCGTCTTCGCCGGTGTCGCTCTTGAGCGCATCCAGTCCGTCTTTTGCATTACGACGGATGTTGCGGATCGCGACCTTCGCCTCTTCGCCCTTCGACCGCACGATCTTCACGAACTCGCGCCGACGCTCTTCGGTCATCTCGGCGAGAGTTACGCGAACGATGTTGCCGTCATTGCCAACATTCGCGCCGAGGTTCGGCCAGTTGACGATCGCCTTCTCGATTTCCTTCAGCGCGGTCTTGTCGTACGGCGTCACGAGCAGCGTGCGAGCCTCCGGGTTTTGCATCGACGCGAGCTGTCCGAGCGGGGTCGGCGTTCCGTAGTACTCGACCAGGATCTTTTGGAACAACGCTGGGTTCGCTCGGCCCGTTCGCACGGTGCCGAAATCGTCCTTGGCAACTTCAACGGCCTTGTCCATCTTGGTTTTGGCCTCGTCAAGCACGTCGCTAATCACGGCAACTCCTTCGTGTCGTAACGAGTTTAGTCGGGCTCATGTCTGCTCTGCCGCTCTAGCCGAGCGCAAGTAGCGCGATGCCCGCGAGCACCACGACAGCACCGATGATGCGTTGCGCGGGGTGTGGCTCCTTGAACAGGAGCCAACCGCCCAAGGCGACTAGGACGACGCTGACTTCGCGCGCCGGTGCGACCAGTGCCACAGGCGCGAGGGTGAAGGCCAACAGGATGAGTACGTAGGCGAGCGGCGACAGGATGCCAACAACGAGCACAGCGACCCAGTGCGTCTTCATGAGCGCCACGGTCTCGTTCGGCCTGCGCAGCGCGAACGGTGCGAACGCGATCAGCTGCACGAGCAGGGTCACCCAGAAGTAGCCGAACGTCGGCAGACCCTGCTGCACGACCGCGTTCGCGTCCCAGAGCGTGTAGCCGGCGATGGTCACTCCGACCAGCAGGCCGTACAGGATGCCCACCCGATTTGCAGAGACCTTGCCCATGCCGCCGGCAAACCCGATCACGACGACGCCAATGATGACAACTCCAGCACCGGCCAGTTCGAGCGGCGTTGGCCGTTCGCCGAACAGGATGATCGCGAACACGACCGTGAGCAACGGCCCGCTTCCTCGCGCGAGCGGGTACACGATCGACACATCGCCCAGTCTGTAACCGCGCTGGAGGGTGAGGAAGTACGCGAGTTGGAGGATGCCGCTGCCGACCGCCAACAGGAGCAGCAGGCCGAGCTGGGGACCGACATCCATCAGCGAAGGAACGCCGAACGGAGCGACCGCGATGGTGGCAATGACGAATGTCAGCCAGAGGAAACGCGCGCCGCTGGTGTGTGCGCCCTTGATCGTGAGATTCCACGTGGCGTGCGCCACCGCCGCAATCGCGACGAGGCCCAGAACCTCGGGGGTCACTTGTTGGTGTCTGCTGCCGCGCCCGGCCGCATGAATGCGGCGTAGTCGGTCGAGGCCGTGGGCAGCGGAGTTGCTGGCGCGGGTGGCACGACTTGTTGGCCTGCATCGGGGGCGGAGGGGGCGATGACGATCGGCCGGAGCGCATCACGTTGCCGGGCGTTCACGTCGAGCGCCCTCGAGAACAGCGCCAGCGCGATGCAGACGATTCCGGCCGCCACCAGGGCTGGCGTGTAGATCGATGACGTCTGCGTGAACGCGATAATGCCACCGAAGTCGCTCGAGGATGGCGTGCTGGAATCCTGAGCGATGACGAACTCGACGAAGCCGTAAACCAGGCCCGCTGAGATGACAAGCAGGGACGCCCCGACGATCCACAGCGCGCGCTCCCAGCCGTTCGCGCGATGCTTGCCCGTTTCGACCTCTTGCGCTAGCGGCACGGGCGAGTCGTCGGTCACGCGCGGACGAGCGTGCCGATGCGCTCCCCGCGGATGGCGCTCGTGACGTTGCCTGCTGGCTCCATGCCGAAGACCACCATGGGCATCTTGTTGTCCATGCAGAGGCTGAACGCCGTCGAGTCGACGACCTTGAGGCCCTTGACGAGAGCCTCCTGGTATGTGATCTCGTTGATCTTCGTCGCGGTCTTGTCGGTGCGCGGATCACCCGTGTAGACGCCGTCCACACCGTTCTTGGCGACGAGCACGACATCCGCATCGATCTCCAGTGCGCGCTGGGCGGCGACCGTGTCGGTCGAAAAGTAGGGAAGACCGGCACCTGCACCGAAGATGACGACGCGGTCCTTCTCGAGATGACGCTCGGCCCGGCGCGGGATGTACGGCTCAGCGACCTGGGTCATCGATATGGCCGATTGCACACGGGTCTGGACGCCTGCCTGCTCGAGGAAGTCCTGCAGCGCGAGCGCGTTCATGACCGTGCCGAGCATGCCCATGTAGTCAGCACGACCGCGGTCCATGCCCCGCTGGCTGAGCTCCGCGCCCCGGAAGAAGTTGCCACCACCGACGACGATGGCGACCTCGACATCCTTCGCGGCCACCGCGATCTCGCGGGCAAGGCTCGCGACGACATCCGGATTCACACCGAGAGAACCGCCGCCGAACGCTTCACCGGAAAGCTTGAGGAGTACGCGGCGCTTCTTGTCGGTCATCGGTCATCCTCACTCGGTGGCTTCGCCCCAGTTTACCGTGCCAGCTCGCGTGGCCTCGTGCTCACCGGAATGAGGGTTTGTTGGCCAAATGAGTCCAACCACGACCACCGGGCCAACAAACCCTCATTCCGACAAAGACGGAGGGCCCGGATGCTTGTGCACCCGGGCCCTTCGCGCGTGAAACTTGCTACGCGCCTACTTGCTGCGCCGCTTTGTCAAGGTTGGTGCTACGCACCAACCTTGAACCGCGCAAACCCCGTGATCGTCAGACCAGCATCGATCGCTACCTTGGCGACCGAGAGCTTGTTGTCCTTGGCGTAGTCCTGCTCAAGCAGTGCGACCTGCTTGTAGAACGCGCCGAGACGACCCTCGATGATCTTCGGAAGAGCAGCCTCGGGCTTGCCCTCGCCACGGCTGATCTCCTCGACGATGCGACGCTCGTTCTCGACGGCCTCGGCAGGAACCTCTTCCTTGGAGACGTACTCCGGGTTTGCGAACGAGATGTGCTGCGCAATGCTGCGAGCCGTCTCAGCGTCGTCACCCTTGTACGCGAGAACAACACCGATCTGCGGAGGCAGGTCCTTGCTTGTGCGGTGGAGATAGATCTCGAAGTGCTCACCGTCGAGGCGAACGATGCGGCGAAGCTCGAGCTTCTCGCCGATGGTCGCGGCCTGGTTCTCGATGAGTGCACCGACCGTCTCGCCACCCGCGGGTACGGCGAGCGCAGCATCCACTGTCTCGGCACCGGAATCGGCGAGAGCCTGCACGATGGTCTGAGCAAGCGCGACGAACTTCTCGTTCTTGGCGACGAAGTCGGTCTCGCAGGCGAGCTCGATCATCGTGACAGCGGTTGCGCTCTCAACGGTGGCGATGAGGCCTTCGCTGGTTGAACGGTCTGCACGCTTCGCGTTGCTCTTCGCGCCACGGATGCGGAGCAGCTCGACTGCCTTCTCCTTGTCGCCGCCGGCCTCGACGAGAGCGTTCTTGGTCTCGACCATGCCGGTACCAAGCTGCTCGCGCAGCGCCTTCAGGTCTTCAAGACTGAAATCTGCCATGCGTCTTTTCCTCTGCTACTGAGTTACTTCGATTACTTCTTCGCCGCTGGCTTCTTGGCCGCGGCTGGCTGCTTCTCTGAATCGCTCGCCTCGGCCTCGATCTTCGCCTCGGCCTCCTCGTCGGACTCGACGTGGTGCTCTACGACGAGCGTCGGGTCTGCGTCGGCCTCGTGCTCTGCCGCGACGGCGTCAGCGTCGTTCTCCTCGACGGGCTCCTCGGCGACGACTGCGGCGATTTCTTCCGCGATCTCTTCCTTCGAGCTGACGGGGTTGACCGCTTCATCCACGGCCTCGATCTTCTCGGCCTCGGTGGTCGGGGTCTCCGAAGCTGCGAGCAGCTCGGCCTCCCAGGCGGCGAGAGGCTCAACCTCAGCGCCCTCTTCCGGCTTCTGGTGACGCTGGATGAGACCCTCGGCAGCAGCATCCGCAATGATGCGGGTCAGCAGGCCGACGGAGCGGATGGCGTCGTCGTTCCCCGGGATCGGGTACTGAACTTCGTCTGGGTCGCAGTTGGTGTCGAGGATCGCGATGACCGGGATGCCGAGCTTGTGAGCCTCGTCGATCGCGAGGTGCTCCTTCTTGGTGTCGACAACCCAGATGGCCGAAGGGGTCTTCGTCAGGTTGCGGATACCGCCGAGGCTCTTCTGCAACTTCGTCAGCTCGCGCTTCTGAATGAGCAGTTCCTTCTTGGTGTAGCCGCGGGTCGTGTCATCGAAGTCGACCTCCTCGAGCTCCTTCATGCGAGCGAGTCGCTTGGAGACCGTCTGGAAGTTGGTGAGCAGACCGCCGAGCCAACGCTGGTTGACGTACGGCTGGCCGACCCGGGTCGCCTGCTCGGCGATAGAGCCCTGCGCCTGCTTCTTGGTGCCGACGAACAGGATGGTGCCGCCGTGGGCGACCGTCTCCTTGACGTAGTCGTAGGTCTTGTCGATGTGCGCAAGTGACTGCTGCAGGTCGATGATGTGGCTGCCCGAGCGCTCGGTCAGAATGAAGCGCTTCATCTTCGGGTTCCAACGACGGGTCTGGTGTCCGAAGTGAACTCCGCTGTCGAGCAGCTGGCGAATGGTAACGACGGCCATGGCCGACTCCTTAATCTGGGCGCTTGCGCTGTTAAACCAGCACAGTAGGTGGCCCTACTCAGTTGTTATCCGTACCGTTTGGCACGAAACCTGGTGTCCGCACACGACCACACCCTGCCGTTTGGGCGGCGGGACTGAGTGATTGTGTGCACTCCATCGAAGGAGTAGCGGACACGCGTAGTCACCCCTATTGCTAGGAATGCTCCCAAAAGAATAGCACCGCTCCACCACCGTTCAGGTCCACGCGGGTTGTGCGCAGATTTGGCCGCGTTCTCCCCCCGCCGTCGCGGGTTCACGACGATGAATGGATGTCGCGCACGCTCCGCATCATCATCCTGCTTTTTGCCGTGCTTGCCCTGGTCGCGGCACCAACGCCCGCCCGCGCTGTCGCACCGGCCGCCGTGGCGCGCTGGAGCTGGCCGGTAGCCGCGCCGCATCCGATCATCCGGCCGTTCATCGCGCCCGCGACGACGTATTCGGCTGGACATCGCGGCATCGACATTGCTGCCACAAGCGACGTGCTGGCCCCCGCCGACGGCATCGTGCACTTCGTTGGCTTCGTGGTCGATCGACCCGTTCTGTCCCTCGAACATCCGGGCGGAGTTCTCTCCAGTTACGAACCGGTGGTGTCGTCGCTGCACGTCGGCGACAGGGTCACGCGCGGTGAAGTCATCGGCCAGGTCGTCGCCGGGCACTGCGCACAACTGTGCCTACACTTCGGGGTGCGCGTCCGTGGTGAGTACGTTTCGCCGATGCTGTTTCTCGGCGGAATCCCGTACTCGGTGCTGTTGCCGACGCGGCGACTGGACCTACTGGGGGTCGAGCAGCCGCGTGCCGTAGGCACCGCTCCGCGGCGCCTGCTCGATCCCCGTCTTGAGCGCTATGCGCGGGGGTGAGCGTTACGGTAGCTCTCCTTGAGCCGCTCGGCGCTGACGTGCGTGTAGAGCTGCGTTGTGCCCAGGCTCGCGTGACCGAGCAGCTCCTGCACGGAGCGCAGGTCCGCTCCCCCGTCGAGCAGGTGGGTGGCGGCCGTGTGGCGCAGTGTGTGCGGTCCGGCGGGGCCAGAGCCCGGGACATCCGCCAGCAGCGTGGCGATGAGCTCGTAGATCGTTCGCGTTCCGATGCGTTTGCCGCGAGCGCCGAGGAAGAGAGCGCGGATCGGGTCGACCTCGAGTTCGTGCCGGTGGCGCTCATAATCCACGATGGCTCGCTTCGCCGGGACTCCGAACGGCACGACGCGTTCCTTCGAGCCCTTTCCGACGACGCGAACCGTGAGACGACCGTGGTCGACGTCGCCGAGGTCGAGGCCCGCTACCTCGCTGACGCGGAGCGCCGAGGCGTACAGCAATTCGACGATGGCGAGATCCCTGGTCGCGATTGCCTCGCCCGAACCTGCGCGGGCGACAAGGGCGCTCAGGATGCCGTCCATTTGCTCGCGGGTGAGAACGCGCGGGAGGTGATGGTCGGCTTTCGGTGCACGAAGTCGACTACCGGCATCCGTCGTCGATGCGCCCGTTCTGGCGAGCCAACCGGTCATGCTTCGAACTGCGGCCGACCGACGAGCGAGCGTCGACTTCGCGAGGCCCGCCTTTGAGCCATCCCAGAGCCAGTCACGAAGCAACTCGAGGTCGAGTCCCTCCGTTGTCGCGACGCCGCGTGTCTCGGCAAACCGTGAAAGATCGGCGAGATCGGATGAGTACGAACGCACCGTGTGCGCGCTGAAGCCCCGCTCAGCGGACAGGTAGCCCGCGAACTCGGTCACCGCACGTTCGAGCTGCACGCTCTCATCGTGACGCACTCGCGGTGGACGCGACGGCAGGCGTGCCGTGTTCGGCATCGCCCGCACTGGGTACCAGCGGCACAGCGATCAGGGCGCAGATCCCGGAGGCGACGAAAGTCAGCGGATAGCCCGCCACCGCAATGAGAGCGCCCGCGAGCGGTCCGACCAGCGACGCGCCGATCCACTGGCCGGTGTTTTGCGCCCCGAGCGCGCGCCCCGACCAACGCGGCCCGGCGATCTCGGCGACGGACGCGAAGGCGAGGCCGTTGTCTGCGACGGAGATCGTTGCCGCGATGATGAGAAGCGGCACGGCGACCCAACTCTGTACGAAGCCGGCCAGAGCGAGCGCAAACATCGCGGCGACGGCCGCCAGCGCGACCCAGCGAAGCGGACGCATCCTGCTGCCGAGCCTGTCGCTCCAGACGCCCACGCCAATGCGACCAACTGCTCCGATCAGCTGCGAGAGGCCGACGACTATGCCTGCTGCAGTCGCGCCGAGTCCCTGATCGTTGATCAGCCACACGAGACCAAAGATCGAGACGGTGAACTGCGGCACGACCAGGAGGATCGACACGGCGTGGATGCGAATCAGAGTGCTGTTTCCGCGGTACGGGTTCGTGCTGACGCCCGCGACGGAGACGACGGGAGCCCGTGCGGGGTCACGCAGCACAAGACCGCACGCGACAGCCAGAACGCCGCACAGAACGACGGATGCTGCGAGCGCGACCCCAATGCCGAAGTTGGCTGCGAGCGGCGGAACCACCACAGCGGCCAGCGCGACGCCAAGCGGCTGCGACATTTGGCGGATTCCCATTGCGAGTCCGCGGCGATTCCTGGGAAACCACCCGACGATGAGTCGCCCGCTGGCCGGACTGGAACTCGCGGCAGCCGCGCCGCCAATGACGAGGAAGATCGCGAGCGCGACAAAGTTGCTGCTTGTGAGTGCTCCACCAAGCGCCGCGAGCGACGCAAGCGCGAGACCCACCGACAGGACGAATCGTTCGCCGAGCTTGTCGGCGACCGCGCCCCATGCGACGAGGGCGATGACCATCCCGATCGTCGTGGTCGAGGCGAGGAGACCCGCCGTCGCGAGCGGCACTCCCTGCTGGTTGTGCAGCTCCGGGAT
Organism: Galbitalea sp.; assembly: GCA_036495225.1. GTDB lineage: Bacteria > Actinomycetota > Actinomycetes > Actinomycetales > Microbacteriaceae > Galbitalea. The sequence continues at coordinate 15,869 of DASXNG010000053.1, forward strand.
CAGAAACGCGGGCGTGCTCGTGAGCATCGACGTCGCGGTTTGCGCGAGCACTCCGAGCACCAGCATGATCCACGGTCTCGCGCCGATGGATTGGCGTCGTGCTTCCATTCAAACTCCCTTGGGATACCATACTGGTATACCATGACGGAAACGAGCGACCATCGGATGTCTGAGCCCAGCCTCTACGAGCGCTTGCGCGCCGCCATCCTGAGCCTCGACCTGGCACCCGGGCAGCGGCTCAGCGAGCGCGGACTCGAACCCGAGTTCGGCGCATCCCGCACGCCAGTGCGCGCCGCGCTCATGCGCCTCGAGTCCGAGGGACTCGTGAGGCGCGACGGCAAGGCGTGGCAGGTCGCTCCCATCGACCTTGACGAGATCCGCGCCCTGTATGAGTACCGCGAAATTCTCGAGTCAGCCGCCGCACGCCTCGCCAGTGCACGGGCGGAGCGAGACGACGTCGACGCGTTCGTCGAGCTGGCCGCATCCGTCGATGCCGATGAGACCCCGGAGAACAGCCTCGAAGCTGGCACGAGTTTCCACCTCGAGCTGGCCCGGCTCTCCGGCAACCCATTCCTGATCGACGCCATGGCAAGCGTTCTGACCCGGCTCTATCGAACCCGGTGGCTCGAGGTGCAGACCGTGGAGTCCCGCGATCGCGTGCACCGCGAGCACGCGTCGATCGCGGCAGCGATCCGTACCGGGGACTCGACGGGTGCAGAACTGGCCGCGCTCAAACACCTCCGCGCGACTGGCGAGAGGCTCGCAACATCCATCTCCGCCGACCGGCAGCGCTTACGCGCGGGCGGTATCGCCCTCAGCTAGCGCCAAAGACTCCGCGAGCCGTCATCCCCAAAGTCGGTATCTGGTCAGACTCGCCGCGTAGAACGCTGCGACACGCCGACTGCCGACTGAGATACCGACTTTAGGCCGGGGGTGTCAGCCCTCAGACTGACCCGTGTTGAAGCTCGAGTTCTTCGCCGAGAACATCTCTAGTCGTTCCTCGGGCGTCATGGCCTCGATCTGCGCACGATATTCCGCGGAAAAGCCGGTGACCTGCTCGGCGGCGAGCATCGGGATGATCGTGTGCACGACCCGATCCTCGTAGACGCTGACAATGTTGAAGGCCTGGTTGGCGTCCACCCCTGAAAGCAGTTTGGAGCTATCGACGAGGTCCATCGTGTAGCAGGTTGCCGCGGCCACCGAGACCGGGATGCCCGCGAAGGTGCTGTGCGTCGAGTAGTGCAAATGTCCACCGAGGATTCCGATGAGGTCTGTCCCCTCCAGGATTGCAGCGAGCCTGTCCTGAGCCTGCAGTTCGAGCATCGCCATCGGCCAGAGCAACGGCTCGGGGATGGGCGGGTGATGGAGCGCGAGGAGCGTTCCGTGTGGTGCTGGCGTCGACAGGATGTCGGCGAGCCAGTCCAACTGCGAGTCCTCGAGTTCGCCGTGGTGGTACCCGGGAACGGACGTGTCGAGCGAGATGACGCGCAGTCCGTTCAGATCGTAGACGCGATCCTGTGGCGCCTGTGTCGCCTCAATGTCGAAGAGTTCGACCGAATACTGCAGTCTCTCGTCGTGGTTGCCCATGACCCAGATGACCTCTGCGCCGAGCGACTGGGCGACCGGCTCGACGATGGCGCGGAGCCGTTTGTAGGCATCCGGTTCACCGAGGTCCGCGAGGTCGCCGGTGAACACGAGCGCCTCGGGCTTGATGCCGGACTGCTGAAGCTGCTCGAGCGCTCGTCGGAGGTTCTTCTCCGTGGTTACCTTGCCGAAGAGCGGTGCCCCCTCGGCGAGGAAATGCGTGTCGCTGATGTGTGCGATGGTGTGGCGTGGAGCTGGGTACTGGCCGAGTTGGGTCACGACTTCAGAATATGGCCCGAGGTAAACAATTCTCCTAACCTTGGCTGAACAGTCGCGTCCGAGCGGAGGTGTCATGTCCGAATCCTCGAAGTCCGATCCGAAGACCGTTGTGTCGTTCGCCGACGCAGAGGCGTTCGAAACCTGGCTCGCCGACAACCACGAGACGCATCCGGGAATCTGGATGCGCATCGCGAAACAGGCCGCGCCCGAGCCCTCCGTCTCGTATCAGGAGGCGCTCGATGTCGCCCTTCGGTTTGGCTGGATCGACGGGCAGAAGCGCGGGCTCGATCGCTTCCACTGGCTGCAGTCGTTCACACGGCGCCGTTCGACGAGCGTGTGGTCGAAGCGCAACGTGGACAAGGCGACCGCCATGATCGAGGCTGGCACGATGCATCCGGCCGGGCTAGCCCAGGTCGAAGCCGCAAAGGCCGACGGTCGCTGGGAGCGGGCATACGAGGGCTCACTCAGCGCATCCCCGTCTCCGGAATTTCTCGACGCGCTCGACGCGAACTCACAGGCTAAGCGGTTCTACGAAACCCTCGACTCGGCGAATCGCTACGCCCTGTACTTTCGCATCCAGAGCGCGAAGAAGCCGGAAACACGAACGCGGAGAATCGAGAGTTTTGTCGAAATGCTCGCGAGGGGCGAGAAGTTCCACTGACGGCTGAACTAAGCGAGCTTCTCTGGTGGCTTGTTCTGGTCGTCGGGCTTGACCTTGATCCAACCGCGCTCGCGCTCGGAGACGAGGGTCTCGAGTTCGAGTTCACCCAGGAGTGATTGCACGGCGGCGACCGAAAGACCAGCTCGAGCGGCGATGTCCTGGGTCTGCCGGGGCGCGGTGTAGCTCATGGCATCCAGGAGGCGGGTTTGCTCGGGGGATAGCGGGCGTAGGTAAGTCGTGCGTGAGGTCTCGACGACGCCGGTGCCTGCGGCACGCGGCTGCTCGACCCGCCCTTCGAGCGCCTCAGGGACCGGCGGCTGCTCCAGACGGCGGGGCTCCACGAGTTCGACGACGTCTTCGACCGACGTCACGAGAGTGGCGTCATAGTCGCGCACGAGCCGATGGCAGCCAGCAGACGCCGCACTGGTGATCGGACCGGGCACCGCGCCTACCGGTCGACCCAGGTTGGCGGCGTGGCCCGCCGTGTTGAGCGAGCCCGACCGCCATCCGGCCTCGATGACGACGGTCGCCTGGCTGGCGGCTGCGATCAAACGGTTCCGTTGCAGGAAACGCCATTTCGTTGGTGGCTGCCCAGGAGGAAGCTCCGAGATGATCGCGCCGACTTCGACCATCCTGGTCAACAGCGCGTCGTGGCCGCTCGGGTAGTAATGGTCGACTCCCCCGGCCAGGAACGCGACCGTGATGCCGTGACTTGCCATGGCCGCTCGATGGGCCATACCGTCGACGCCGTACGCGGCGCCGGACACGATCGCGAATCCACGATCGACCAGACCAGCCGAAAACTCCATGGCGACGTGTTCGCCGTATCCGGTCGCGGCGCGAGCGCCGACGAGGGCGATCGAGTTGTCGAGCGCCGCGAGGGCGACTTGCGTTCCCCGCACCCAGAGTGCGATGGGAGCGTGCGGTCCGAGATCATCGACTCCAGCGGGCCAACCCGCCGTGCCCGGGGTCAGCAAGCGGGCTCCGTATCTCGCTGCCTGGCGCAAGGCGAGCAGCGTCGGCTCGGACTTGACCCGCAGTTTCCACCGAGCGAGAGCCTCCTCGACAACAGACTCCGCGACATCCACAACTCCTACGAGCCGCAACGCTTCGAGCCAAGCCCGCGCTGACCACTGCTCGACGAGTCCCTCGAGCGAGTCGACGGCGCCCAGCGCTGCGATGACGAGGCCTGCGATGCTGTCCCCTGGCTCAGCGATGCCAGTCCAACTCGCGCGAGCGAATCGTTCGCGAATCGCCTCGCGTTCTAGCTGCTCGCCAGCAACGGCACGGACCAGCGTCGCGACCTCTGCCTCCTTGAGTCCGAACATGGTCATGCCGTGAACGCCTTTCGTAGATAGAGGGCTCTTCCGATGTGGTCGGCAGTCGGAACGGCCGCGCCGTCGAGGTCGGCGAGCGTCCAACCGAGCCGCAGCACGCGGTCGTAGCCGCGCATCGTGATCCCGCCGCGTTCAAGAGCTCGATCTATGGATGCCGTCGTCGCAACCGAGAGGCGTGCCTTGGGCCCGCGCAGCCAGGCACCAGGAACCTGCGAGTTCAACGTCCAAGGTGTCTGTGCGAGACGTTCCGTCGCCGCCGCCCGCGCCGCGATCACGCGCGCCCGTGCGTCCTCCGTCGACATGCGAGCGGACTCGTCGCCGAGCCGGAGCTGCGTGGTTGTGATGCGCTGCACTCGCAGCTGGATGTCGATGCGATCCAGCAGCGGCCCCGAGACGCGGGCGAGGTAGCGCCGCCGGGCGAACGGCGCGCAGGTGCAGTTGGAGTCGCGGGCACCCCACTGTCCGCACGGGCACGGGTTTGCCGCCATCACCAGTTGAAAGCTGCCGGGAAAGTGCGCGACCGCGTTCGCGCGGTGGATGGTGATCACGCCGGATTCAAGAGGCTGGCGCAGCGCATCTAGTGCCGCCGTCGAGAACTCTGGCGCTTCATCGAGAAACAGCACGCCGTGAGACGCCCGAGTCGCAGCCCCTGGACGGATGAGCGAACTCCCGCCCCCGACGAGCGAGGCGGAGGACGCGGTGTGGTGCGGGCTCTCGAATGGAGGTCTCGTGGCAAGCGCGCTGCCGACCGGGAGTCCGGCAAGGGACCGGATTGAACTGACCTCGATCGCGGCATCCGGCGTGAGGTCTGGCAGCAGCCCGGGCAACCGCGATGCGAGCATCGTCTTGCCAGCGCCGGGAGGGCCGAGAAGGAAGACGTGATGGCCACCAGCTGCCGCAGCGATCATCGCCGAGATCGCGTCCTCGTTGCCGATGACGTCTGACAGGTCGTTGTCCGCGACGGACTGCTCGATCGGCCGCGGAGGCCAGATCGGATCGACGTTCTCCGGCTCGAACGGCCCGCCGTGCCAGATGGCCGCGTCTCGAAGGGAGGCCACGCCGATCACTTTCACGTCTGGCACGAGCGACGCCTCATCCACGTTCCCGGTCGGCACCATGACCTTCTCGAAGCCGGCGCGCGCCAAAGCGAGGACAGCGGGAAGGATGCCCGGAATTGGCCGCAGTCGGCCGTCGAGCCCCAGTTCGCCGAGGTGCACGACGCTCTCGATCGACTCGGGATTGACCACTCCGGCGGCCGCTAGGCACGCAACAGCAATGCCCAGGTCGAAGCCCGAGCCGTGTTTGGGAAGCGCGGCAGGCGACAGATTGATGGTGATCTTCTGAACAGGAATCGGGCATCCGGAGTTCGTAGCGGCAGCCCTCACTCGGTCCTTCGCCTCGTTGAGCGCGGCATCGGGGAGGCCGATCACGATGAAGGTCGGCAGTCCGCTACCGATGTCTGCCTCGATCTCGACCATCGCTCCGTGAAGCCCGAGCAGGGAGACGGCGTGAGTGCGCCCGAGTCCCACCTCAGAACACTCTCTCGAGGTGTTCGATCTCGATGAGCCCGTGGGTTGGCGCGATGATCGCGATGGCGTCGATTCGAATGCGCGAGTGCCGGCCGGGGTGGGCGTCGCACCAGGCGGCAGCCAGCCTGCGAAGCCGGGCAAGCTTGCGCACCGTTATTGCCTCAAGCGGATGCCCGAAGGCGACACTCGTGCGCGTCTTGACCTCGACGAAAACCGTTTCGCCGTCGCGGGTCGCGACGATGTCGATCTCGCCCTGCGAGCAGCGCCAGTTTCTCTCGACTATCGCGTACCCGCTTGCGACGAGATGCTCCGCCGCGAGAGTCTCGCCTCGCCTGCCCAGGTCATCCTTCGCCGCCATGCGGATGACTCTGCCGGTGGTCCGGCGGACGCCGCTCACGCACTGACGAGTCTGTGAAAAACGCCGTCACACGCCCAACTCTGGAGGAGGGGTGCCGAACGCGCGCTAGCTCGCCGGCACCCTGTTTTCGGCCCCAACCATCCAGGACAGTTGTTCGAGGCGCGCGATAATCGCGTGCAGGAGGTCCGATGACGTTGGATCCTCCCTGTCGACCGCGTCGTGCACCTTGCGAATGCGCGAGACGGTCGTGTCGAGGCGCGCGGTGATGAGGTCTACGCAGTCCGCGGTCGCGATCTCGCCGTTCGGAAACCCGGGCAACAGGGTGGTCGCGGCGACGGTATCGCTGCGACCATCGACGACGGCGTGCATTGAGCGCATCCGTTCGGCCACATCGTCGCTGAACCCGCGCGCTGCCTCAACGATCTCGTCGAGCTGCAGATGCAGGTCCCTGAAGTTGTGCCCAACCACGTTCCAGTGCGCCTGTTTGCCCTGGAGGTGAAGCTCGATGAGGTCGACGAGCACCAACTGGAGGTTGTTCGTCAGCGTCGTCGACGCGGCAAAACCTTTCTCCGCGTTCTCGCGCTTGGTCTTACGTGCCCCGGAATCGGCCGGAGCGTGGACATCTCGTTCGATCGTGTCAGTCATAAATCCACACTGCGCGCCGACTAAGCGCCAAGTCAACGGGGGTGGCGTGTTCTTCAGGAACAGCCCGCCTATTCGTCGAGCGCGAGCTCCTTCGGAAGCTCCAGCTCCTTGGCCGACAGCTCCTCGATGTTGAGGTCTTTGAACGTGAGCACGCGAACGCTCTTGACGAAGCGGTCTGAGCGGTAGACATCCCACACCCAGACGTCGGTCATGTTGAGTTCGAAGTAGAAGTCGTGCTCGGTGTCTTTGCGTTCGAAGTGCACCTCGTTCGCGAGGTAGAAGCGACGCTCGGTCTCGACGACGTAGCGAAACTGGGACACGACGTCACGGTATTCCCGGTACAACGCCAGCTCGACCTCGCGGTCATAGTCTTCGAACTCGTCCTCTTCCATGCTGGATTCAGTCTATCGACGCATCGTGACGGCGCGCCCTACTCGTCAACAATCGGCCGCTCGTGCAGCCAAGTCAGTCTGTGAAGCGCGCTCGGACCGAGTTCGTCAATCGCGGCGTAGTGCTCCGTCGAGCCGTAACCCTTGTTCCCGCTCCAGCCATAACCCGGGTAGACGCCGTCGTAGTCGATCATCATGCGGTCCCGGTGGACCTTCGCAATGACGGATGCCGCGGCAACCGACGCGCAGTCCCGGTCAGCTTTGATGCGGGTTGTGACGCGCAGCGGAGACTTCAGAACGGGTGACAGCCAGTCGTATGAGCCATCAAGCAGCAGAACGCTGTCAGCAATGGATGCTCCGAGCTCGTGCAACTGCGCGAGTGCGCGTTTGCCTGCCAGCCCGAGCGCCGCCATGATCCCGATCGTGTCGACCTCGAGCGCAGTAGCCAGACCCACGGCTGAGTAGCGAGCCCAGGCAGCCGCGAGCGGAGCAAGCTCCTCGCGACGCTTCTCGGCCAACATCTTGGAGTCCCGCAGCCCGGTCGGGTGCGCGCCGACGTGGGGATCGACCAGGCACAAGCCGACACCCACGGGACCTGCGATCGCACCGCGACCGACTTCGTCGCATCCGATCACGAAGCGAGCCCCAGCCGAGTGCAGTGAGCTCTCGAACTCGAACGTCGGATCCGCAACGGGCATGGCTAGTGGTCCTTGGGGTCCGTGCCAGCAAAGGTCAGTGGATAGTTACTAAGCCACGTCCAGCGACTGATCGGCCAGCTGATGACAAACGCGCGGCCGGTCACATCGCTGATCGGCACGTATGGGCTGTCATCCTTCTTCTGGTAGTGGTACGCAGAGTCAGCCGACATGTAGCGGTTGTCGCCCATGACCCAGATGTCGCCCTTCGGAACAGTGATGGAGAAGGTGTTCGGAGCTGCCTGCTTCGTGCCTCCCGGCAGCACAGCGTACCGCTCATCGAGCGGCACACCGTTCACCGTCAACTGGCCCTGCGGTGTGCAGCAGGCGACCTTGTCGCCTGGCAGACCGATGACACGCTTGACGAGATGGTTGTTGTCGTCCGGAGCGGCAAGGCCGATGAACGCGAGGATGTCGTTGATGACAGAGTTTCCGGCGGGTGCGGCGACAGGCTCGTCCGACAGCCAACCGCCCGGGTCGGTGAAGACGACAACGTCGCCGCGTTGCAGCGGCGAGAGACCCGGGGTCAGCAGGCTGACAATCACGCGGTCGTTTGGCAGGAGGGTGTTCTCCATCGACTGCGAAGGAATGTAGAACGAACGAATCAGAAACGTCTTGATCAGGAACGAGATGACAAGTGCGGCGACCAGAATGATCAGGATGTCGCGGAGGAACAACTTGATTCCGCGAGCCCGGCTGTTCTGCGGCTTCTTAGGAGATCCGTCTGGGGTGTTGCTCGCGGCCACCTCGCCCGTTGGCGCTTCGTCGTAGGTCATGTTTGCGCCTGTTTGGTTCGTCATTCCGTAATTTCTGTCGTTAACGCCCGAAGCTCCCGACCAAGTGTAAAGGTCGGGAGCTTCGTCAAAAATGTGAATCGCGGATGCGCCTAGTCGCGCTTTTCCTTGATCTTCGCCTTCTTGCCGCGAAGGTCGCGGAGGTAGTACAGCTTCGCGCGACGAACGTCACCGCGGGTGACGATCTCGATGTGGTCGATGACCGGGGAGTGCACCGGGAAGGTACGCTCGACGCCGACCTGGAAGCTGACCTTGCGAACGGTGAAGGTTTCGCGGACGCTGTCGCCCTGTCGACCGATCACGACGCCCTGAAACACCTGGATACGCGAACGCGAACCTTCGATGATGTTGACGTGCACCTTGACAGTGTCGCCGGCGCGAAAGTCCGGAATATCGGAACGTAGGGAAGCGGCATCCACTTCGGAAAGAAGGTGGCTCATGGCAAATTCGCTCTCTGTAACCGCCACAGGTCGATTACGGTCTATGTAAGAAGAAACTGGAAGTGTGCCCGTTCGCTGTCAAACTCCCCTGAGGCAGAGCCGGGACAGGGCACAAGGGGCAATTCTGCCACAAAGTACGGAAAGCTGCGAAACGCGATGACCGATTCGACCGAACCCCCGACACTTCAGACGATCGTGCGCACCGAGCCGGTGCAGCATCGCAGCGCCCAACGTGTCGCTCACCTGCTGGATACCGCAGCCGCACTCATCGAAGAGGGCGGCATTGACGGGTTGACCACGAGCGACGTTGCGGCGCGCGCCGGATCATCCGTCGGCGTGATCTACCGCTACTTCCCCAACATCCAATCGCTGCTGCGGGCTCTCGCCGCGCGCAACCTGGAGCGATTCACCGAACGGATCTTCAACTCGCTGAGCGCTGACTCCGTCGAGTGGAAGCAGACGGTGGATGTCGCGATCGACGTGTTCATCCTCTTCAACCGCACCGAGCCGGGCTTCCGCGCGCTCAGGTTCGGCGACATCATCGACGACAGGTTTCTCGAGCCAGAGTTCAGCAACAACGGCGTGCTCGCTCGCGCACTTGTCGGGCTGCTCGCGGAGAAGTACGAATTCGCCCCGGATGAGCACTTGGTCTTCTCGGTTGAAGTCGCAATAGAGGTCGCTGATGCGCTGCTCCAGCGCTCGTTCCTGCTCAACAAGCTGGGCGATCAGCGGTTCATCGACGCGGCGCGGGAACTGGCGAACAACTACATTCGCGACCACGCAGAGCTGCCGAGTAACGCATGATCGAAATTCGCACACCGCGCGAAGTCGATGAGATGCGCGCGGCGGGCGCGTTTGTCGCGAGCGTCGTTGAGGCAACTGCCGCGATGGCGGACGTCGGCGTGAACCTGCTGGCGATCGACAAACTCGCTGGGGACATGATCCGCAAGGCCGGCGCCGAGAGTTGCTATGTCGACTACCACCCGTCGTTTGGCGCGTCACCGTTCGGCAAGTACATCTGCCTCTCGGTGAATGACGCAGCGCTGCACGGACTACCGTTCGACTACAGGCTGAAGGACGGCGATGTCATTTCGCTCGACTTCGCAGCGAGCGTCGACGGCTGGGTCGCCGACTCTGCGAAGACGGTCATCGTTGGTACACCACGCGACGAAGACCTCAAGCTGATCGAGGTGACCCGTGATGCGCTCGAGGCCGGCATCGCCGCCGCTCGACCCGGCAAGCGGATGGGGGATGTCTCCGCCGCGATCGGCGACGTCGCACATCGCGCCGGGCTCAGCGTCAACCTCGAGTTCGGCGGGCACGGGGTGGGGCGCACGATGCACGGCGACCCGCACGTTCCGAACGATGGGCGCGCCAAGCGCGGGCTCCCGCTGCGCGCCGGTCTGGTCTTCGCGATCGAGCCCTGGTTCATGCTGGGCACCGATCGGATCTACACGGATCGGGATGGCTGGACCCTGCGCAGCGCGGACGGCAGCCGCGCGGCACACTTTGAGCACACGATCGCTGTCACCGATGGGGAGCCGCTGGTGTTGACCCGGGCGTAGGCCAGCGTCGTCGTTGGTTGAGCAGCGCGCCGCAGCCACGCGTATCGAAACCGTAGTTGAGCGTTTCGTGAGTTGCCCACTTCTGCTGGGTTTAGTCGACGCTACTCAGCAGAAGTGGGCAACTCACGCCAAAACGGGGTGGTTGAGCCCGACAACGACTCGAAGGCGACCAAGTTTCTGCGAATCCGGGGCCAAAAGCGGATCAGTCCATGCTCGCTTCACGGCGCTACTCAACCAACGAAGTGAGAGCGCGCTCAAGCAGGTTTCGATACGGCTGCGACTTCGTCGCGGCCTACTCAACCAACTACAGGGCTACTCCCCCAGCAAATCAGGCCGCACGCGCCTCGTGCGCTCCACCTGCTGCTCGTGGCGCCACTTGGCGATCTTGCCGTGGTGGCCACTCAACAGGACCGGCGGCACCGAAAGCCCACGCCACTCCGGCGGCTTGGTGTAGCTCGGGTACTCGAGCAGTCCGTCCTCGTGGCTTTCCTCATCGAGACTCTCCGGGTTGCCGACCATTCCCGGGATGAGTCGTCCGATCGCCTCGATCATCGCCATCGCGGCTACCTCGCCGCCGTTGAGCACATAGTCACCGAGACTGATTTCGCGAACGGTTGCACGCCTGGCCGTGTCATCGATGACGCGCTGGTCGATGCCTTCGTACCGCCCGCATCCGAAAACCAGATGGGGAACCTCGGCCAGTGATCGGGCGGTCGCCTGGTTGAATCGCTCCCCCGCCGGAGACGGGAAGATCACGGTCGAGTTTTCGCCGAGCACACTGTCTAGTGCCTCACCCCAGGGCTCGGGCTTCATCACCATGCCGGCGCCACCGCCGTAAGGCGTGTCATCCACAGTGCGATGGCGGTCGTGCGTGAAGTCGCGCAAGTCGTGCACGCCGAGTTCGATGAGACCACTTTGGCGCGCCTTGCCGAGCAACGAGACATCCAGTACGGAGAAGAACTCCGGAAAGATCGTCAGGATGTCGATGCGCACCGTCTGACCTTATCCCTGGGGTTCTGGCTCGTCATCTGGTAGTTGCTCGAACAGGCCAGCGGGCGGAGTCACCGTGAGGGTTCCCGCCTTGATGTCGACCGACGGCACGATGGCCTTGACGAAGGGCACGAGCACCTCGCCATCCTCGGTCTGAACCGAGAGCAGATCCTGCGCGGGGAAGTGATCGACCCGTGCCACCTTGCCGACCGTCACGCCGTCACGTACCACGGCAAGACCGACAAGCTGATGGTCGTACCAGGCGTCATCCTCTGTCGGTTCCTCGGCGAGGTCCTGATCGACCCAGAGGATCGCCCTCACCAGAGTCTCGGCGACCGTGCGATCCGGCACATCCTTGAAGAAAGCTACGGGATGCGTGTTGTACCAACGCAACTCGATGAGTTCGATGGTTTTGCCATGCCACGGCGAGCTGGTCGGAACCTGCAGCGTGAAAGTGGCGCCGGGTGTGAACCGGCGAGCGGGGTCGTCGGTATAGAGCTCAAGCTTCAGGGCGCCCTTGAGTCCGTGCGCTTTGACCAACCGTCCAACCCGCAACTGCGTGCTGTTCGGCTGGACTGCCTTACCAGCAGCCACAGCTAGAAGTCGGTGTCGACGACGTCGACACGCACCCGCTTGCCATCGGCCAGGGCCGTGACGAGCGTGCGAAGCGCCTTCGCGGTGCGGCCGGCGCGACCGATCACGCGACCGAGGTCCTCGGGGTGCACACGCACCTCGAGAACCTCGCCGCGTGGAGAGTTCTTGGCAATGACCTGCACCTCGTCCGGGTGATCGACGATCCCCTTGACCAGATGTTCTAGAGCCGAATCGAGCAAGACCTAGGCCTCGGTCGGCTCGGCAGCTGCGGCAGCCGGAGCGTCGCTGTTGTCGACCTGCTCTGGCGTCTCGAGCGTGGTGGTGGTCGAAGCGTCGGCCTCTTCGGCGCGAACCTCGTCGGCTGCTGCGTCTGCCTCGACCGCGGTCTCGGCAACGGGAACCTCGACGGTCGACTCCACGACTGGCGCGGCCTTCTCCGTCTTCGGCTTCAGAACCGGCTTCTTCTTCTCGTCTGCGACGAACTCGACCTTGGCGTCCTTGGTCTTGACCGTGCTCTTGGCGTTCTTGTCGCCCTTGAAGATTCCCCAGTCGCCCGTGAGCTTGAGGATTGCCTCTACCTGCGGGGACGGCTGGGCGCCAACGCCGAGCCAGTACTGCGCACGATCGGACTGCACCTCGATGAACGAGGGCTCCTCTGTGGAATGGTACTTACCGATCTCCTCGATCACACGACCGTCGCGCTTGGTGCGCGAGTCGGCGACGACGATGCGGTAGTAAGGCGCGCGGATCTTGCCCAGGCGCTTCAAACGGATTTTGACAGCCACAATTCTCCTGAATTACGTGTATTGGTGGCGAACTGATTTTCGTGGGCGTGGGGCACCTTCGAAATCACAAGCTCTAAGGGATCTCGTAACGCGCCTGATTAGAGGGTCGGGCGGAACAAGACTCGGCTAGCCATTCTGCCAGACTTTCGGCCCGGTCGGGTACCGACCCTGTCGCGGCCTGGCCTTTCGGGCTCCGCTAGATCCTCGGACGGACGACGATCAGCCAAATGATCACGCCCGCGATGACGACTATCAGGCCGCCAAGCGCCCACCACAGCCATGCGGGGAGGCCGGTGGTCGAGCTCGCGACCGCCGGAGTCGGCGATGACGACGGTGCAGCAACATCCGTTGGCACGGGGCTGGGGCTGACGGTGAGCGTCGGGGTCGAGGTTGGAGTTGGGGTCGGCGCCGACGTGAGAGCCAGTGCCGTGGACGTCGTGATGTGAGCCGCTGTGACGCCACGTGGACGAGACCCGGGAGCCTGCGGCTCGTCACCACACGTTGTCGCCGTGTCTGTGGCATCCACGATGACAACCGCTGCGGCCTGTTCGCCCTGAACCACATCCGGCAGAGCAACGAAACAGGTGGGACCCTCGACGATTTGCGGGTCGCCGTTCTCATCTCCTGCAAAATACTCGGCGATGGCCACCCACCCGCTAGGAGTGTGGAAGCGGAGGCGGAAGTCCCCGGCGTTCAGAGCGGAGATGTGCGCTGCAGAGAAGTTGAACTCGTTCAACCCCGAATCTCCTACGGACGCGCTTTTCGTCGAGATCTTCGTCCAATAGTTGCCCGTGTGCTTGTACAACGACGCGGTGATGTTTGCGAAGCTCTCGGCCGAGCCATCCGGATTGAATTTCACGATGAGCCCCGTGATGCTGGTGAGCTCCTGCGTGAGCGAGAAGTTGAACGGCGTCGGATACGCTCCGGCAGTGCTCGCCGCGACGATGACCGCGTCACCGACATCCGCAGCGGTTGGCCAGTACACCTGCTCGTACCCGGTGCCCACCGCATCGAGCACGTAGCGCACACCGGGCTCCACCCGCAGGGAATAGTGTCCATTGGCGTCGGTGACGTCGCTCGCGTAGTAGTCGCCGGACTGGCCCGGCGCGACCGTTGCTTCGACGCTGACGCCGGCGAGCGCGGTGCCGTGCGAATCGGTCACCTGGCCCGAGAACACAGCCGCACGCACGAGGTTGATTGCCGGCGCCGAATAGTCCGTGTTGGCGTTGATCGAGACCGGGACACCTGCGGGGGCGGATGGCCAGTCGTTGCCGGCCTCCGTGGCGTCCGAACCATCCGACCAGGTGTCAAGGAACGGCGAACCGTCATCGATTTCCAGATAGACGACATAGCGTCCGGCGAGGCTGACCCCGTCAATGGAGTAGCCGCCGCTCGATCCGACCGACGCGTGGTTCACGGGGATCATGTCGTCGTCGGCGTCAACGTAGTAGAGCCACGCGGAAACCGCGGCCGCAGGCAACATGTTGCTGATCGTGCCCGAGAATGACGACGCTGTGCCCCACGGAGCACTGCACGACGACGTTGCGCCAGACCCGAGAGTCACCGAGCCGAAGTCGATGTCCTCCGTCGCGTCCACCGTCACGTTGAGCAGGCAGGATGACGCGCCTCCTGTCGCATCCGGACCGCTTCCGTCGGTGTGGCTCAGCCACGGCAGCCATTCGCCGGACACGTCATCGCGGAAAGCGATGGCATAAGTGCCAGCGACAACGCCCTCGAAGTCGAATCCGTCGGCGGCGTAATCGTAAGCGTCAACGGGGATCGAGGATGTTACTGCGCCGCCGCTCGTCGCGTAGAGGTAGACCTCGGCCGCGCCGGAGTCGAAATTGCCATACAGGCCAACCGCGGGAGCACCAGCCGTTGCCATCGACGCACCGAGAAATCCGCTGCCGACTACCAGCGCAGCGACGGCGAGCGCCGCCGCGAGCGCCCTCGAACGGCTAAGAAATCCGCGTCGACGAAGGGTTGACCGCTTCTGCATTCCTGGCACCTCGAGCTCGGGCTGGACGGGGACGCCTTGCGGCCTTCAGCAGACCCTATCAGTGAGGTGCGTTCACGTGTGTTACGCCTTGTCAGCCGTTCACTGCGTTGCGCCAGGCAACCCACTGCTTGACTCTCGCAAGGTCATACTCCGGGCCGCTGATGCCCAGCGTGAACATGGTCACGCCGAGCTCGAGTTGTTCATCGGCCTCCGCCTCTGTTCGCATTCTCAGTTCCGTCGAAATCTCGATCTCGCTGATGTCACGGCCGACCGCGTCGCAGTGTTCACCCAGGATGCGGAGCTTCTCGACGAGGGTGGCGCCGTCTGAAAAGCTGTGCCAGATGTCGCCGTATTGGGCGACCAGTCGCAGCGTCTTCTTGACTCCCCCACCGCCGATCAGCACCGGGATGTCGCGCAGTGGCGGCGGATTGAGCTTGGCCCAGCGCGCCTTTATTCTCGGCAGGCTGTCGGCCAGGGCGTCGAGACGGGTCCCCGGCGTTCCGAATTCGTAGCCGTACGCGTCGTAGTCCTTCTCGAACCAGCCAGCACCTGTACCAAAAATGAAGCGACCGCCGGAGATGTGATCGATCGTGCGAGCCATGTCGGCCTGAAGGTCGGCATTGCGATAGCTATTGCAGTTGACGAGTGCGCCGAGCTCGACACGGCTGGTCTGCTCCGCGATCGCGGCCAGCATCGTCCAGGACTCGTAGTGCAAACCGTCAGGGTCACCGCTCAGCGGAAAGAAATGGTCCCAGTTGAAGACGATGTCGACGCCGGCATCCTCGAGGGCCGCAACGGTGTCACGTATGTTGGGGTACAGCGCATGTTGCGGCGCTACTTGCACGCCGAGCCTGATGGGACGAGTCATCCTTCAACCCTAAGAGCACCGCCGCAGTTTGTTGACAGCGCGCCCCGAGGGGACCCGCGCGGTCAACAAAGTGCCGCGGTTAGCGGCCGAGGAACTTCTGCAGCGAGGCGAGCTCTTCCTCGGTCGGCGCGCCCTGCTTGTTGCCGAGACCAAAACCGGAGCCGGATGCCACCGGCTTGGCAGCCGTCCCGGCCGCGATCGCGGCGTTCTCCGCGGCGCGCTTCGCCGGGTTGCCTGACTTGGACTTCTTCTGCTGCTGCGGCTTGCCCTTGCCGCCACCGAATCGCGCACCGGGGATCGGGCCCATGCCCGGAACCTGCGGCACGCCGCCCTTAGCGACCGTCTTCATCATCTTCGCCGCCTGCTCGAAGCGGTTGACCAGCGAGTTGACCTCGGTCACGGTCGTTCCAGAACCCTTGGCGATGCGAAGTCTGCGCGAGCCATTCAGGAGCTTCGGCACCCGTCGCTCCTGGATCGTCATCGAACGGATGATCGCCTCGGTGCGAGTGATTTCGCTTTCGTCGAAGTTCTCGAGCTGCTGCTTCATCCCGCGAGCGCCAGGAAGCATGCCGAGCATGCTCTTGATCGAGCCCATGTTCTTGAGCTGCTGCATCTGCGCGAGGAAGTCTTCTAGTGTGAACGAATCCGTCGCGAACTTCTCGGCGGTCTTGCGCGCCTCTTCTTCGTCGAAGTTCTTTTGTGCCTGCTCGATGAGCGACAGGATGTCGCCGAGGTCGAGGATGCGGCTCGCCATGCGATCCGGATAGAACGGCTCGAAGTCATCCAGACCCTCACCGGTCGACGCAAAGATGATCGGACGTCCGGTGACGGATGCCACGGAAAGCGCTGCGCCACCGCGGGCATCGCCGTCGAGCTTGGACAGAACAACACCGGTGAAGTCGACACCATCCTGGAACGCGCGAGCGGTCGTTACCGCGTCCTGACCGATCATCGCGTCGAGGACGAAGAGCACCTCGTCCGGGTCGATGGCCTTGCGAATGTCACCGGCCTGTTTCATCAGCTCGGCATCGACGCCGAGACGTCCAGCCGTGTCGACGATGACGACGTCGAACTGCTTGTCCTTGGCGTATTTGATCGAGTCTTTCGCGACCTTGACCGGGTTGCCCTGCGCCCTCCGGGACGGCTCCGCTCCCGAGCCGTCGCCCAGGTTCCCCGGCTCTGGCGCGTACACGCTGACACCGGCCTGCTCGCCCACGATCTGCAGCTGCGTTACCGCGTTCGGACGCTGCAGGTCGGCGGCCACGAGCAGCGGAGTGTGATTGTCTGCAGCAAGCCACTTCGCGAGCTTGCCCGCCAGAGTCGTCTTACCTGCACCCTGGAGGCCGGCGAGCATGATGACGGTCGGTGCGGTCTTCGCGAACTGCAGCCTGCGCTGCTGGCCGCCGAGAATCCCGACGAGTTCCTCGTTGACAATTTGCACGACCTGCTGCGCGGGGTTGAGAGCCTTCGAAACCTCGTCGCCGAGTGCCCGCTCGCGAACCTTGGCAGTGAACTCCTTGACGACCTCAAGGTTGACGTCCGCATCGAGCAGGGCGCGACGAATCTCGCGAACGGTGCCGTCAACATCCGCTGGGCTTAGTTTGCCCTTGCCGCGGAGATTCTTGAATGCGGTTGACAGGCGATCGGTCAGGTTTCCAAAGGTGGCCATGGTGGTGCCAGTTTAACCGCATGAGCCGAGC
>DASXNG010000054.1:0-70070 GCA_036495225.1 Galbitalea sp.
AGTCGATCGAGCACGCCCTCGAGCTCGCCTACGTGGCTCGCGATGCCCGCGAACCGTTGTCGATCGGACTGCTCGGCAACGCTGCATCCGTGTTTTCGGAGCTCCTGGCGATGGGTGCGGAGATCGACATCGTCACCGACCAGACGAGCGCGCACGACCCGCTCGCGTACCTGCCCGTTGAGTACTCCTTCGACGAATGGCACTCGCGCCGCGACGCCGACCCGATCGGGTTTGCCGACGCTGCCCGTCACTCGATGGCACGGCAGGTCGAGGCGATGGTCGGCTTCCAGAAGGCTGGCGCCGAGGTATTCGACTACGGCAACAACATTCGCACCGAGGCGAAGACCGCGGGATTCGCGGATGCCTTCGCCTTCCCGGGCTTTGTGCCTGCGTACATCCGTCCGCTCTTCTCGGAGGGCAAGGGCCCGTTCCGCTGGGCGGCGCTCAGCGGCGACCCGCAGGACATCGCGAAAACCGACCGCGCGGTTCTCGAACTATTTCCCGAGAACCAGTCGCTGGCCAAGTGGATCAAGATGGCAGGCGAGCGAGTCCACTTCCAGGGCCTTCCCGCGCGCATCTGCTGGCTCGGCTACGGCGAACGCGACCGCGCTGGACTCAAGTTCAACGACATGGTCGCTTCTGGCGAGCTGTCTGCGCCGATCGTCATCGGTCGGGACCACCTCGACTCCGGGTCGGTCGCCTCGCCATACCGGGAGACCGAGGCCATGAAGGATGGCTCGGACGCCATCGCCGACTGGCCGCTGCTCAACGCTCTCGTGAACACCTCGTCTGGCGCGACGTGGGTGTCGATCCACCACGGCGGGGGCGTCGGCATAGGCCGCTCGATCCACGCTGGCCAGGTCTCGGTGGCCGACGGAACACCACTGGCGGCCGAGAAACTCGCCAGGGTGCTCAGCAACGATCCGGCCATGGGCGTGATTCGGCACGTCGACGCGGGATACGACGAAGCGATCGAGGTCGCAGCTACCCTTGGCGTGAGGGTGCCCATGCGAGAAGGTTCGGCGCCAGACGGCGCAGTGACAGAACGTACACAGTGACGGTCGGCTCTCTGCTTGGCGAGTTGTCCAGCGTTGGCGTAGCGCCAGCCGGAGGGTTCACCCGTCTGGCCTGGACAGCCGCGGACTCTCAGTGCCGCGAGTGGTTCGTGCAGAACGCAAGCGCCCGCGGACTGGATGTTGAGGTCGACCGCAACGGCAACCTGTGGGCGTGGTCGCATCAACACCTGCCAGGCAAAGCGCTCGTCGTCGGCTCGCACCTCGACAGCGTGCCGAACGGTGGTGCCTTCGACGGCCCGCTCGGCGTCGCGTCGGCCTTCGCCGCCCTCGACCTGCTCGACGACGTAGGTTTCAGACCGACGCGACCTCTCGCGATCGTCGCGTTCGCAGACGAGGAGGGAGCCAGGTTTGGTGTCGCGTGCTCCGGGTCGCGCCTGCTGACGGGCTCGCTCGACCCGGACCGTTTGCGCGCGCTGACGGACAACGATGGGGTTACCGCCGCGGACGCTATGCGAACTATGGGTCTCGACGCGCGGTCTGCCGGCGCAGACACCGAACGCCTCACCCGCATCGGCGAGTACCTCGAGCTTCACATCGAGCAGGGCCACCTCACGACCAGCGCCGGTGTGGACGGACTGACCCCGGATGCGCCCCTCGGCCTCGCGACCGAAATCTGGCCGCACGGGCGGTGGCGTGTCGATCTTCTCGGGCAACAGAATCACGCAGGAACCACTCGGCTCGCCGATCGACGCGACCCGATGTTGGCGCTTGCCCGCGTCATCCTCGAGGTTCGGCGAGCAGCGGAGGCGAACGGCGTACTCGCCACCGTCGGCAAGGTTCGAGTTTCGCCAGGCGCCGTCAACGCGATCGCCGGGACCGCGTCGGCCTGGATCGATGCTCGGGGCGACGCAGAGGCGAGCGTGCGCGCCGCGATCGCCGAGTTGCAACATGACAGCGGTCTCCTCGCGATCGAAGAATCCTGGACGAGTGCGACGGTATTCGACGAACAATTCACCGAAAGTCTCGCCAGCGCGATCGGTGGAGAACTGCCCCGCCTGCCCTCCGGTGCGGGACACGACGCCGGGGTGCTTGCCCTCGCCGGCATCCCGTCGGCCATGATCCTGGTGCGAAACCCGAGCGGGATCTCGCACGCCCCCGAAGAATTCGCAGAAGAAGATGACGCCGAGCGTGGAGTTGTCGCGCTCGCGGCCGCAATCCGGAGCCGACTGGCATGAGCGCATTCTGGTGTGAGCACGCGGTCGTGCTTGGGGCTGTCGAACCGGCGGTCCGCATCGAGCATCGGGATGGCGTCATCACGTCCGTCGAGGTCGACGCACCCCAGCTGCCGGGCGACGTCGTACTGCCGGGCCTCACCCTCCCCGGCCTAGCGAACGGCCATTCGCACGCCTTCCATCGGGCGCTCCGTGGCCGCACCCACGCCGATGGGGGTACCTTCTGGACCTGGCGCGAAACCATGTACCGCGTCGCATCGGCGCTCGACCCGGACAACTACTTCGAACTCGCGACCGCTGTTTTTGCCGAGATGGTTCTTGCCGGCTACACCGTGGTGGGCGAGTTCCACTACGTGCACCACCAGCCGGACGGCACGCCATACCCAACTGGGCCAGCCATGGAGAATGCCATCGTCGCGGCAGCAGACCGCGCAGGCATCCGTCTCACCCTGCTCGACGCCCTGTACCTTGGCACGGGCGTCGGCGGCCTGACGCTCGAACCCGAACAGAGCCGATTCGCGGATGCCTCGGTCGCGGCATGGGCGGACCGGCGCGACTCGGTTGCGGTTGGTCCGCTGGCTCGCCTCGGGGCGGCCATCCATTCGGTTCGCGCCGTGCCACCCGCGCTGATTCGGGAGGTCGGGGCCAGGTCCGTCGGGTTACCGCTGCATGCCCACGTGTCCGAGCAACCGGCCGAGAACTCCGCGGCGCTGGACGACACCGGTAGAACGCCGACCGAGCTGTTTGCGCCGGTGCTCGGCCCGCACTTCACGGCCGTGCACGCGACGTATCTCACGGAAGCCGACATCCGGCTCCTCGGCGAAAGCAGAAGCACCGTCTGCTTCTGCCCGACCACCGAGCGCGACCTGGCGGACGGTATAGGCGGGGCCATCGCGCTGCGCGACTCCGGCGTGAAGCTGAGCCTGGGCAGCGACCAGCACGCGATGATCGACCCGTTCGAAGAACTTCGAGGCCTCGAAATGGATGAGCGACTCATCGCAGGCGAACGCGGCCGATTCTCGCCGCCCGAGCTGCTGGTGGCGGCGACAAGCAACGGCTATGCCTCACTCGGCTGGAATGGCGGCGCGATCACGACGGCCGCGGTGTGCGACCTGGTTGTTGTTGGCACATCCACGCCTCGTACGGCGGGCGCGGCGCTCGACCAGTTGTGGCTGGCCGCTACCGCCGCCGATGTCTCCACTGTCATCGTGGGTGGTGTCGTTCGCGTTGACAATGGCAGACACCCTCTTGGCGACGTCGGCGAACTGCTGAACGCGGCGATCGCGAGGCTGCAACCATGAGATCGACTCTTATTGGCAACATCGGCCTGTTGGTCGCGTCCGATCGTGAAATAGCGGATGCTGCTGTCGTGATCGAGGCGGGGCGGATCGCCTGGGTCGGATCATCCCGCGACGCCCCGGCCACCGACGACCTGGTCGATGCGGGTGGTCGATGCGTCATTCCGGGGTTCGTCGACAGCCACAGTCACCTCATGTTTGCTGGGGATCGCGCGGATGAGTTCGAGGCGCGGATGGCCGGGCGCAGGTATGAAGCAGGCGGCATTCGTCGCACGGTCCGCCTCACACGGGAGGCAACGGACGCCGAATTGCTCGCAAATGCCGAGCGAATCCTGGCGGAGATGCGCGCGCAGGGGACGACGACGGTCGAGATCAAGAGCGGTTATGGGCTGACCGTGGAGGACGAGAGCCGGGCACTCGCGCTCGCTCACATGATCACGCCAGAAACGACTTATCTCGGCGGGCACGTCGTGCCGATCGAGTTCGCTGACGACCCTGCCGCGTACGTCGACCTCGTCACTGGCGACATGCTGGATGCTTGCGCCCCGCACGCACGATGGATTGACGTCTTCTGCGAGGCGGGAGCCTTCGACGTCGACCAGGCTCGCGTCATCCTCACCGCTGGAATCGCGCGCGGTCTCGGGGCACGCATGCACGCTGGGCAGTTGGGGGAGTCCGGCGGCGTTCGGCTCGCGGTGGAGCTCGGGGCCGCCTCCGTCGATCACTGCACGTTTCTGTCCGGGGCGGATGTCGACGCTCTCGCTGCGGGAAGCACGGTCGCCACCCTGCTGCCGGGCGTCGAATTCTCGACCCGGCAGCCATACCCGGACGCTCGGCGCCTGATAGACGCTGGCATCGAAGTCGCGCTCGCGACGGACTGCAACCCGGGCTCGAGCTTCACATCATCCATGCCGTTCTGTATTGCCGTCGCGGTTCGCGACATGGGGATGACACCGGCGGAGGCTCTGTGGTCGGCGACTGCTGGCGGTGCCGCGGCCCTCCGGCGCGACGACATCGGCAGTATCGCCGTTGGCAAGCGCGCCGACCTCGTGATCCTCGACGCCCCGAGCTATATCCACCTGGCGTATCGCCCGGGGGTGCCTCTGGTCCACCGCGTCATCACTCCTGTGGTTGGTTGAGCGCGCTCTTGTAGTTGGTTGAGTAGCGCCGCGAAGCGACGCGTAGCGAAACCGCGGGTTGAGTGTTCCGAAAATCAAAAAAGCCGCCTGGACGGGATGCGTGTGCTCCGGTTTTCGAGAAACTTGGTCGTTTTCGAGGCCGCGTACGCCGTTCAACAGGATGATTTCGGTGTTTCGCACGTCCAACAGGAGATTTTCGGCCTTTTTAAGGGTGTCATCCTGCATTCCGGTTGCTCACGAGAGCAGTCGCGTCGAAAACGACCCAATCTGCTCATAAGCCCATCCGACGGAGACATCCAAGCGGCTTTTTGGTGCTCGGAACACTCAACCCCCGGTTTCGCTACGCGTCGCTTCGCGGCGCTACTCAACCAACTACAAGTGCGCGCTCAACCTCGGTTTCGCTACGCGTCGCTGCGCGGCGCTACTCAACCACCTACAGCCGCGCGGCAGGCTAGCGATTTCCAGCTTCGCTCGGTAGTCTCACATTTACTTGGGCAATGGAGCCCGAGGCGGCACGACACTCACAAGTGGAGCGCCGCAGATCTCGTCCTCGCTGCTGGCTACCCGCCGGTCGGGACCGATCACAAGGAGTTGTGACCATGAGCAGTTTCGCCTCGTTTGACACCAATCTCGAAGAGCCCCAGTTCGCTGAGGTGCCGGGTCCCGATGAGGACCTCGTTCAGCTTCTGACACCGTCAGGCTCTCGCGTATCGCATCCGACTTTGGATCCGTGGATCACCGACATCGGGTCGTCGGAACTCCTCTCGCTCTACGAAGACCTCGTCGTCGTTCGCCGGATCGACACCGAGGCAACCGCGCTCCAACGACAGGGCCAACTCGGTCTTTGGCCGCCGCTTCTCGGCCAGGAGGCCGCGCAGATCGGCTCCGCCCGCGCTTTGCGGCGCGACGATTTCGTCTTCACCAGCTACCGCGAAAACGCGGTCGCTTACTGCCGCGGCGTCAGCCTCGGCGATCTCGCGACGGTGTGGCGCGGCAACGCGCACACCGGCTGGAACCCGTACGAGGTGGGCATGGCCACCCCGTCCGTCATCATCGGGGCGCAGACCCTTCACGCGACCGGCTACGCGATGGGATGTGTAAAAGACGGTGTGGACTCCGTGGCGATCGCGTACTTCGGCGATGGCGCCACCAGCCAAGGCGACGTCAATGAGGCGATGATCTTTGCCGCGAGTTTCCACGCCCCGGTGATTTTCTTCTGCCAGAACAACCAGTGGGCGATTTCGGAGCCGGTCGGCTTGCAGGCGGTTCGAGCCCTCGCCGACCGTTCGCCCGGCTTCGGCATCCCGAGCATGCGGGTCGACGGCAACGACGTTCTCGCGGTGTTGGCTGCGACGCGGATCGCACTCAACCGTGCTCGCACGGGTGGCGGCCCGACCTTCATCGAGGCCGTCACCTACCGCATGGGCCCGCACACGACATCCGATGATCCGACCCGGTACGAGAACCTGCAGGTGCGTTCGGAGTGGGCATCGAAAGATCCACTCGTTCGCGTCGAACGGTATCTCGAGCGCATGGGCGTCCTCGACGACGAGGCGCGTGCATCCATCGCACAGAAGTCGAACGACACGGCCGCTCGGCTGCGACAGGCGGTCGTCGGCTTCGAGGATCCGGAGCCCCTTTCCCTCTTTGACAATGTCTACAGCGAGCCGCACTCCGGGCTCGACCGTCAAAAGCAGCAGTATGCCGCCTACCTCAGCTACATCGAGGGGAGCGTCCGATGAGCGAGCAGCTCACCCTGTCGCGTGCGATCGGCACGGGGTTGCGCAGGGCGCTCGAGGACGACGACCGAGTCATCCTGATCGGCGAGGACATTGGTGCGCTCGGTGGAGTCTTTCGCGTGACCGACGGACTGCAGCGCGACTTCGGCACGGACCGCGTGATGGATGCGCCGCTCGCCGAGTCTGGCATCGTCGGCACGGCAATCGGGATGGCGATGCGCGGGTATCGGCCAGTCTGCGAGATCCAGTTCGATGGCTTCATCTTTCCGGCGTTCGACCAGATTGTCGCGCAACTTGGCAAGATGCACTTCCGCACGGGAGGCACGGTTACCCTGCCGATCACGATTCGGGTGCCCTTCGGAGGCGGCATCGGTTCGGTCGAGCATCACTCCGAATCGCCAGAAGCCTATTTCGCGCACACGCCTGGGCTTCGCGTCGTGAGTTGTGCCAATCCGCAGGACGCGCACACCATGATCCGCCAGGCCATTGCCTGCGACGATCCCGTGTTGTTCTTCGAGCCGAAGCGTCGGTACTGGGCGAAGGGTGAGGTCGACGAAACCATTGACGAATCCACACTGCCGCTCGATCGTGCGCGGGTCGTTCTCACTGGAACGGATGTCACGCTCGTCGCATACGGTCCTCTCGTCGCGACGGCTCTGGATGCCGCAGCCGCGGCCGTCGATGACGGCATGTCGATCGAGGTGATTGACCTCCGCTCCCTGTCGCCCATCGACTTCGACACTCTCGAGCAATCCGTGTGCAAGACGGGCCGGCTCGTGGTCACGCACGAGGCCCAGCATTTCGGTGGGCTGGGAGCCGAAATTGCGGCCACGATGACCGATCTCTGCTTCAAGAACCTCAAGGCCGCTCCTCAGCGGGTCACCGGCTTCGACGTGCCGTACCCACCCGCAAAGCTGGAGGAGCACTTTCTGCCAGATCTCGACCGCATCCTCGATGCCGTCGACCGCGTGATGGGGCGCGAGAACTCACTCACCGGTTGGACCGCATCATGACGCGCGACTTTCTGCTCCCCGACCTTGGCGAGGGACTCACCGAATCCGAACTCGTTGCGTGGCACGTCGCGGTCGGGCAACTCGTTGAGCTGAACCAGCCGATCGCCGAAGTGGAGACGGCGAAGGCCATCGTGCAGCTACCGTCACCGTTTGCCGGCGTGATCGCGCAACTCTACGTCGAGGAAGGATCAACCGTCGCTGTCGGAACGCCCATCGTTGCGTTCGAGCTGGATGAGTTGGAACCGACGGTGGTCGAAGATGCCCCGCAGGCGATTGCGGTGGCCGAGGCGGTCGCGGAGCCAGAGCCGGCCGCTGACGCAGAGCCGGTTCAGGATGTCGCGGACGCTCCAGTCGAACGAAACTCGGTGCTCGTCGGCTACGGCCCGCGCGTTGAGACCGGCGTGCGGCCGGAACGCAAGCGGCATTCGGTCCCGGCGAGCGAGCCGGTTATTGCCAAAACGTCAGACGCGCGGCCTCGAGAGACGCGCATTCCCATTCGAGGCGTCCGCAAGGCGACGGCCGATGCCATGGTGCGCAGCGCCTTCACCGCACCCCATGTCACGGAATTCCTCACCGTCGATGTGACAGCGACGCTCGAGCTCATCGAACACCTTCGGGAGAAGTCGAACTCGAAAGTTACGCTCCTTGCGGTCGTCTCGAAGGCACTGTGCATCGCGGTTCGTCGCAACCCGAGCCTCAATTCCAGCTGGGACGATTCGGCCGGAGAGATCGTTGAGTTCGGCTACGTGAACCTGGGCATCGCGGTTGCGACACCGCGCGGGCTGCTCGTTCCCAACATCCGCGATGCCGACGCGATGGGGCTCGCCGAGCTCACAACATCCATCTCGGACCTGGCGGAGACAGCACGCAACGGAACTACGACCGCGGTATCGCTGACCGGCGGCACCATCTCGATCTCCAACGTCGGCGTTTTCGGAGTTGACGCGGGCACGCCGATCGTGAACCCGGGGGAGGCCGCGATTCTGGCGATGGGGGCGGTGAGGCGCGAGCCCCGCGAGCACAACGGTGAAATTGCGCTGCGAGACGCGATGACGTTGAGCCTGTCGTTTGATCACCGGTTGGTCGATGGCGAGCAGGGCTCCAGACTCCTCACGGACATCGGTGCGATTCTGACCAATCCCGGCGTCGTGCTCGCGATGGTTTAGCGCGTGGTGAGGGCCGCGAGAGCCATCGACTCGAGCAACCCGCGCACGGCTGTTTTGGTCGAGGTGCGCGCGCTGTGCGGGGTCGAGTTGATGAGTCCGAAGGTCGCACGTGCTCTGATGCGCAGTTCTGCAACCGGCGTGCCGGGGTGGATGTCGCCGAGCACGCCGACCCACGCCTCGATGTAACTGCGCTGCAGTTGGCGCACGGTCGAGCGATTCTCAGGCGCAAGACTGTCGAGGTCGCGATCCTGCACCACGATGACGTCTGCGTTGGAGAGAGCGAATTCCACGTGGAAGGCGACGAGCGCTTTCAACGCGCTCGCGGCATCCGAAGCACGGGAAATGACGTCCTCGCCCCCAGTCAGCAGACCCTTTGATGCATCGAGCAGCAGCGCCGCGAGCACCGCCTGCTTGCTGGCGAAATGCCGGTAGACGGCCGGCCCGCTGACCCCGGCGGCCGCGCCGAGTTCTTCGAGGGAGACGCGGGCGTAGCCGCGTTCGGCGAACAGGGCAGCAGCGGCAGCCAGCAGCGCGCTGCGACGATCGGCCTTGGCTCGGTCGCGTGAGGTTTGCGTGGCAACGCTCGACATTCCAGTTAATCTACACTAACCTGAATCCAGTTAGCCACTACTAACTGAGGACGTGGAAAGCGCGGTCGATGACGACACTGGGAACACGGGTCCACCCCGCGGACGCGACGTTTCGCGAGAACGACCTGGCACAGCGCGCCCTCGTCGCGGAGCTGAAAGAGCGTCTCGCGACTACGGCCCTCGGCGGCCCGGAGCGTTCGCGCGAGCGTCATGTCGCGCGGGGAAAACTCCTGCCCCGCGAACGCATCGACGAGCTCCTGGACGTCGGCAGCCCCTTCCTCGAACTGGCACCCCTCGCAGCCAACGGGCTCTACGACGACGAGGCGCCCTCCGCCGGGCTCATCGCCGGGGTCGGCATGGTGCACGACCGTCCGGTGCTGGTGATCTCCAACGACGCGACGGTCAAGGGCGGCACGTATTACCCGCTCACAGTGAAGAAGCACCTCCGTGCCCAGCAGGTCGCCCTCGAAAATCGGCTGCCGTGCATCTACCTCGTCGACTCGGGTGGTGCATATCTGCCCATGCAGGATGAAGTGTTTCCCGACCATGACGACTTCGGTCGCATCTTCTACAACCAGGCGAGAATGTCGGCCGCGGGCATCCCGCAGATCGCCTCGGTGATGGGGTCGTGTACCGCCGGTGGCGCTTATGTCCCCGCGATGAGCGACGAAAGCATCATCGTGCGCGGACAGGGAACGATCTTCCTGGGCGGCCCACCTCTGGTCAAGGCGGCAATCGGCGAGATCGTCACCGCGGAGGAGCTCGGCGGGGGAGACCTGCACGCCCGCGTGTCTGGCGTTGTCGATCATCTCGCGGACGATGACCGCCATGCGCTCGGCATTGTTCGTGACATCGTCGCCACCCTCGGGCGACCCGCGGCTCCTGCGTGGGAGGTCATCGAAGCTCGAGAGCCCGTCGTGGACGTTGCCCAGTTGTATGGCGTCGTGCCGACGGACGTGCAGTCGCCGTACGATGTGCGGGAGGTCATCGCCCGGCTCGTCGACGCGAGCGAATTCGCCGAGTTCAAGAGTGAATACGGCGCGACCCTGGTGACGGGCTTCGCGCACATCCACGGGCATCCGGTTGGGATCCTCGCAAACAACGGGGTGTTGTTCAGTGAGTCCGCGCAGAAGGGTGCGCACTTCATCGAACTCTGCGACCAGCGGGGTATCCCGCTCGTATTCCTGCAGAACATCTCGGGTTTCATGGTCGGTCGTGATGCGGAAGCCGGGGGCATCGCGAAGCACGGTGCAAAGATGGTGACCGCTGTCGCGACCACTCGCGTGCCGAAGCTGACGGTCGTGATCGGCGGATCGTTCGGCGCTGGAAACTACTCGATGTGCGGGCGAGCGTATGGTCCGCGATTCCTGTGGATGTGGCCGGCGAGCCGGATCTCGGTCATGGGCGGCCAGCAGGCGGCGTCCGTGCTCTCCACGGTTCGGCGGGAGCAGCTGGAGGGTCGCGGCGAACAGTGGTCCGCCGACGAGGAGGCCGCGTTCGCCGATCCGATTCGGGAACAGTACGAGACGCAGGGCAGCCCCTATTACTCGACGGCGCGGCTCTGGGACGACGGCATCATCGACCCGGCTGACACCAGAACCGTGCTCGGGCTCGCGCTCGAACTGTGTGCTGCGACACCGCTCCCAGCCCCCGCCTTCGGGCTGTTCAGGATGTGACGCACGTGTCCCTGTTCGAATCGGTGCTCATCGCCAATCGCGGTGAGATCGCATGCCGAGTCATCGACACGCTGCGGCGACTTGGCATCCGATCGATCGCTGTCTACAGCGATGCGGACGAGGGTGCTCGACACGTCGGACTGGCGGATGTCGCGCTACGCATCGGCCCTGCCGCCGCGGCCGAGAGCTATCTCAGCATCCCCGCGATTATCGGCGCAGCCAGGGAGTCGGGGGCCGAGGCCATCCATCCCGGGTACGGGTTCCTGTCCGAAAACCCGGAACTCGCACGCGCCTGCGCAGCGGCTGGGTTCGTGTTCATCGGGCCGCAGCCCGAGGCCATCGAGGTCATGGGTGACAAGATCCGCGCCAAGGCGCACGTTGCGGCACGAGGAGTTCCGGTCATCCCCGGCGCTGGCGAGGCTGGCATGTCCGACGCCGAGCTGATGGTTGCGGCAGCTGACGTCGGCTACCCGCTGCTCATCAAGCCCTCGGCGGGGGGCGGCGGCAAGGGCATGACGGTCGTCGAACGGGAGGATGATCTCTCCGAAGCGCTTCTCGGTGCCAGGCGCGTCGCCCTCGCCGCTTTCGGCGACGACACGTTGCTTCTCGAGCGCTATGTCACGCGGCCGCGGCACATCGAGGTGCAGGTGCTAGGCGATGCTGCCGGCACGATCATCCATTTGGGCGAGCGGGAGTGTTCGCTGCAGCGCAGGCACCAGAAGGTCATCGAGGAGGCGCCGTCGCCGCTTCTCACCGCCGCTCAACGTGAACGCATGGGCGAGGCCGCCTGTGCCGTCGCGGCGAGTGTCGATTATCTCGGAGCGGGCACCGTCGAATTTCTGGTGTCGGATGCCGCGCCAGACGAGTTCTTCTTCATGGAGATGAACACGCGACTGCAAGTCGAGCATCCGGTGACCGAACTCGTGACCGGCATTGACCTCGTCGAACAACAGTTGCGCATCGCGGCGGGCCAACCGCTCGGGCTCGCCCAGTCGAAGGTCGTCCTCACCGGTCACGCAATCGAGGCTCGGCTGTATGCGGAAGACCCCGCGCGCGACTTTCTGCCGTCAGCCGGCACGGTGGTGGCGCTCGGATCGCCGTCCGGTGCGGGAGTGAGGGTGGACAGTGCGCTCATCGAAGGTGTCGTCGTGACCTCCGATTACGATCCGATGCTCGCGAAGATCGTCGGCTTCGGAGCCAATCGCGACGAAGCCCTCGCCCGACTGGATGCCGCCCTCGCCGACACCCTCGTCCTCGGGGTCCGCACCAACCGACAGTTTCTGCGCGGACTCCTTGCCGACCCTGACGTTCGGGCAGGCCGGCTCGATACGGGGCTCATCGAAAGATCGCGAGCCGCCGAAACGCGCGGCGCGCCGGATGACGCGGCTCTCGTGACCGTGGCGCTCACCTTGCACGCTTTCGGCTGGGCCGGCTCGCCGTGGCACCGGCCAAGCGGCTGGCGCGTTGGCGTCGCTCGCCAGGTTCGTTACGTGCTGAGGCACGGCTCAGAAGACTTCGACGTGCTTGTGAGCGGCCCGCCGGATGACGCGAGGACCGAGATCGGCGGAGTGACCAGGCACGCGCGGTATGCATGTCGCGACGGCAAGACTTCGGTCGAGCTTGACGGTCGGATCGTGACATCCACTGTCGTAGTTGTCGCGAACCGAATCTGGGTCGGAAGCCACGATTTTGCGGTTGATTTCGAGGTCGTCTCCCGTGAGCAAGCGCTCGCCGAGCACCGAGCGACCCTGACCCGCGTCCCCGGTGCGGTGAGCCCGGAGGTGCGCACGCCCATGCCGGGCACGGTCGTGGCGGTCGCCGTCGCGACCGGCGACACCGTTGCGATTGGTCAGCTCATCGCCACCATCGAAGCCATGAAGATGGAGCACACCATGCTCGCTTCCACAGCCGGCGTCGTCACCCTCGACGTCTCACCGGGCGACCAGGTCGCACTCGACCAGGTCGTCGCATCCATCAGTCCTCACGAAGGAGCAGCACCATGAACAACGACCTCAGCCGAGAAGAACAACAACTGAGCGACGAGGTGCGCGACTTCGCCGACAGCGTCGTCGCGCCCGCGGCGTACGAGTACGACACCAAGCGTGAGCTGCCGTACGACATCATCGCGGCGATGGGCGACATGGGCCTCTTCGGGCTGCCGATTGCGAAGGAGTACGGCGGGCAGGGTCGCACCTACTTCGAGTTGTGCCTTGCGATCGAGCAGCTGAGTCGCGCCGACCAGTCCATCGGGGTCACGCTCGAGGCGGGCGTCGGGCTCGGCATCATGCCGATCTACCGATTCGGCACGGAGGAACAGCGACAGCGTTGGCTGCCCGATCTGACTGCCGGTCGCGCGCTCGCAGGCTTCGGTCTGACGGAGGCTGAGGCGGGATCGGATGCCGCGCACACACAGACCACCGCGGTACTCGACGGTGGGGAGTGGGTCATCAACGGGTCTAAGCAGTTCATCACGAACTCCGGAAGCAAGATCACCAGGCTGGTGACGGTGACCGCGGTCACCGGCGAAAGCACCCGGGGCGACGGCAGCGTGCGCAAGGAACTGACAGCGATCCTGGTGCCGAACGGAACCCCAGGATTCACGGTCGAGCCCAGCTACGACAAGGTCGGCTGGCACACATCCGACACCCACCCTCTTCGGTTCGAAAACGTTCGAGTGCCAGCGGCCAATCTGCTTGGGGAATGCGGTCGGGGCTTCGCCCAGTTCCTTGAGGTGCTCGACGAGGGGCGTGTCGCGTTCGCGGCGCTCTGCACCGGAGCGGCGCAAGGTTGTCTCGAAGAAGCCATGCGGTACGCGGCATCCAGAAACGTTTTCGGGCATCCGATCGGCGAAAACCAGCACATCGCGTTCAAGATTGCGCGGATGCAGGCGCGCGTGCACTCGGCGCGGCTCGCGTACTACGACGCGGCGCGACGAATCGATGCTGGGCAGCCCTTCAAGCTGCAGGCTTCGCTCGCCAAACTGATCGCGAGCGAAGCCGCCATGGACAACGCGAGAGACGCGACCCAGATCTTCGGTGGGTACGGTTTTCTCAACGAAAACCCGGTCGCGCGGCACTATCGGGACTCGAAGATTCTCGAGATCGGCGAAGGCACCACGGAGGTTCAGCTGATGGTCATCAGCAGGGAGTTGGGGTTCGCGGCATGAGCGACATCGAACAACGGGGGCTGTACTTCGAGGAATTCGTGGTCGGCGACCGGTACCTTCATCGGCCGGGGCGCACGGTCACGGAGGCCGACAACGTGCTCTTCTCCACGCTCACCATGAACTCGCAGGCGCTGCACCTCGATGCCGCGTGGTCCGCGACCCAGCCGTTCGGGCAGCGGCTCGTCAACTCGATGTTCACACTCGCCACCATGGTCGGCAGCTCGGTAGGGCAACTGACACAGGGCACGCTTGTCGCGAACCTCGGGTTTAGCGCGGTCGCATTTCCGGCGCCGCTGTTCATCGGGGACACGCTGTACTCCGAGACGACGATCGAGGCGGCCCGGCTGTCGGAGTCGCGCCCCGGGCAGGGCATCGTCACGCTGGCTCACACGGGACGCAACCAGGACGGCGTCGTAGTGGCAACGGCCGGGCGTTCGGCGCTGATGTGGTGCGAGGGCGCGCGACCATGAGCTTTGAGCTCGGGCCCGCGATCCTGTTCTGCCCCGCGGACCGTCCGGAGCGTTACGACAAGGCGGCGGCACGGGCGGATGCCGTCATCCTCGACCTCGAGGATGCGGTTGCCGCGGCAGACAAACCTGCTGCCAGGGAGGCCCTGCTCGAGCATCGACTCGACCCGGCGACGACAATCGTCAGGGTCAACGGCTTCGAGACCGAGCACTTCGAGCTCGACCTCGCCGTCTTACGGGCTACCGATTACCGCACTGTGATGCTGCCGAAGGCGACGTCGCGCGCCCAGTTGGGGTCGCTTCGCGGGTTCGATGTCGTCGCGCTGTGCGAGACGGCAGCGGGCATCCTGAATGCTCGGGAGATTGCGGAAGTCGAGCACGTCGTTGCCCTCATGTGGGGCGCGGAAGACCTCGTGGCCTCCCTCGGCGGCACATCGAGCAGGCGCGACGGCCGCTATCGCGACGTCCCGCGCCAGGCCAGGTCGGCCGTGCTGCTCGCGGGGGCGGCATCCGATGTTGCCGTTATCGACGCTGTGTTCATGGATATCGCGAATCTCGACGGACTCGCGGAGGAGGCGCAGGATGCCGCCGCCAGCGGTTTCGCCGCGACAGCGTGTATCCACCCGAGCCAGGTCGAGACGATCCGCCAGGCGTATGCCCCCACCCCAGAGCAGGTCGCGGACGCGCAGGCGCTCCTGGATGCTGCGGCTCACGAACGCGGTGCGTTCAGCTTCCGCGGTCGCATGGTCGACGAGCCTGTGCTCCGCCACGCCCGCACCCTCCTCGCCCGTGCCCGGATGTAGTTGGTTGAGTAGCGCGCCGCGAAGCGGCTCGCGTATCGAAACCTGTTTTCGGAACGCTCAAGTCGGGTTTCGCTACGACCGCGGCGCGGTCCACTCAACCAACTACTCAGGCGACGGCGGGGCCCCTGCCGCGGTCTACCGTCTCCTCGCGGAGCTCGTTCGCGATGTCATCCACGGTGGGCAACCGTTCAGTAGAAATAGCCGCGATGAACGTGTACGCGTCACCGTTGGTCATCGCGAGCCGGCGACCGTTTGCGCCGAGAAACACGGTGAGAGCAGCGAGCGCCAGCTTGTGATTGCCCGACTCCAGCCCTTTGGTGCGTGCGAGTGACTGCACGAGGGCCGCAGCCTTGTCTTCCAGTGTCGGGTAGACATCCTCACCCTCGTATCGTGCGCGAGGACGCGCGAGCGCTGCCTCGATGAGTCCGAGATCTCGCACGGAAACTTCGCCGAGGGTGCGCTCGGCGATGTAGACCAGCTCGGGCAACGAGAGGTAGATCACCGGCTGAGCCGCTCGAGCGCCTCAGCATAGATCGGCAACTCCTCATCGAGGATCTCGTCGATCAGATCGGCCCGGCTGTGCGCCTCGATGTACTCGCGGATGGCCTGCCTCGCGACCTCCTGCATGGAACGTGCCTCGTGGTCGGCGCGTTTGCGCAGAGCATCCAGTTCGTCGGCTGTCAGCCGGAGCGTCATTGCCATACGTCCACGGTATTACCGTTGACACCGCAATGTAAGGGCGACTATTCCTCGAAGGTATTGACCATCGCGAACGCCGCCCGTTCGAGGTAGCCCCACAGCGTGGCGTCCTGCAGCGGCGGCAACTCGATGCTGTCTAGCGCGGCACGCATGTGGTGCAGCCAGCGGTCGCGGGCAGCAGGATTCACTTTGAAGGGTTGGTGGCGCATTCGGAGCCTCGGATGTCCGCGCTCCTGGCTGTACGTGCCAGGGCCACCCCAGTACTGTTCGAGAAACCCGGTGAGCCGCTGGATGGCGCCTTCGAGGTCTTCTTCCGGATACAGCGGGCGCAAGAGTTCGTCGTCCGCGACTCCCGCGTAGAACGCGCGCACCAGTTTCTCGAATGTTGGCCTGCCGCCGACCTCGCGCCAGAAGTTGCCGGTGACCGCTTCGCCACCTTCGGACGCGCGGAGGGTGAGCGGGCTCTTGTCGTCACTCATCTGTGGGCTTCGCATCTTTCGGCTCCGGCGGGGCGGTTGTGGGATCGCGCTTCGGCAGGGGCAGCGTCGTCGCGCGTGGGTCTTTCACGGTGCTCTTTCGCCTACCGCGCGGTGGCTTCGGGTCTTCGGTCGTCACGACCGGGCTCGGGGTGGTGCGCGGTGGGCGAGCGCCGCCAACACTCTCTGCACCATCGAACCCACTGAGCACGACAGCATTGAGCGATGGGAGCTGGACGCCCATGTCGTCGAGTGTCGACTTGACCGTCGCGCGCAGTTCGCGAGCGACATCATCCTTGCTGCCCGGCACCGTCTTCATCACGAGACGGATCACGATTGCTTCAGCCGAGATCGACTCGATGCCCCACAGCTCCGGCTTCTCGATGATCCGTGCCCGCCACTTGGTGTTGGTCGCAAGGTCGGTCGCCGCGGCAAGGATGCGCCGCTGCACCTCCTGCACGTCCGCGTCGTACGGAACGGCGAGGTCAAGGATGACGCGGGACCAGCCCTGCGACATGTTGCCAACCCGAAGGATCTCGCCGTTGCGGCAGAACCAGACTGTGCCGTTGACGTCACGAATGGTTGTGATGCGGATGGCAACAGCCTCGACGACTCCAGTCGCTGCCCCGACGTCGACGACGTCGCCAACCCCGTACTGGTCTTCGGCGACCATGAACAACCCGTTGAGCACATCCTTGACCACGTTTTGTGCGCCGAATCCGAGACCCGCACCGAGCGCGCCGGTCAGAAGCGCGAACGAGGCGGTGATGGTCGGATTAATGGATGTCACGATCAACAGCACCGCCACGATCACGATCACGACCGAAACGATGTTGTTCAGCACGTTGCCGAGCGTTCTGGTGCGCTGAACCGTACGCGCGGCGGCGAGCGGCGACGACAGCAGCGCGTGCGTGTCGGCGACGTTCTGCTTTTTCTTGACGCCGTTCACAATGCGGTCGACGGAGCGATTGATCACGAACCGCAGGATGATCCGCGCAATGAGCGCGATGATGATGATCGCGACGATGTTGACGAGCGATTTCCACGCGTTGTTGATGTGCAGATACGCGAGGAACTGGTCCCACCAGTCGGGTGTCGGGAGAGTTGCTGCGAGGTAAACCATATGGCTACCCAGTCTTCCCTATTCGGCTGGTGAAGCTGAAGCCAGGGTCACGCGTCCCGCCGCTTGACCAGCACCAGGGAGACCACGAACAGCACGACGAACCAGCCGAGCAGTACGAGTCCACCGGTGTAGGCGTCGAGCGAAATGACCCCGTCGATGCCGGACGGTGCGCTGCTGTTGTAGTCGTACACCTTCGCGCCGGCGTTCGTCGGCAGGAAGGCGATGATGTTGTATGCCCAGGTGGCGCCAGTCGTGGCTGCGACGATTCCGAGGATCGCCGGGACGACCAGCACGAGACCGATCGCGGTCGCAATGCCGGCGGCGGTGCTACGGATGATCGCGCCGATGCTGAACGCAATGAGGCTGATCACGGCGAGATACGCGGCAGCGCCGAAGAGGCTGAGTAGAACCTTGCTGTTTCCGAGGTCCGGGTAGACGCCCTTGACGTGCATGAGGGGAAAGCACACCGCGACCGTACCGAAGACGGCGATCAGGGCGACCACGAAGGTCGTCACTCCCAGCACGATGGCCTTGCCGAACATCGTTCCGAGACGCTTGGGATCCGCGGCAAACGTCGCCCGGATCATCCCAGTGCCGTACTCGCCGCTGATGACCAGAACCCCGAGCACGGAGAAGACCAGCTGTCCGATACCCGTGCCGCCGGTCGCGTAGAGCACCGCCATTGCCTGCTGCTCCGCGTAGCTCAGGTTCGGCGTGGTCGCGCCGGGCCGCTGGATCGTCGACAGCAGCAGGCCGACGCCGATCGTGAGGAGAATGACGATGACACAGCACCAGAAGGTGGAGCGCAGGGTCCACAGCTTGATGATTTCCGAGCGGAGTATGCCGCCAAACGTGAGGCGCGTGTTGCGAAGGTCCGCGTGAGATGTTGTGGTCATGCTGCGTCCCCGCCCGCTCGGTATTCGACGTCGTCTTGCGTGAGTTCGAGGTACGCCTCCTCGAGTGAGGCTTCGATGGGAGTGAGCTCGTGGAGCACGATCTGCGATCCGGCGGCCAGTTCACCGATGTGCTCGGACGTGAGACCGCTGACGGTGAGCGTGTTGTTTTCGCCCGCAGTCACGGTGACATCCGGTCGAGCCAGGAGGGTCGCGAAGCGCGCAGCATCCGGTGTTCGCACCTTGACGGCCTGACCGGTCGCCTGGCTCAGGATGTCTCCGACCGGCGCATCCGCGATGATCCGGCCGCGCCCGAGCACGATGATCTGGTCGGCGGTCAGCGCCATCTCGCTCATGAGGTGCGATGAGAGGAAGACGGTTCGACCCTCGGCGGCGAGGTGCCGCGCGAGCGTTCGCACCCAGATCACGCCCTCAGGGTCGAGGCCGTTGACCGGCTCGTCGAGGATCAGGATGCCCGGATCCCCGAGCAGCGCGGTGGCGATGCCGAGGCGCTGGCCCATGCCGAGCGAAAACCCGCCAACGCGTTTGCGCGCAACCGATTCGAGGCCGGTCAGTGCGATGACCTCATTGACGCGCTTCTTACCGATGCCGCCCGTGGCCGCGATGGCCTGTAGATGTGCGTACGCGGACCGTCCGGTGTGGACGGCCTTGGCATCGAGCAGCACGCCGACCTCGTGGAGTGGCGCCTTGAGGTCCGCGTAGCGCTGTCCGTTGATCAGCACGGTCCCGGCAGTCGGACGATCGAGCCCGACGATCAGTCGCATGGTCGTGGACTTTCCTGCGCCGTTCGGTCCCAGGAAGCCGGTCACGAGACCGGGGCGCACGGCGAAATCAATGTGGTCGACAGCGACTTTTTCGCCGTAACGCTTGGTCAGTCCGTGCGCCTCGATCATGCGTTACGCGTCCTTTGCTTGTGCTTTGAGTGCCCGTTCGACGCCAGCGAGGTTCTCGACGACGAGCCGTCGCAGTGCCGGGGTGTCGCTGTTCGCCTTCAGCCACGCGTTGGTCGCATCGACCAGTTCCTGCGAGACCAGCGGGGTCGGGTAGAGCCCGAGCACGATGTACTCGGCGATCTTGTAGCTGCGTGTCTTCCAGATCTCGTTGAGTGCGTCGAAGTACGGCGCGATCTGGCCCCCGAGAGACGAAGGGTCGTTGGTGTGCTGGTAGCCGACGCCCACACTGCGAACGATGAGGTTCGACTGGTCGTCCTTCGACACCAACGACTCGAATGCGGTCTTCTTGCCCTCCGCGGTCGGGATTGTCGCCGAAGCGCGCGCAGCCGACTGCTGACCCGTCGCTGTGTTGTCCTTGGCGAGTGCGGAGTCGATCTCGGTCTGGCCGGCCGCGCCGTTCAGCACGAGGCCCTCGAGCAGCTCCCAGTCGAGGTCGGTGTCGATCTCGAGGCCGGACAACTCGCCGGACCCATCGCGCAACCCCTTCAGCGCTTCCACATGGGCGGGCGTCGACGCGATGTTTGCGAAGAACTTCACGAACTGGAACTGCGCGTCGGATGCCGGCTCGGCCGCAAGCGCAAGGGCCCACAGTTCGTCGCCCACGGTTGTGATGATCTCGCCGCGAGTCGTCGGGGCGACGTACGCGCGCGCTGCCGTAAGCAGTTGCGTGAGCGTCGTACGGACGGTGGTCGACTCCGTCTCGCTCGCGATGTTGCCGAGCACGAGCTTGATGTAGTCGCTGGCCTTCGCTTCCGCATCGCGAACCGCGTCCCACGCGGCACCCCAGACGAGGGTGCGCGCGAGGGGGTTCTCGATTGAGGCGAGGTGGTCGATCGCCACTGCGAGCGACTCGTCGTCGAGCCGGATCTTCGCGTAGGCGAGGTCGTCGTCGTTGAGCAGCACGAGCGCGGGCTTCTTCAGTCCGACGAGCTCGTCGACCGAGGTGCTTGCGCCCGCGACATCCAACTCCACGCGGTGAATGCGAGTGAGCTTGCTGTTGTCGTCGAAGTCGTACAGCCCGATCGCGAGGCGGTGAGGTCGGATAGTC
Source organism: Galbitalea sp. (assembly GCA_036495225.1). Taxonomy (GTDB): domain Bacteria; phylum Actinomycetota; class Actinomycetes; order Actinomycetales; family Microbacteriaceae; genus Galbitalea. The sequence continues at coordinate 20,519 of DASXNG010000054.1, forward strand.
GGATAGTCGGCATCCGCGGTCTGGGCGATCGTGAAGCTCGTGATGACCCCGTCGGAATCCGTCTCGATCTCCGGACGCAGCGTGTTGACGCCCGCGGTCTCGAGCCAGAGCTTCGACCACTCGGCGAGCTCACGCCCCGACGTCGTCTCGAGCTCTGAGAGCAGGTCGGCGAGCTCCGTGTTCGCGAACTGGTGCTTCTTGAAGTACGCGGCGACGCCCTCAAAGAACGCGTCGATGCCGACCCAGGCGACCAGCTGCTTCAGGACCGATCCGCCCTTGGCGTAGGTAATGCCGTCGAAGTTGACCTGAACGTCTTCGAGGTCGTTGATGGTCGCGACAACCGGGTGCGTCGAAGGCAGCTGGTCCTGGCGGTACGCCCAGCTTTTCTCCATGGCGGCGAAGGTCGTCCATGCCTCGGTCCACTCGGTGGCTTCTGCCGCCGCCATCGCGGACGCCCACTCGGCGAATGACTCGTTGAGCCAGAGGTCGTTCCACCACTTCATCGTCACTAGGTCGCCGAACCACATATGGGCGAGCTCGTGAAGGATCGTGATGACGCGGCGTTCCTTGATCGCGTCTGTGACCTTGGAACGGAACACGTAGGTCTCGGTGAAGGTCACCGCACCGGCGTTCTCCATCGCGCCCGCGTTGAACTCGGGAACGAAGAGCTGGTCGTACTTCTCGAACGGGTAGGCGTAGTCGAACTTGGCCTCGTAGTAGGCAAATCCCTCGCGGGTCTTCTCGAAGATGTAGTCGGCGTCGACAAACTCCGAGAGCGACTTGCGGGAGAAGATCGCGAGCGGAATGGTGCGACCGTCGGCCGAGGTGAGGAAGTCACGCACCACCTCGTATGGTCCTGCGATGAGCGCGGTGACGTAGCTCGAGAGCACGGGGGTGGGTGCGAAGGCCCAGGTGGATGCGCCCGCGTGGGCGGCCACGGCCTCCGGCGTCGGCGAGTTACTGACGACTTGCCAGTTGCTCGGCGCGGTGACCGTGAATTGGAACGTCGCCTTGAGGTCCGGCTGCTCGAAGACGGCAAAAACCCGTCGGCTGTCAGGGACCTCGAACTGCGAATAGAGGTACACCTCGCCGTCGACCGGGTCCACGAAGCGGTGGAGTCCCTCGCCGGTGTTGGTGTACTCGGCGTCTGCGACGACAACGAGTTCGTTCTGCTCGGAAAGGCCCTCAAGCTGGATGCGAACGCCGTCGCTGACGGCGGCGGGGTCGAGCGCGACGCCGTTGAGCGTGACCGAGTGAACCGTGCGAGTGAAGGCATCAATAAAGGTGGATGACCCGGGCCTGGCGCTGAACTTCACGGTGGTCTTCGACCCGAAGGTCTCCGCCCCGGTCGTGAGGTCTAGCTCGACCTCGTAGCTGGCGACATCCAGAAGCGCCTTGCGCTCCTGGGCTTCGACGCGGGTGAGGTTCTCTCCTGGCACTGACAACTCCCTCTAGTTCATGAACCGGGTCGGTGTTCAGGCACCTGGTCCGAACAGGAGTCTAGTTGTGCCGCCTTGGCGCAGCGGAAACCCTAGACGCGTGCGTGAACTCGCTCGATCGGCTCCGGTACTGGCACCGGCAGTGGCGCAGGCGTTAGCAGGTTTGTGCACTCTTCAATCGCCAACTCAAGCAGCGCCGCGAGGCGCTCGTCGGTGTCCGGAACGCAGGCGTCCGCTATCCCGATGGCCGACGTGCGCAGCACAGCTTCGTCGTTGATCCGTGGCAACTCGCCACCGCGGGGCGAGATCTGCTCGATGAAGTCGCTCGCCCACTTCTCTGTGCCGGGGGCCATCAGGAAGGCCGCGCGGATGCGCAGGCGAGTGCGTTCGATGACCGGCCCGTCCCAATCGGCCATGATGCGCTCGCAGCGCACGAGGCCGGTGGCGAGAGCCCGCTGGCGCGCCATGCTCGCGATCGGCAGGGCGCTCGCCCCCGCAAGGGATGCGACGACGACCGGCACTCGCGGGTCGTTGCCATTCAAACCGATCACCGACGAGATGTGCACGCTCAGGCGCGAGCGGGACTCATCGGAACTGAGATCATTCACCAACCGGGCAAGCGCTGCGAGGCTCGGATGCGTGCACGCCGGGCGATCGCTCCAGCGCTCGCCCGCGAGGTATGACGCATATTCCATGAAGCACGCGCCTCGCTTGGCATTCCGGTGGCGTCCCGCCGATAGGACCGGCAGAAATTCTTCTATGGGCTGTGCCGTCATGACGGACTCCTCAGTTCCCGAGAACGGTGGTTTCTAGTCTGCTCCTGCTGCGCGGCGGTGTCGAGAGTTACGATGCCCCTCAGCGTCACCGGCCGCTGCTACTTTGAATCCATGAGCGATGTCGACGAAGGTCTCCCGCCAGAACTGACTCCCGAGCAGAAACTGTTTCTCGCGTCAGACGCCGCGCTGCGCGAAGTCATCGACCAGTTGAAATCCGAGCAGCTGGACGTGCCCGTTCCCGCGAATTGGTCGTCGAGTCCTAACCCAACGATGCGCAGGGTGCTCGCGGCTCACACGAAGGACGAGGCTTGGGTGCCAGACGTTCTCGCAGGCAAGACCATGGAGGAGGTCGGTGACACCTGGACCGGTGATCTCGGCGGCGCAGACCCGATCGCCGCGTACAACCACTACAACGACCTCGCCACCGCTGCCGTGTCTGCGCCGCTCAAAGACGGGCAGATCGCGCACCTCAGTTACGGCGACTTCCCGGTGGCGACCTACTTCGAGCACACCAGCTACTACCGCGGCTTCCAGGCCCCCGTGATCGCGAAACTCGTCGGGATCCCCTTCGCGATGAGCGATGATCTCATCGACATGCTGTGGTCGTCCGTCGAGCCACAAATCGAGCAGTTGCGCGCCATTCACGTGTTCGGTCCACCAATCGAAGTTCCGGATGGCGCGAACCGGGAGGCGCTGCTCCTCGGCATGACCGGGTTCTGGACTCCGTAGCGGTCGCTCGCGATTCTAAACTTGAGACCATGCGCATCCACATAGCGACCGATCACGCCGGTCTTGAGTTCAGCGAAGACCTGCAGAAGCATTTGGCGGATGCCGGACACGAGGTCATCGACCACGGACCGAAGACGTTCGACGCGGATGACGACTACCCGAGTTTCTGCATCAACGCCGCACTTGGCGTCGTGCGCGACCAGGGCGCGGGCATCGAGACGCTCGGCGTCGTCTTCGGTGGCTCTGGGAATGGCGAGCAGATGGCGGCGAACAAGGTGCAGGGAGCCCGGGCGGCGCTCGTCTGGAATGTCTCGACCGCGGAACTCGCGCGCCAGCACAACGATGCGAACCTGATTGCGATCGGGGCACGCCAGCACACGGTGCAGCAGGCTATCGAGCTCATCGACGCCTTCATCGCTACGCCGTTCAGCGGGGCAGAGCGTCACGCAAGGCGTATCGCGCAGCTCGCCGAGTACGAGACAACAGGCAACATCGTCGGCCACGAGATCGACGAGTGAGCGTGAACGGCTAGCGCATGCCTGAAGGCCACTCCGTTCACCGAATCGCGCGCCAGTTCGCGCTGCATTTCGTCGGCAAGCCGGTCGCGGTGTCCTCGCCGCAGATTCGATTCGCGGATGGCGCTGCCCTCATCGATGGCCACGTCATGGTCTCGGCCAAGGCCGTCGGCAAGCAGATGTTTCTCGAGTTCGACAATCACCTGTGGCTGCGCATCCATCTCGGCATGTACGGCGCGTGGGATTTCGCCGGCGAGTTCACCTCAGACGCAACCACTGCTTCGGCGAACGGTCGCATGGGTCAGACCAACCAGCGCGGAACGGATGCGAACGCTCTGGCTTCGGCGAGCATGGGCGCGCCGCGGGTGGCCAGGCTGAGGATGGCCGAGTCCGAGTCTGCGTCGACCGATGGAGAGGTCTTCCCCCCGGATCCGATCGGGGCAGTTCGCGTGCGGCTACTGACCGATACGACAGTCGCCGACCTGCGCGGGCCGACCGCGTGCGAGATTCTGCGGCCAGAGGAAGTCAAGGCGATTATCGCCAAGCTCGGCCCAGACCCGCTCGTCGATTCGGCGAAGAAGGGCGAGGAACGGTTCGTCGCTGCAGTGCGAAAGTCGGGCACGCCGATCGGCCTCTTGCTGATGGACCAGTCCGTGGTGAGCGGCATCGGCAACGTGTACCGCGCGGAACTGCTCTTTCGGGCTCGTCTCGACCCACACAAACCGGGTAAAGCTGTGCCTGAGGAGACCGTTCGTGAACTGTGGCGCGACTGGACCAAGCTCCTTCGCATCGGCGTGAAGACCGGCCAGATGTTGACGATGGACGGGCTCACGGCCGCAGGCAAGAAGAAGGCGCTCGCCAATCGCGCCGATCGGCACTGGGTTTACCACCGCACTGGGGAGCCGTGCCGCATCTGCGGAACCCCGATCGTCATGGAGCTGGCAGCTGGCCGGAAGCTCTACTACTGCCCGAAGGACCAGGTATGAGACACACCCCCGCCTACCTGCTGACCGACGAAGACGAGGTCAAGCGCCTCATCAGCGAGAACCCGTGGGCCACGATCGTCTCCAACACGAGCAACGGGTTGGTGGCATCCCACTACCCGGTGTTGCTCGAGGAGCACCCTTCGACAAGCTCAGGGACCGGTAGCTCAGGGGCCGGTGGCTCAGGGACCGACATTACGATCGTCAGCCACGTCGGCCGTCCCGACGAGCGGTTACACGAGCTCGGTGAACACGAAGTGCTCGTCATCATTCAGGGCGCGCACGGCTACATTTCGCCAGGCTGGTACGACAACGACGACTTCGTACCGACCTGGAATCACGCGACGGCGCACCTGTACGGAACTCCCGAGATACTCGGTGACGAAGAAAATTTCCGCGTGCTCGGCGAGTTGGTCGATCACTTCGAGCAGCGGATGCCGGAGCCGAAGTCTCTGCAACTGGACGAGACATCCGCTCGCCACATCGCGACGGGAACGGTCGGCATCCGCATCCGCGTCACCAGGTTCGACGCTCGGCTGAAGCTCAGCCAGAACGAGACACCGGAGGTGGTCCAGCGCATCATCGACGCGCTTGAGGCCGATGGGCCATATTCGTCGCAGCCACTGGCAGATGAAATGCGGCACGCACGCGGAGCACAATAGGCGCATGACCCCAGACGCCCGGTTCACCCAGATCCTCGACGACCTGGTCATGCTCGGCGTCACACGGAGCACCTCTTTCGGCAAGCGCGGCATTACGGCAGATGGCAAAGTCATCGCCTGTTTTCTGGATGATTCGATGGCGTTCAAGCTAGGGGCCGGCTCCGCTGAGCACACGAAGGCTCTCGCGCTGTCCGGCGCGGAGTTGTGGAATCCGAGGGGCAAAGGCCGCGCGTTCAAGGACTGGGTTCGCATTCCCCAGTCCCACGAAGACGAGTGGGGTCGGTACACGGAGATAGCGCTTCACCGCATAAGACAGAAGCTGTAGGCGGGGGATACCCCCACTCCACTTCCGGGCGATGGCTGGCTGCCCGCCACAGCTCAGAGCAACCACTCTTGGAGCATGACAACAGCAGAAGGAGCGACAGTGACAGCGCCGTCGCCGACATCCCGCAATTTCTATCTCGGACTGTGGGCGAGGCTCCCACGGGAACTGCTGCTTATTTTTCTCGCGTTCCCCATAGCCACGGTTGGTTTCGGCCTCTCCATCGGCCTCTTCAATGCCGGGATTGGGACACTCCCGGTCTTCCTGGTCGGTGTCTTCGTCATCATCGCCGTTCTGTACGTGTCCCGCGGGTTCGGGATGCTCAATATCCTCATGCTCGACTTCTCTGGCCTGCCCGTCATTGAGCGGGCGGACTGGAAGGATGCGCAAGCGGGGACGGGTTTTTGGCCGTGGTTTCGGGCGGTACTGCTGAACGGTCACTACTGGCTGGCGCTCATCCACACGATGCTCGTCAACTTCGTGCTCTCGCTGATCACCTGGGTCATCACGGTGGTGTGGATCTCGGTCGGGTTCGGCGGCATCACATTCTGGGCGTGGGGGAGGCTCCAGTCATCCCCGGACCCCTGGTACCTCTCACGGTGGCTATTCTCGTTGCCGAGTGTGATCGACCCCCGCGTAGCGGACACCGTGCTGTACTTCTTCATCGGGCTGATCGCGCTCGCAACCCTGCCGTTCCTGACTCGCGGCTTCGCGTGGGCGCACTGGGGCGCGGCGAAGCTGCTGCTTGGCGCCTGGCCATCCGAAGCCCTTGCCCGCCAGGTTCAGACACTCAGCGAAGCTCGCGGGGCGGCCAGCTCGGCGGAGGGTCACTCGCTGAGGCGCCTCGAGCGCGACATCCACGATGGACCGCAGCAGCGACTGGTGCGCATGCAGATGGATCTCGCGGCAGCTGACCGTCAACTCGACGAGGACCCGGCGAAGGCTCGTGCGTTGATCGCAGAGGCGATGCAGCAGTCTAAGGATGCCCTCGACGAACTGCGCGCACTTTCGCGCGGGTTCGCGCCACCGATCCTGCTGGATCGCGGTCTCGTCGCCGCACTCGAGTCCGCAGCGACTCGCAGCCCGATTCCTGCCCACGTGGTCAACGACGTTCCCGAGGGAACAAACCTGCCGCAAGAGATGGAGCGCAACGCCTACTTCGTCGCGAGCGAGGCGCTCACGAATGCGGCGAAGCACTCGAAGGCATCGACCATCGAGGTGAAGGTCGCGATAACCAGAGTGGAGGCGTCGGGGGAGAACTGGCTGACGGTCTCCGTGACAGATGACGGGGTCGGCGGAGCTGTGACATCCGAGGGTCACGGACTTGCCGGACTTGACGAACGGATGCGTGGACTCGGCGGCAGCTTGGTGCTGACGAGTCCCGCAGGCGGTCCGACAATAGTGAGTGGTTACCTGCCGCTGCCCGGTATCGAGAGCGCTCTGCCCTGAACGCCCCATACTCTGGTGGCATGGAGTCGCTCCGAGTCGTGGTTGCCGATGACTCCGTGCTGCTCCGTGAGGGCCTCGTGCGAGTGCTGCGAGAGTCTGGCGTCAGCGTGGTCGCGGCGTATGGCGACGCAGAGGCGCTCCTCGCGGAGCTCGAGACAGTCAAGCCCGACCTGATCGTGCTCGACGTTCGCATGCCTCCGACGTTTCGGGACGAGGGTGTACGCGCCGCGATCAGGGCCAGACAGTTGCTGCCGGGCGTCGGCATCCTGCTGCTGTCGCAGTACGTAGAGGTCGCATACGCCCAGGAGCTGCTCTCGGATGGCAGCGGGGGAGTCGGCTATCTGCTCAAAGACCGAGTCGCATCCCTCGAAGAGTTGAAGGATGCGATCGACCGGATCGCCTCTGGAGGCACGGTTCTCGACCCCGAGGTGGTCGCGCAACTTATCGGGCGTAGGCGCGACCCCCTCGAGACGCTGACGCCGCGTGAGCGCGAGGTGCTCGCCCTGATGGGCGAGGGTCGCACAAACTCGGCGATTGCTTCAGCCCTCGTAATCGGAACAGGTGCCGTCGAGAAGAACGTGACGGCCATATTCCAGAAGCTGGGGCTGGATGACTCGGGCTCAGACCACCGCCGCGTACTCGCGGTGGTGGCCTGGCTCCAGCGCTAGGTGGACTCTAAAGAACTAGTCAGCTTCAGAAGCGGCGGCGTGAGACCAGCGGCGTCAGCGTTGACGTGCGGGTCACTGCAGGCTGAACCTCGGGACGTGGGTACTCGAGGTGGTCAGTCCACTGACGGCCGTTCCACCAGCGGAGCATCCCGCTGTTGGCGGGGTCTGGGTACCAGCCGAATGGTGCTGCTTCGGTTTCTACTGCAAGAGACATTTCGGTTATCCTGCGTGCCCTGTCGCTAGGCCGTTCGGGGGCGACATTCTGTGCCGTTGGGTTTGTTCTGGGGGGAACCGGCTGTGACCATTGTAGGGGGCATTCCCCCTAAACGCGTGCCCCCCGTTGGGGGGTCATTTCAAACCACGATTCGGCGAGATTTTTGCAGGCTAAGAGGGGAATTTGACGTTCACGAGTTGCTCCGAAACGGCCCACAGGCGGGAGGAGTCTGCACCGACGAGGGCGCGCTTCGGAACTCCCGACAGCGAGTGACCACCCGACAGCTCCTGGAAGCCGCTCGGTCCGTAGTATGCGCCCGGTGCAGCATCCGGGTTGGTCGCCGCGAACAGCGCCGGAAGGATTCCCTGGTCGGCGTTTTGATAAAGCCCCGGCACCTTGTACTGCAGGCGATTGACTCTCGCGCGCATTCCGTTCTCCGGGTGACCACGCATCGGCCCGCTCACCTGAAGATTGGTGATCGTGGCGCCTGGGTGCGCCGCCGTGCTCAGGATGCCCCAGTCCCCGGCCGCGCTGTGACGACTGAGCTCGCGCGCGAACATCAGCATGGCGAGTTTCGACAGCCCGTATGCGGCGCCAGGGCTGTACGACTTTTCGCTCTCCAGGTTGTCCCATTCGAGCCGGCCGCGACGCGCATAGATGCTGCTGAGGCTGACGACCCGTGAGGAGCCCGCCGCGCGCAGCAGTGGCAGGAGCCTCGCAGTGAGCGCGAAGTGCCCGAGATAGTTCGCGCCGAACTGCAGCTCAAACCCGTCATCCGTGGTCTCGCGCTTCGGCGGCATCATGAGGCCCGCATTGTTGATGAGAATGTCGAGCGGCTTGTCTGTCTTGAGCTCGGCGTCCGCGAATTCCTTCACGCTTGCCAGATTGGACAGGTTCAGAATCCGGATGTCGAGGTCGACATCGTTGTTCTGTTCCGTCAGCGACGCCACGGCCGCATTCCCCTTCTCGCGGTTGCGCACAGCGAGGGTGACGGTCGCCCCCGCGTTTGCGAGTCGACGGGTCAGCTCGTACCCGAGTCCGCTGTTGGCTCCGGTGACGATCGCGCGCTTGCCGGTGAGGTCGGGAACGTCAAGAAAATGTGTTGTGCGAGGCATGCCCTAAATCTAGGACCAGAACTCGAAGCCCTCATCGACCTCGCGGCCCGCGAGAAGGTCTGGCAGGAACTCGGGCAGTCGTCCGGGATAGAAGCGCTCCTTGCTCGCGATGATCTCGGCGACGGGTGTCCAGCGAAAGTCGGTGTAGTCCTCGAGCTCGTAGTCCAGCCGTTCCGACTCGTCGACGGCCTGGGCAACGGCGTCAATCCGCACCAGCGCGATGACTTCGTGTTGGAGTCTTCTGGTGTCTCGATGCACGAACGTCGCCGTGCGCTTCCAGGTCGGCGGCCCCACCCGTTCTGGCGGGATCCGGATGCCCGTCTCCTCACGCAGTTCGCGCACGGCGGCTTCGACGTAGGTCTCACCGGGTTCGAGTCCGCCGCCTGGAAGCTCCCACCAGTGCCCGACCTCGGGCAGCGTTGGGTTGTTGGTCCAGAACAGCAGCACGTCGCCGTTGGCATCCTGGACGACGACCCGTACGACGTCGCGCTCGATGATGGGTCGGTCAGTCGGCAGGTCGTAGTCCACGGTACAAGTGTGCCCGCTAGGCCGGTCCGGCCAAGCCGACGAGGTTGCCTTCCGGATCCCGGAAGTGGGCGACGACCAGCAACCCGTTCGGGTTCTTTTCAGGGCCCATGACGCGCGTGCCGCCGAGGCTCACCGCCACTTCCAGAGCGGCCGCGACATCCGGCACGCTGACATAGAAGATCGTGTGGGTCGGATACCCGGGTCCACCTCCGACGCCGCCAGCGATGCCTTCTGCGTTGTTGATGAATCCGTAGTTGTCTGCTTCAGACACGGAAGGCGCGACGGGGGAGTTCCTGTCGTATTCCCAGCCGAAAAGCGCGGCGTAATAAGCGCGCAGGTTCGTAGGATCTTGACCGGAAACTTCGAAATGAACTACGGGGTTGCCCATGAACGCCTCCTGACTTAGACGCTACCGGTGTAACGCCCGTTCGATGACGTCCGCGACGGCCGACATTCCGGCGCGATTCGGGTGATACGGGGCTCCACTGCGGCCGAAAAGCTCGAATCGACGTGTCCAAGGCTCCGGCGCCCACGCGTGATGGTTGGCCGCGGCATCCGAAACTCGAACGAAGAGGCACCCCTCCACCTCGGCCAGCCCTGCCGTCAGTGTCGAGAGTCTGGCGTACGTTCCGCGCCCCCAATCGGCCAGGTCGCGTGGGAAGGATCCGAGGTCGACCGAGGTGTCGCTGGGGAGAACCGGCAGGTACTCGACCAACGCGACTGTCGCTCCAGGTGCACGGTGGTGAACCTCGCGGACGAGCGCGGCGAAGTCGTCATGGAGAGCACCGAACTTGGAATTCGTGACGTCCTGGCTGTCGAAGGAGCGCGCGAGTCGCCGCACTCCGGGAAGTGCGGAGATCGGGAACGGCGCGGAGCCGCTCGTGATTCGCGGGATGTACCCGACATCGTTTCCGCCGCCGGTGATGGTGACAAACCGCGCATCCGACGTGACAGCGTCGATCTGTGGTGGCTCGCCGTTGGACGACCCGTGCAGCAGCTCAGCCACCGTCGCACCGGAATAGGTCACATCGCGCAGATCAAGCTGCAGGCGCTCGGCGAGCACGTGCGCGTAGTTGACGGACGATCGCCCCGCTCGTTTGGGGCTGCCAGCGGCGCGCTTGCCCAGACCTGGTCCAGCCGCGTACGAGCTGCCCATCGCGACGTATCGATCACCGGGCAGCACCTGCACCATGTCATCCACCATATGCTCCGGGTGCTCACATACCCTGCAGGTGTGGGATTCACGCGAGCCGAACTTAGCGCACGGACCTGCGCTCGTAGAGCACCATCGACCAGATGTAGCCGCCGACCGCAAGGACGACGCTCCAGCCGATGGCGAGTACGACGTTCCAGCCGAGCGGGGTTCCGAGGAGCAAGCCTCTGATCGCCTCGATGAAGGGGGTGAATGGCTGGTATTCCGCGAACCACTGCAACCACTGCGGCATCGAGTCGGTGGGCACGAAACCGCTGCCCAGCAAGGGGAGCAGCAGCAGGATGAGCGGCAGGTTGCTCGCTGACTCGACCGACTTGGCCTGCATCCCCATCGCCACGGCCAACCAGCTGACCGCGAAGGAAATCAACGCGATGATGCCGAAGGCCGCGAGCCAGTCGATGGGAGGTGTCGTCGGACGGAACCCGATCGCAACTCCGACACCGAACACGACGACGACCGCAAGGATCGCCTGGATCGTGTTGCCGAGCACATGCCCGGCGAGCACCGCTGCGCGCGAGATTGCCATCGTGCGGAACCGAGCGGTGATGCCCTCCTTCATGTCCATGGCGACAGTTGTCGCGGCGCCACCGGCCGTGCCAGCGATTGTGATGATGAGGATGCCCGGCATGACGTACGCAAGATAGGCCGCGCGTCCGCCTTCCGCGTCCACGCCCGGCAGGCCGGCGCCGAGCGTGCCGCCGAAGACGAACACGAACAGCAGCAGGAACACGACGGGGCCGCCGATGACGAAAATCGTCAGCTCCGGGTAACGGATGATGTGAAGCAGGTTTCGCCGCAGCATCGTGATCGCGTCGGAGAAAACGTGCGACTGCCTGGCGCCGACCCGGGTTGTCTGGCTCGTGGCGATGATGGAGGTCATGACTCTGTTCCTTTGGTGTCGACCCGGCCGGTGAGAGCGAAAAACACGTCATCGAGATCCGGGGTGTGGATGCTGAGGTCTTCGACCTCGAGTTTTTGTGCGTCGAGCTGGTCCAGCACTGTACGCAGCGCGCGTACTCCGCCGTCGCTCGGGACGGTGAGCGTGAGGGCCGCATCATCCCGAACCGACTCGTCGAGCAGCCGTGACGCGGTGTCGAGCGCCGCCGCAGTGGTGAAGCGGAGTTGGACATGCCCACCGGGCACGAGGCGCTTCAGCTCGTCCGGGGTGCCGTCGGCGACGATGCGGCCGTCGTCGAGCACCGCGATGCGATCCGCGAGTTCGTCCGCCTCGTCGAGGTACTGCGTCGTGAGCAGCACGGTCGTGCCGTTGGCGACGATGCCTCGCACGATGTCCCACATGGTGCGGCGACTGCGCGGGTCGAGACCCGTCGTCGGCTCGTCGAGGAAGATCACGCTCGGCGTGTCAACGAGTGTCATCGCCAGGTCGAGGCGGCGCTGCATCCCGCCCGAGTAGGTCGAGAGTGGCTTGCGCGCGGCCTCGACCAGGTCGAACTGCTCGAGCAACTCGGTGGTGCGCGTCCGCGTTCGCTTCGCGCCGAGGTGGCGCAACCGCGCCATCAGTAGGAGGTTCTCCTCGCCGGTGAGCAGCTTGTCGACTGCGGAGAACTGGCCAGTGAGACCGATGACGGCGCGCACGCCGTCCGGATCCTCGACGACGTCGCATCCGTTCACCGATGCCGTACCGCCATCCGGCCGCACGAGCGTTGCCAGGATGTTCACGGCCGTCGTCTTACCAGCGCCGTTCGGGCCGAGCAGGGCGGTGACGGTGCCGGCGTTCACGGTGAGGTCGACATCGTCGAGCACGAGTTTTTCCCCGTACGACTTGCGCAGCCCGTGGAGCTCGATTGCTGGTGTAGTCATGAGTTGTTCCTTCCTATTGATTGCTTCGCTTGTTTGGCTGCTTGGTTCACTCAGCGCGATGGATGTTGATGTCGCCCCACTGCGTGCGCGCACGCACGGCGACCGAGTCGTCCGCGGTCTCGGGAGCGCTGTCGCCGGCGAGGTCGTTGCGAACGCGGCCCTCCTTCGACGAGAGGTCGAGCCACGCGGGGACGCCGGCGCGAACGCCGATGTTCACTTGGCCATAGCCGGTCTCGACCTCGATGGACCCGCTCGAAACTTCGCCGAGCTCGATGCTCCCGTACGCGGTTTTCGCGACAACGGAGGCGAGCGCCTTCGCGATCTCCAGTTCGCCATAGGAGAGCTTCGCGTCGAGCTCGCCACCAACTTCGCCGACACGGATGGCGCCGTGCGACGACTTCAGGATTGCGTCACCGGTGACTGTGCCGATGCGGATCTGGCCGTAGTCCGCCGTGATTTCGACTCCGCCGTCTGCGGTGCCGACGATCGCGTTGCCGTGCGAGACCCGCATCCACAGATCGCCGGTCAGTTCGACCTCTACCGCGCCAAGCGAGCTCTTCACGCGAGTGGCGCCCAGACGTCCGACTGTGTGGACGCCGCCGACTCCGGCTTCAGCGGTGAGACGTGAGCCCGCCGGAAGTTCGACCGTCACGTCAACCGACTCGGTGGGACCAATCCAGCTGATCCTGGGCTTTGGACCCACGACGGTGACGCGTTCGCCGTCGAACTCGACCCTGGTCTCCTCCGCTCCTCGGCGATCGACCGCCTTGGTCGGATTGGTGGGGGAGACGGTGACGATCGTGTCTGTTCGATCGCTCGCGATGACGTCGATTCCTCCGACCTGCAGGTTGATGGCGAGATCGATGGGCGTTGGTGTGCTGTACGTGGGCATGCTCGCGCTTCCCTTTCTATGGGCGTGTTTGTCCGCCCGCGCGGCTCGGCGCGGTTGGTGGATGTTGTGGGCTCTTGTGCCCGCTGGGACTGCGTCTAGCGCGCCCAGCCTGCGAAGTTGTCGCCGGCGCGCAGCGAGCGCTGTGTGGATCTTCGTTGTTTCGGTTGAAGAGAGGCCGCGATCGCGCGGACCAGCCAGGTGTTCACGGACAGGCCGTCGGCCGCGGCCGCTTCATCCACGCGCGCCTTGAGGGCGTCCGGGAGTCGGAGTGTCGTGCGCGAGGTGCTCGCATCGTCGAGGTCGACGGTCGCGATCGGGTGGTCATCAGACTCGAGCTCTGGGTTCGGCTGGGTGACGACGAACTCGATCTCTCGACCGCGCAGCCGCAGGTCGACAGACCCTGGGGCAAGGTCGCGAGTGATTTCGCCGGCCGCAGCAGACAGTGCATCGAGCAGCACGAGGCGAGTTGCGGCATCCAGCCCCGTGACGATTCGCTCGGCAACCGCGCGGGTGTCTTCCGCGCCGTTCGCGGCGGTGTCCACGAGCTGGCGCTGCAGGTCGCTGACGTACTGTCCAAGTTCCATGTCACCATAATGACACCACAGTGGTGTCACGTCAAGTCTTCGTGGTGTCACGCTCGTTTTTGGCTGCGCTTTGGCGTGTCGCCCAGCGTGGACTTACAGTTGCACTTTCGAAGATATGTTCGAGAGGCGGCGAGCGAGATGCTGGCGACGGATGCAGCGGTGTGGCTCGAATTGGACGAGCGCGGCACTCCCACGCGGTTGGTGTGGCGAGGCATCCCGTACCGCGTCAGCGATCAGCCAACGGTGCTCGAAATCGAGCTGCCGATCCTCACGCATCCGCCGGCCATCGACGGCTGGCGCTTCCAGGCCACCGACGACAGCGGCGACTCGCGAGTGTTCGACGTCATCCGAATCGACGGGCGGGCGGAGTGGCGCTTGGTGCAGACGTACGTCTAGTCGCGTTGCGTGAGCGGAAATGGAGGGGACGACGGGAATCGAACCCGCGTAATCAGTTTGGAAGACTGAGGCTCTACCATTGAGCTACGTCCCCACAGGGCGACCAAGTCGCCTGTGTGCGTCGATCACTCTACCGGAACATTTCTGCGCGTCGCCTCTCGACAAGCGTCGCCTCTCGACAAACTGAGCCCTTGTTGGCGAAGCGAGCCGAATAACGACCACCGGGCCAACAAACCCGCAGATTGGTTACGCCGTGAGCTCGGCGAGAGCCGATGCAGCTACTCCTGCGGCCAGTCCCACTTGCCGCCCGGCTGATCCGCCATGCCGGGAGCCAGATCCTCGTGCGATGGACGCGGCGAGCGGTCGGGCATATAGACGTTCGTCGTCCAGTCCTCGCCGTCCCACCAGCGCAATTGGAACGGCACACGCGGGTCGGCATACCAACCAGCTGTGGGCGTCGTTGTCTCTGAGTCCGCCAAGTCGATTCCCCTTCTACGACCGGGTTGCCTTTCCGACGTTAGTTGGTGAAAACCGTTCGGGGCCAGACCCCACAACGGGTGGAGCGTGATCAGCTAGACTTGCCGAGGTCAATTTTCGGGTGACGTGTATGTCCCCTTCGAGCTGGCTGTACGGCAAGTGATCCCGGGGCGTAGCTCAGCTTGGTAGAGCGCTCGGTTTGGGACCGAGAGGTCGCAGGTTCGAATCCTGTCGCCCCAACACAGCACGACAATCAAGAGCAATCAGGAGAACCACAAGTGAAGACCACGGTTGAGAAGCTGAGCCCGACCCGCGCGAAGCTGACCATCGCAGTTACGCCGGAAGAGCTGAAACCCAGCATCGAGCACGCGTACAGTCACATCGCCGAGTCCGTCAACATCCCCGGCTTCCGCAAGGGCAAGGTCCCTCCGCAGCTCATCGACCAGCGCGTGGGCCGCGGCGAGGTTCTGAACCACGCGGTCAGCGATGGCCTGGACAAGTTCTACCGCCAGGCCGTACAGGACGAGAAGATCCGCGCGCTCGGTCGTCCGGAAGCCGACATCCTGACGCTTCCCGACGTGAAGGACTTCAGCGGCGACCTCGTCGTCACCGTCGAGGTGGATGTTCGCCCAGACTTCGCCATCCCGGACTTCGAGGGCCTCACGCTCACCGTCGACCCGATCACCGTTTCGGCGGACGACGTGCAGGACGAGCTCGATGCTCTCCGTAGCCGCTTCGGCACCCTGGTCACCGTCGACCGTCCGGCCAAGGTCGGCGACTTCGCACAGCTCGACCTCGTTGCTAAGATCGGCGACGAAGAGGTCGACACGGCAAACAACATCAGCTACGAGATCGGCTCAGCTGAACTCATCGAGGGCATCGACGAGGCGCTCGAGTCTCTCACCGCGGGTGAGACCACGACGTTCGAGTCGACACTCGTCGGCGGCGACAACGCCGGAGAGAAGGCCCTTATCGAGGTCACCCTTCTCGCGGTCAAGGAGCGCGAGCTTCCCGAAGCCGACGACGACTTCGCTCAGATCGCCAGCCAGTTCGACACCATCAAAGAGCTGAAGGCCGACATCAAGACGCAGGTCGAGAAGTCGAAGGAGTTTGGCCAGGTTTCGCAGGCCCGCGACCAGATCGTTGACGAGCTGACCAAGCTGGTCGACATCCCGGTTCCGCAGGCGCTCATCGACGACGAGGTGCACCGTCACCTCGAGAACGAGAACCGCCTCGAAGACGACGTGCACCGCGCAGAGGTCGCCGAGTCCAGCGAGAAGACGTTCCGCAGCCAGATCCTCATCGACGCGATTGCCGAGCAGATCGAGATCAAGGTCAGCCAGGACGAGCTCACCCAGTACCTCATCCAGGCCTCGGCCCAGTACGGCATGGAGCCGGGCGAGTTCATCAAGGTGCTCGACGAGAACGGCCAGATCCCGGCCATGATCGGCGAGGTCGCCCGCGGCAAGACGCTGGCGTACATCCTCGGCAAGGCGAACGTCGTGGACACCAAGGGCAAGAAGGTGGATGTCAGCGAGTACACGCAGCTGCCTGAGGAGTCAGAGGATGACTTCGACACGAGCGCTGCGAGCGACCTGCTCGCCGAGGCGAACGCGCCGCACGATCATGACCACGACCACGAGGGTCACGACCACTAGTTCTTATGTAGTTGGTTGAGTAGCGCCTGCCGAAGGCAGTCGCGTAGCGAAACCTGGTTGAGCCCGCTCAAGGGTTTCGCCACGCGTCGCGCCTGCGGCGCTGCGCTACTCAACCAACTACAGCTCCGCCGCGTAGTTCGCCATCGAACGCTTGAACCGCGTCATGTGCTGCGTCAGGGCAGTGATCGCGACTGCCGCCCCCTCGACGGGCCGACCGGCGCTGACGAGGATGAGCGCGCGGGTCGCGGCCGCGGCATCCGCGAGTTCGGTGTCGGCGGGCAGTCGATCGAGCACTGTGAGGGCCTCGTCGTAGCGACCGAGATTCCGCAGCGTGCTCGCGAACTGGATGTAGAGCTCGCTCAGGTGGGGCTCTCCAAGGCCAAGCTCGAGCGCGCGCTCGTAGTAGGGAACCGCTTCCGCCTCGAGGCCGATTGAATCACGCACGGAGCCGGCCTCATACGCGGCCTCAGCGTCGTCGACCGATCGCTCCGCCACCAGCGCATCCATGCGTTCGAGCAGGATGTTGTCGCCGAGCTCATCGGACTCGTCCCAGAGGGCGGCGACGCGGGCTGGCCATGAGGTGTCGGTCATGATGCAACCGTACAGATCGATAGTTGGTTGAGTAGCGCGCCGAAGGCACGCGTAGCGAAACCGGGTTGAGCGTGCTCAAGGGTTTCGCTACGCGTAACGCCTTCGGCGTTGCGCTACTCAACCAACTACATTGCGCTACTCAACCAACTACATTGACGCGCGCACTCTGCCGAGGGCGAACAGAGCAGAATCGCGACGAGTGCTCCGATAGATTCGACAGCAAGAGATAACTGAAACGGAGCGCGACAATGGCCCAACCGGCTTTGGTCAGCAGCATTTTTGACCAACTTCTGAGCGACCGCATCATCTGGCTCGGCTCAGAGGTGCGAGACGACAATGCCAACGAGATTTGCGCCAAGATCCTGCTGCTTGCCGCAGAGGACCCCAAGCGAGACATCTTCCTTTACATCAACTCACCCGGCGGCTCGATCACCGCAGGGATGGCGATCTACGACACGATGAAGTTCGTGCCGAACGACATCGTCACTGTCGGCATCGGCCTTGCGGCATCCATGGGACAGTTCCTGCTGTCCTCTGGCACCAAGGGCAAGCGCTACATCACCCCGAACGCGCGCGTGCTTCTGCACCAGCCGTCCGGTGGGTTCGGCGGCACCGCGGCCGACATCCAGACACAGGCTGGCGTCATCCTCGCCATGAAGCAGCGGATGGCTGAGCTCACGGCTGAGCAGACGGGCAAGTCCGTCGAGCAGATCCTGATCGACAACGACCGCGACAACTGGTTCACGGCACAGGAAGCACTCGACTACGGCTTCGTCGACCACCTGCGCGAGTTCGCGAGTGACGTGGTCGGTGGCGGCGGAACGGACGACCGAGTCAGCAACGCTGACGCGACCGGGAAGAAGGACTAATCATGAACAACTTTGATTTCGGCGGCAGGGCTCCGCAGAGCCCCAGCAGCCGCTACATCCTTCCGACCTTCGAGGAGCGCACTGCTTACGGCTACAAGCGCCAGGACCCGTACGCGAAGCTGTTCGAGGATCGCATCATCTTCCTCGGCGTCCAGATCGACGACGCATCAGCGGATGACGTCATGGCCCAGCTTCTCGTACTCGAGAGCCAGGACCCGGACCGCGACATCCTGATGTACATCAACTCGCCCGGTGGCTCGTTCACCGCGATGACGGCGATCTACGACACGATGCAGTACATCCGTCCGCCTGTGCAGACGTTCGCGCTCGGCCAGGCCGCTTCGGCTGCTGCAGTGCTGCTGGCTGCCGGTGCCCCCGGAAAGCGTCTCGCCCTGCCGAACGCGCGCATCCTCATCCACCAGCCAGCGGCTGGCTCTGAGGGCGCAAGTCAGGCGTCGGACATCGAGATTCAGGCGCGTGAGATCCAGCGCATGCGCACCTGGCTCGAGGACACCCTGTCGCTGCACTCCAACCGCACGTCGGCCGAAGTACACAAGGACATCGACCGCGACAAGATTCTTGGCGCGCAGGAGGCCCTCGAGTACGGCATCATCGACCAGGTGCTCGCGCCGCGAAAGACGATCGCGGCGATCGCGAAGTAGCCACTGCTTTTCCATCGAATGCCCTGTAAGTGCGGGTTGGAACACTCCAACACCAGCACTTACAGGGCATTCGATATGTGCGGGTCAGGCGAGCAGCGTGTGAGCCCAGACGGGGATGTCT
Organism: Galbitalea sp.; assembly: GCA_036495225.1. GTDB lineage: Bacteria > Actinomycetota > Actinomycetes > Actinomycetales > Microbacteriaceae > Galbitalea. The sequence goes on from DASXNG010000054.1 coordinate 39,203, forward strand.
GCCACCGCTGGCGCGATGGTGTGGGATTCATCGGCGCCGGGCTCATCGAAGTCGGCGAGGTGGGCTTCAAACACGGGATCCGCGACCTCGTGACGTGAGCGATGAATCCGGTTGACGTCCCGGCGTCGGCGCACCTCGTCGGCCGGGGTGTCGACGTACAGCAGGATGTAGCTGGCGGTTTCGCGCTCGGCGAGGTCCCGCCATCCGTCGCGCAGGAATCTCCACGAATTCGTGTCATCGACGATCACGACACGGTTGTCGTGCAGCGCCGCGAGCACCCGCTCTGTCGCGATGGCGTGGGTGCGCTGCCACTCCTCCACAGGGATGCCGGCCCCGCCATCGAGACCCCGCTGTTCGTTGATCTGGTCGAAATTCACCACATCGGCGTCGAGCGTGGCCGCGATCGCGCGGGCGATGGTGCTCTTGCCGGAGAACGACCGGCCACACATCACGATGAGGGCGCTACTCACCGTCGGTGGGCTTCCTGCGGCGACCAGTAAGCAGCAGTACCAGAGCCAGCGCGATGCCCAGGGCGAGCACCCCTCCGCCGATGCCGAGCACGAGGCCGAGGTTGGCGTGGGGTTGGTTGTAGACGTCCTGACCCAGGTTGGGGTCCGGGGGAGCGGTGCCGCCGGAGAGACCGTGGCAGTCGAGCGGATGACTCGAGCCGACCGAATCGGCTGGGGAGCTGCCAGCGGCCGGGGCCCACGTGAACGAGTACTCGTTCGAAACGACGTGCCCGTCGGCAGACACGATCTGCCAGATCACCTTGTATGTGCCGGGAGACCCGAGCGCCGCGGCGGTTGACATGCTTGGGCCGTGAACATCCACGCACCCATCGCCGTAAAACTTGCCGTGCGAGTCTTCGACATCGAAGGCGAACCCGGCGCCGTGGTGCGAGAGGTCCAGCAGTCCCTCGTTGGTCGTGATGACGAAGCGTGCCGGGAGCCTGGTCAGAGTCTCTCCCGAGGCGGGTGTGGATGAAACCAGATAGTTGTGGGCGGCCGCGGACTCGGCCAGGCCCAGAACTGAGCCGACGACAAGAATTCCGCCTGCGACAACAGCGAGAACGCGGCGGCGTCGGGCTGTGCGCATGCGAATTACGTTACGGCACGCCGAAGTCACAATTCTGCGCGATGGCTGGCAGTGTCCGTCTCTCGGGTTAGGCTCATTCCCACATAGTGTCTTGTGTCTCGAACAGGGGAGAGCGACAGTGGCCCGCATAGGGGAAAGCGCCGACCTGCTGAAGTGTTCCTTCTGCGGAAAGAGCCAGAAGCAGGTGCAGCAGCTGATCGCTGGCCCTGGGGTCTACATCTGCGACGAGTGCGTCGAATTGTGCAACGAGATCATCGAGGAGCGTCTCGCTGAAGCAGGGGAAGAGACCTCGAGCGAATTCGACCTGCCGAAGCCGAAAGAGATCTACGCCTTCCTCGAGGAGTACGTCATCGGCCAGGAGGCGGCGAAGGTCGCGTTGTCTGTCGCGGTCTACAACCACTACAAGCGCATCCGCGCTCGCAACACGATCTCATCGGCAGACATCATCGACGATGTCGAGATTGCCAAATCCAACATCCTGTTGATTGGCCCGACCGGCTGCGGCAAGACCTACCTCGCGCAGACTCTCGCCAAGCGCCTCAACGTGCCGTTCGCGGTGGCGGATGCGACGGCACTCACCGAAGCCGGATATGTCGGTGAGGATGTCGAGAACATCCTCCTGAAACTCATTCAGGCCGCGGACTACGACGTGAAGCGCGCAGAGACCGGCATCATCTACATCGACGAGATCGACAAGATCGCGCGCAAGGCCGAGAACCCTTCCATCACGCGAGATGTCTCTGGCGAGGGTGTTCAGCAGGCGCTGCTGAAGATTCTTGAGGGCACCGTGGCATCCGTTCCGCCGCAGGGCGGCCGCAAGCACCCGCATCAGGAGTTCATCCAGGTCGACACGACCAACGTTCTGTTCATCGTCGCAGGCGCTTTCGCCGGACTCGAGGAGATCATCTCCCAGCGTGCAGGCAAAAAGGGCATCGGCTTCGGCGCCCCGCTGCACAGCAAGAACGACGACGTGAACCTCTTCGGCGAGGTTCTGCCAGAAGACCTGCACAAGTTCGGACTCATCCCCGAGTTCATCGGCCGCCTGCCCGTCGTCACTACCGTCACTCAGCTCGACCAGGTCGCGCTCATGGACATCCTGACGCAGCCCAAGAACGCGCTGGTTCGCCAGTACCAGCGCATGTTCGAGCTGGATGGCGTTCAACTCGACTTCGACGAAGACGCCCTCGAGGCGATCGCCGACCTTGCGGTGCTACGCAAGACGGGTGCTCGTGGTCTCCGCGCCATCCTCGAAGAGGTTCTCGGCCCGATCATGTTCGAGGTGCCGTCAACGGCCGATGTCGCCCGCGTGGTCGTTACTCGCCAGTCCGTTCTCGAGAACGCCGCGCCGACGATCGTGCCGCGCAAGGCCGTGCGGCCAACAGAGAAGTCGGCCTAGGCTCGTCGTTCGCGTGATACCAGACTGGTATCATGGCGACTATGGCAATGACACTTCGACTGTCTCCAGAATTGGATGCGGCTGCGGACAAGTTGGCCGCTGAACAGCACACGTCCAAGCACTCATTGATCGTGCGAGCGTTCGAGGAGTTCATCTCGCGTGAAGAGAAGACTCGTCGAGTGCTTGGCAGCATCGACGAGACAAAGCGTGACTATGCGGAGACAATCAGGCGACTCGAAGACGCGTGACGGAGTACATCGATCCGGAGCAGGCCTTAGTTGCCGCCGACTACCTTGGCTTGCACATTCGAGATCGCGGTCTTCTGTTTTCAGCGCTCGCAAGGCCCGCAACGAGCGCCTTCGGTGATGATGCGTACGAGACGCTCGAATTGAAGGCCGCCGCGTTGCTGAGCTCACTGGGAACGAATCACGCGATGATCGACGGGAACAAGCGATTCTCCTGGTTTCTCACGCTCGCGTTTCTCAGGCTCAACGGCTACCGCGTCGTGATGTCGAACGACGACGCGTTCAATCTGGTGCTGGCGGTCGCGCAGGGCGCGCAAGACCTTGATGAGATTGCACTGCGTCTCCGAACGCATATGGTGAGCTACCCGAGGTAGTTGCAGTACTGCCAGTTCTTGCCGGGAGCCGCGCGCCTCGACTTTCCCCACATCGATCTAAAACTCGAGGGCGAGAGCGATTTGGGGAAAGTCGACGCGCCCCCAGATGCAGCAGTTATGGTCATTTTCTCGTTGCGTCTTGACGGCTCTGTCCACTTCATTCTAAAGTTTATTTAGTCCTGAATAAAGCGTGCTCAGTGACGACCGCCCTGAACGACGGAGAACCAATGACGATTCGCCCGAATGCGAGAACCGATGTCAATCGGTCCGCGATCCTTGCGCATCTTGGCGCCCAGGGACCAGCGTCGCGCGCCGACCTCGCGCGGGCGCTGAACGTCTCGCCGGCTCTCATGACCCAGCTCACCAAGGACCTCCTGTCGGATGGACTGCTTGCGGAGCTCGATCACTCTCCATCGCAGGGGGGGCGTCCCGCTCGAATGCTCGGCCTCGTTGCAACAGCTGGTCGCGCCATTGGAGTGAAGATTGCTCCCGATCATGTCGCGTTCGTCGAGGTCGGAATAGCGGGAGGCGTGCTGCGGTCCGCCAGCGAACCGTTCGATGCCGCGGCATCCACCATGCTCAATGACATCACCGAACTTCTGCGTCGGTTCATCGCGGGCGGCAGCAATGCGCCGCTGCTCGGCATCGGGGTAGGGGTGCCCGGCTCCGTCGACGAGCAGGGCAGCGGACTCGTCGACTCTGCGCAACTGGGCTGGCAACAGGTACCGGTTGGCGCGACTCTGCGCCGTGAGCTCGAACTGCCAGTACTGGTCGAGAACAACGTGAATGCGCTCGCGATGGCCGAGCGGTTGTACGGGCTCGGCCGACAGTATGAGAACTTCCTCGTCATCACGATCGGAACCGGCATCGGCGCCGGAATTGTCGTTGATGGCGTTGTGCTGCGGGGCGCCTCGGGAGGTGCCGGTGAAATCGGCCACATCCCGGTTCAGCCAGATGGACCGCTGTGCACCTGCGGCAACATCGGGTGTCTCGAAGCGATCATCGGTCAGGCAGGGCTACTGCGCACCGCTCGCGAGCGAGGAATCATCGGCGCGCACAGCAGCATCGACGCACTGCGGTCGGCCGCAGACTCAGGGGATGAGGCCGCCGCGGCAGTATTCAGCGAGGCTGGGCACCTGCTCGGCCGAGTACTGGCGGGCATCGTGCACACAATCGACCCGGAAATAGTCATCGTGCTGGGAGAGGGAACAATTTCGTGGGCCCACTGGTCCTTCGGATTCGAACCTGCTCTCCGTTCATCCCTTATCTCCAGCCGCCGCGGGGTTGGAGTTGCCGTCGAGTCCTGGCAGGACGAAAGCTGGGCGCAGGGCGCCGCATCGATCGTGCTCGCGACCCCGTTTGACTCGGACGACATTGCGGGCGACCAGGGGAGACTTGTTCGCGAGCGGTTAGTCGAGCAGGCGGCCCCGGCTCAAGGTGACAGCGAGTGACCGCTCAAACCGCGCTCGTCGACAAGGCGCCGCAATTCAAACACTCGCAGCCAGTTCGGGATACGGCTCGCACTTCGCGACGCGCCAAGTACCTGCTCACCGTGCTGGCGTTCCTTCTTCCGAGCGCCATTCCACTAGCGATCTTCGTGCTCGGCCCGATGATTGCCGCCGCCTGGGTGAGCCTCAACCAGTGGAATCTCCTGGCCCCGATGAAGTTCGTGGGCTTAGGGAACTACGTGGGACTGCTACAGGATCCCCAGACTGGTTCGGTCTTCCTGAACACCGCGTACTATGTTGCCGGCTACCTGCCGCTCGTCTACTTCGGCGGACTCGCGCTCGCCCTCGCCCTCAACACCGCACTCAAGGGTCGATCCCTTTTGCGCGGCGTCTACTTTCTGCCAGTGATCACCAGCTGGATCGTCGTCGCGCTCGTCTGGCGCTGGCTGCTCAGCCCAAGCAACGGCATCGTGAACACAGTCCTTGCCTGGGTCGGCATACAGGGCCCCGGTTGGTGGACGGATCCGGCGTGGTCCATGCCATCGATCATTCTGGCGTCAGCATGGAAGGATCTCGGCTTCGTCATGGTGATCCTTTTGGCCGGCCTCCAGGCAATACCGACCGACATGTATGACGCAGCCAAGGTGGACGGAGCCGGTCCGTGGCGCCGGTTAATCTCGGTGACGCTGCCCCTGCTCTCACCATCCACTTTCTTCGTCATCATCATCTCGCTCGTCAACGGGTTCCAGGTCTTCGACCAGATCTATGCCATGACGGGCGGCGGACCGGACGGCTCGAGTGAGTCCGTTGTCGAGCAGATCTACGACTTCACCTTCCGCTACGGCAGGGCGGGCGACGCTTCAGCACTGTCGTGGATGTTGTTCATCGTGATCCTCGCGGTCACCCTCATTCAGATTCGCGGCCAGAGGAGGTGGGTGACCTATGGCTGACGCAACCATCGCCATTCGCACTCGGGCGCGCTGGGCGGCCCGCACGCCAGCCTCGCGCAGGGGCCTCGTGATTGCAATCATCCTGCACGTCGCCATCATCGGCGGCGCGCTCGCAATGTTCTTCCCATTCCTGTGGACGCTGATCACCTCAATCACGCCAGGCGCGAACCTCACGAGCACGCCGGCACTGATTCCGGCCAATCCGTCGTTCGGCGCATACGCAAAGTTATTCTCCGACCTGCCATTTGCCCAGGTCATCCTCAACAGCCTCCTGCTCGCTAGTGTCACAACCGCCGTGCAACTATTCACGTCATCGACTGCGGCGTATGCCTTCAGCAGACTGCCATTCCGAGGCCAAAATGTGGTCTTTGCGATCTATCTCGCGACGATGATGATCCCGTTGCAGGTGCTCATCGTTCCGCTTTTCGTCGAGCTCAAGACGTTTGGGCTCCTCGACACGTATTTGGGCGCATTGCTGCCGACGTTCGCCTCGGCGTTTGGGATATTTCTTCTCAGGCAGGCGATCAACCAGGTTCCTCGCGAACTGGATGAAGCAGCGACGATCGACGGCGCCGGACATTTTCGAATCTTTGGACAGGTGATCCTGCCGAATATCCGCCCAGCGCTCGCGACTCTCGTCGTTTTCTCATTCATGAGCAGCTGGAACAGTTTTCTCTGGCCACTCATCGTCTTACGTTCGCCGCAATTGCAGACGCTTCCCATTGCGCTCGCCGGTCTTCAAGGCCAGTACATCTCGCAGTGGGATGTCATCATGGCCGGCTCCGTCGTCAGCATCCTGCCCATGTTGGCTCTCTATGTCTTCGCCCAAAAATACGTCATCCAGGGCGTCGCAAGCTCAGGGATCAAGTGATCGCTGGACCACAGGTACCACCGCACCATCACATCAAAGGAGATTGCAGCACATGAAAAGAAAGCTAGTCGGAGCCCTCGCAGTGGCAGGCGTCGCAGCGCTCGTCATGACGGGATGCGCTTCGAACCCGCCGAAGGCGGACAGCGGCCCGGTCACCATCACCTACACGAACTTCATCTCGGCGGGTGCCAACGAGGGCAATCTGAAGAAGATCGTGGATGCCTTCGAGAAGGCCAATCCGGACATCACGGTGCAGGTCAAAACCATCCCATACAGCGGCTACGCGACTGCGCAGCAGACGGATCTCGCCGCTGGTACGGCGTCGGATGTGTTCGACATTGACGGCCTCTCGAACTACCAGTCGCTGGAGGCGAACGGCCAGCTCGCGGAGTTGAAGGGAGTCGACGGCAAGGTCTACAACTCCGGACTGCTGGACACGTACCAGACGGACGGGAAGCAGTACGCTCTGCCGACCTCGTTCTCCGACGTGGTGCTGTACTACAACAAGGACCTTTTCGATGCTGCCGGCGTCTCATACCCAACGAGCAGCTGGACGTGGGCGGATGAAACCGCAGCGGCGACGAAGATCACCGACAAGGCCAAGGGCATCTGGGGCGACCACCAGCCCGTCACTTACAACGAGTACTACAAGGCGCTTGTGCAGAACGGGGCAAGCTTCTTGAGCAAGGACGGCAAGAAGGCGGCCTTCGACACTCCAGCTGGGCTGGAAGCCGCAAAGTGGCTGGTCGACAAGAGCGGCACGACTATGCCGACCATCAAGCAAGGCCAGGGCACGGCCGACTTCGACACGAATCTATTTGCCGCCGGAAAGCTCGCGATGTTGCACACGGGGACGTGGGTATTCGGCAACTTTGCGAAGGTTCCGTTCAAGTGGGACATCGCCGTGGAGCCGGGAAACACGAAGTCGGCTAGCGCGGTCTTCTCGAACGGCATCGGTGTGTATGCACAAAGCAAGCATCTCGCTGCGGCACAGAAGTGGGCCGTCTACATGTCCTCGTCGAACGAAGAGGTGAACGTGCGTCTCGACACCGGCTGGGAGCTTCCCACGATCTCGGACTCGGCGAAGCTCGCCACCTATCTGAACAAGGGTGCGCCCGCCAACCGGCAGGCCGTGTTCGATGCTGCAAAGCAGATCGCGCAGAGCCCGTCCCTCGGAGCGAACTCGCAGGCGATCCAGGATGCGATGACCGCAGCGTTGATCGAAGCCCAGTCCGGTCGTGAGACCGTGCAGCAGGCACTGGACAGCGCGAAGACCAAGATCGACGCGCTGCTCGCGGGCTAGATCAGACCAGCATCATCGGTCGGCGCAGGTCGGCCACAGGGTCCCGAGGTCCACTCGGCCTCGGGACCCTTCCATATCTTTGAGCACAACCAAGGGGAAATCACCGGCATGAGCGAAGCCATCCGCGACCGTCCAGTCGACATCGACGAATTGAAATCGTTAGCCACGAGCAGCATCGCGCTGATCGAAGAATTGCAGGACGTTTCGGGCGCGTATCCGGCGAGCCCCACGTTCTCTGCGTATCGCGGTTACTCGTGGTTCCGCGACGGTGCTTTTATTGCGGATGCGGTGTCATCGGCGGGACGCCGTGACTCTGCCACGGCATTTTTCGACTGGTGCAGCTCGATTGTGCTTGCTCGTCGTGATCGGATTGAGGACATCGTCGGCCGAGCCGCCGACGGAACTCCGGCGCCCGACCGCGACATGCTGCCGACTCGATTTACGCTCGACGGACAGGACGGCGACGACGAGTGGTGGGATTTCCAGCTCGACGGATATGGCACCTGGTTGTGGGCCGTCGTCGAGCACTCGCGGCGCCACTCGATCGACCTGGCGCGGTGGAGTCCCGCCATCCTGCTGACCGTCGACTACCTGCTCAGTTCATGGAGCAGGCCGTGTTTCGACTGGTGGGAGGAGAGCGCGGAGCACGTGCACGTCTCTACTCTGGGCTGTATTGCTGCGGGCCTCAGCGCTGTGACGCAGACCGGCATCATTGATCCGACCCGGCTTGCCCAGTGCTGGGCAGTGGCAGCCGAGATTCTCGACCTGATTCGCGCACACGGAACGACCAATCATCACCTCGCCAAGTGGCTCGGCTCATCTGATGTCGATGCGAGCCTGCTGGCCGTCGTCAGCCCGCTTGCCGTCATCCCCAGTTCCGACCCGCTTGCCCGCAACACCATAGCGGCCGTTGAACGCGAACTCACCCACGATGGCGGCGTGCACCGCTACGCGCGTGACACGTTCTTCGGCGGGGGACAGTGGCCGCTGCTCACCTGTTTTCTTGGACTTGCGGATGCCGCGGCCGGTTCGCGCGAACTCGCGATGGAACGGCTGCGTTGGGCGGCCTCGACCGCAGACAGCGACCAGCAGTTTCCCGAGCAGGTCGGCTGGCATTTGCTCGATCCGACAATGGTCGACGAGTGGGTCGGACGGTGGGGTTCGGTCGCCCGCCCCTTGTTGTGGAGCCACGCAATGTATGTTCGTCTGGCCGTCGAGCTCGGAGTGCTCGACGACCGAGGTGAGGCGTGATTCGGCATCGACCGTTCGGCTCCGGTCACCCGTACTCCGTCGATACGGAGCAGCGCTCTCCGGTTGATCCGATCGCGGGTGAACCGGTGACACTCGGTGTGCGAACCTCATCCGAAGTCACGGCTGTCGCGGTCGAAGTCGAACGGGGCGGCGCGAGCGAAGTGATCGCGTTGCAACCTGCCGCACGGCGGTCGAGGGGACAGCTCGTCGACGGCGGGCACCTGGCGTCGGCACAGGCGCGACTCGCGCGCTCATCGACTGGTTGGCAGGTCAGCCTGGGGAAGCTCCTCGAGGGCGAGCAAGTGAGATACCGCTTCACTGCAACGGGCAGGTCCCTCGAACACACGCGCTGGTTTGAATTTCGCGCTTCGGGATGGCACAGCTCACCGACTGCGGTAGTAGCGCACGGCGCGAGCCGCATCATTCCCGATTCGGTCAGCGTGTGCTCGGACGGCGACCACGTTCATCGACTTCGATTCGCCCTGCCACTAGCCCCGGCCGAACACGTCACTGGTCTCGGTGAGCGATTCGACGCTCTCGATCACCGAGGCTCCAGCCTGGACTCGACCGTTTTCGAGCAGTACAAGAGCCAGGGCGCCGAGCGCAAGACCTACCTTCCTATGCCGTTCGCTCACCTCGTCGGCGGGGATGGATGGGGATTCCACGTTCGCACCGCTCGTCGCGTCTGGTTCGACTTCGGAGAGAAGACGAGCGACCGCCTGTGGGTGGAGCTTGAGGTTGACGCGCCCTCGGGCGAAGCCGCTGCCGAGATTGCGTTCTACGACGGAGCGCCTCGTGAAGTGCTTGACGCTTTTCTCGCGGATGTCGGGCGCCCGCAGGAGTTGCCCTCCTGGGTGTTCCGACTTTGGGCGAGCAGCAACGAGTGGAACACGCAGACCGAAGTGATGAAGCAGGTCGACCTGCATCGCGAGCACGACATCCCCGTCGGGTCTGTGGTGATCGAGGCGTGGAGCGACGAAAGCACGTTCACGGCGTGGCGCGATGCTCAGTATGTTCCCTCCCAGGATGGCTCCCCGTTGCGGCTGAAGGATTTCAGTTTCCCGCCGGATGGCGCGTGGTCAGACCCGAAGGGCATGACCGACGAACTCCATGCACGTGACGTCAAGCTGCACCTCTGGCAGATCCCGCTACTCAAGATGCGACCTCATCCGACAGGGCAAGCCGCTGCGGATGCTGCCGCAGCCATTCGCGAGAATGTTCTCATCGAGGAGCTTGCTCCCACCGGGTCGCTGCGCCCCTATCGAAATCGAGGCTGGTGGTTCCCGCTCGGGCTCATGCCAGATCTCACTGACGAGCGCGCCGCCGCGTGGTGGACGGAGAAGCGTCGCTACCTCGTTGAGGAAGTCGGTATCGACGGATTCAAAACCGACGGCGGTGAGCACGCGTGGGGCCGCGATCTGCGCTATCTCGACGGAAAACACGGCGACGAGGGCAACAACCTGTTCCCGGTCTTCTACGCCAAGGCATTCGGTGACCTATTACAGTCCGCGGGAAAGGCGCCTGTCACATTCAGTCGCGCCGGTTACAGCGGCAGTCAGGCGCACGGCGCTTTCTGGGCGGGGGACGAGAATTCGACTTGGGAGGCGTTCCGCTGGTCGATGCTTGCGGGGCTGTCCGCGGCATCCAGTGGAATCGTCTATTGGGGTTGGGACATTGCCGGCTTCTCCGGGGAGATTCCGAGCGCAGAACTCTATTTGCGAGCGGCTGCCGCCTCAGCGTTCGTCCCGATCATGCAATACCACTCCGAGTTCAACCACCATCGACTGCCTTCGCGTGACCGCACCCCGTGGAACATTGCCGAGCGCAGCGGTGACGCCCGTGTGTTGCCGGTATTCCGGCGATTCGCACAGATGCGTGAACGACTCGTGCCGTATCTGGCCGAGCAGGCACGACTGACGATCGAGACCAGCGCACCGCTCATGCGACCGCTCTACTTCGATCACCCAGGCGACGAGCGCGTGTGGGACTTTCCCGTGCAGTGGATGCTCGGCGACTCCATCCTCGTGGCGCCGGTGCTCGAGCCGGGAGCGGAGAGCTGGCGGGTCTATCTGCCCATGGGCGAGTGGGTGGACGCCTTCACCGGCGAAGCGGTACTTCCCGGAGTCGTCGAACGGTCCACACCGATCGACGAGCTGCCCGTGTACGTGAAGGCGAGCGAATGGCCGGCACTGTCGCGCATGTTCGCCGCAGAGTGAAATTCGCACCTACTGTCCGAGAACGCACTTCTCGAGGTTGTACTTCTCGATTTGGTCGTAGAGCGCTTGTTCGGTGGTGGCGGGCGTAACTCCGATGCCGCGAATGCACGTGCGCTCGGTGACGGCGGTGTACGACGTGCTCCAGTTCTCTAGCTGCCAGACGGTGTCGACCCGGTCAAACTCGGTTGTGTAGCAACGCTGAAATGCGGCGTCGCCGTAGATGTCCCCTGGAGTCGCGTAGTCGAGTAGCGTCGTGTTACGCGGGACATCGCCTAACGGGTAGCCCGCGTCAGTCATGCACGCTGCGAAACGGTCATAGGCCGCTAGATACTCGATGCGCGTGACCTTGCCGTCGGCCAGTTCGGCGAGTTGGGCGGTTGATGGCCCGAAGCTCGAAGCTGCAATCCAGGAGATCCAAACCGTGAATCGGAGGCCCGGGGCGGCGACAATCTTGAAGGTGTGGCTTCCCGTGCCGAAGACGGGCTCCTGACTAGCCGTCGGGTTGAACTGGTCTGACTCCCCACACGTCTGGCCGTCATCGTGTCCGTCGATCAGCGTCGTGAGCGTCCCGACATCCGTGCATTCGAATGCAACGACGAGATTTGTCGCGCCGGCGGGTTTCTTCCCGAGCCGGATGATCGTGGTCCCGGCGCCGGATCGAACGATTGGAGCGTCGACAAGAATGGCGTTCTGATCGATGACTTGTTCGTGCGCCGCTTCCAAGAGCGCGTCGTTCACGGCGTGCTGCGGAGGCGCGTTGATCGTCGCAGCGGCAACCGCTCCGCCAGTCATCGCGCCTGCAATCGCGAAGATGATGATTGAGGTAACGACCAGCTTTCGGGAGGGTCGCCGCGAGTGCGCACTGCGCGAGACGAGTTTCACGAGCGCGGTGCGCAACTCCGTGTCTCGGGAATCCAGAATTTCAGGCTTCATTGTTGGCTTCTTTCGCGAGCGAGCGTAGGGGAGTGGCGTGAGCTTCGAGTTGCCCCGCCAGGCGCGCTTTCGCGCGGGACAGTCGGGACTTGATCGTGCCCGGGGCAACGCCGAGTGCCGCAGCGGCTTCCTTTTCGGAATACCCGTCAAGCACGCACAGCGCGATCACCTGCCGGTCGGGAAGGGAGAGTTTCGCGAGTGCGGCACGAGCAACGTCATCGATGTCTTCTGCGTGATCGCGGCTGTGCTCGCCCGCGGGGAGCTTCGCCAGCAGCGCCTTGTAGCGGCGCTCGCCGCGCGCGAGATTCCGCGCCGAGTTGGTCGCGATTACGAGCAACCACGGCAGCATCGAGCCGTCCACGAAGCGCGCGACATCGCGGCGTCGCCACGACTCGAAAAACGCGATCGCGACCACGTCGTCCGCGTCTGCCGCGACCGGCACGAGCCGATAACTGTGCCGGTAGAGCCGAGAGCGATGGCGATCGAAGATGCGACCGAACGCTTCGCCGTCGCCTTCGAGCGCTGCCGCCCAAACGACTTCGTCGGAATCCGTGGTCACACTACGTAGTGTCCGGCATCGTCCGATCGGTTCCCGCGATTGCCGTCGTCTACTGCATCGTCAACGCCGCGGACAGGATCGGTGCGGAATCGAGGTAGCCGACCCGCGTCGCCGAAACGACCACGTGGTAGCTGTAACCCACCGAGAAGTCCGCAGAGTCCGCCGGGTCTGAGCTCAGATACAGCTGGTGTCCCGTTTGGCCGACGAGATTCACGAATCCGGATCCGTCGTGGCGGTCGACTTGCCACTGGTAGGTGAGGTCGAGGGCTACCGCTGGCCACGTGCCTGCCGTGGCGTTGATCACGTTGCCGATCACCACGAATGTGACGGTTTTGCCACCGACGGTGAGCGCGGGAGCCTTCGTCGCGACCACGGCGGCGCCTGGCTGTACCGTCACAGCGTTCGATTCGAGCGGTGTGGTCGGTAGGAGGCCCGACTTGACAGGCTGAACCGTCACGCTGATGTCGTCAGAGAGATCGCTCGGCAAGACGACGTACGTCGAGCTCGTCGCGTATGGGATCGGGTTGCCGTTCCGTAGCCACTGGTAGCGGTAGCTCGTCGGTGCTACGTCCCACTTGCCCACCGCGGCAGTCAGCGTGGCACCAACCTTGGTGACAGTGGCGACGCTCGGCGGGGTCAGGTTGGAGATGGGTGCAGCCGCGATCGCCGGGGTCAGATCGGAGACGCCAACGATGGTCGCGTAACCGCTGCGCCTGCCGCTGACGTGAACGCTCAACTGTTGCCCAACATCCGCACTCGTTGGCACGTAGGTCTTGCCGGTCGCGTACGAGATCGGCGCGGCGCCCCGATACCACTGGTAGGTGACGGATGTCGGCGCAGGTGCCCAATTCGGAATGGTGGCCGTCAGCTTTCGCCCGACCGCCGGGTTGCCCGTGATCACCGGCACCGTCCCGACGAACGCAATGGCGGCTGTGACTGTGCCGACGTCGAGCGTCTGCGGCAAGCTCGCGATGTGGCCCCTCGCGTTGGCGACGATGCGCACAGTGATGTGGCGTCCGACGTCAGCCGTCGTGAAGACGTAGCTCCCCCCGATTGCGCCCTTGATCGCGACGCCGTCGCGCAGCCATTGGCGGGAGAAGCTTGCGTTCACGGGTGCGGTGACCGCATCAGAGTTGATTGTCGCAACGAAGTTGGGCTGAAGCGTTGGTGCGTTCACGGTTGGGCTCGTCAGGATCACGACCGCCTCACCCGTGCGCACCGGCACCTCGACGGACCTGGTCGCGTAGCCAGGCTTCGTGTCGGTAACGACCACCGTCAGTCGCGTGGTCGTGGATGTCGGGAGCGAATCCGAGAGCGTCGACCCACTGCCGAGCGTCGTTGGAATCGTCGATCCCGCCGGGTATTCTCGCCACTCATACGAGATCACGCCACCCGTCGGACTCCAAGAGCCGGGCGCGACCGAATACAGTCCGGTCGTGCTGTTGTGTGAAACCGATGATGCGTGAGTCTGTATCAGCGCCACGGCCGGCGCGATTGTCGGCACCGAGACGTCGAACGGAGTCGAGTCTGCGAAACCGACGCGATGCGCGGTCACAAGCAGGTCAAGCGTGGTCGGAAGGCCCCCCACGGGAACGTCTGCGGTCGTCGGCTTGTAGGTCGACGACGTACCGACGCTCACGGGGATCCCGGCTCCGACCGTGCGCGTCCACTTGTAGGTAAACGTGACGCCAGGCAGGTCCCAGTGGCCGGGGTTCGCGGTGAGCGTCGAGCCGACGCGCGCCGTGCCCGTCACCGCGGGATTGGCGACCGTGTTCGCGGCCGCGCCGAGGGCAACGGGGTCGAGGGCGTCGGTCGTGTAGCTGAGGTTTCTGAAGTCTTCGTATGACGAAGCGCCGATGCTCAGTGAGATTCGGGCGGTCGCGTCGCCGGGCTGCAGCGTATAGGTCGCACCCGTCGCGCCGGAGATCTGGTGTCCGTTTCGCAGCCAGTGGTAGAAGTAGGTGGTCGGCGACCCGATCCACGAGCCGGGATTAGCGATCAGGGTGTCACCAACCTGGACCCCGTCGCTGGCGTCGATGGTTGGCGGATTGCCCGGGTCTGCCTGTGGCTCGAGGAGTTCCTGGCCCGACACGGGATCCGTGAGGTCAACCTCGCCCAGATCGTTCGGGGCGCCAGCAACGTACGTCTGAAGAACGACCTCGTTGTAGGAGTTCTCGTCCGTGAACGCGTCGATGGTCACGTTGTACCAGCCGGGGGCAAGGTTTGCGATAGTCGTCGCCCCATCGATCTGGGCGGGGCCAAAGAGCTCGTCGCCGATGGTCTCGCTCGAGAGAACGGTCGTTTTTGAGTCATCCAGTCGATCGACGGTGATGAAACCCTCGAGGGGTTCCGCGCTTGCGCCGACGAGGTTGAAGGAGATAGCACCCGAGTAGGTCGGCAGCTGAATGTTCTGATTCGCGATGGGAGCACTGACCGCGACGATCTTGGTGGAGTCAGCAGGCACGTCCGTCCCGCCGAGGAACGTGGTCGCGCCGCTGTCACCCGCGGTGATGAATTCCAGCACGTATGTTCCGGGGAGAAGCGAGAGGGAGTAGTTGCCCTGGTCGTCTGTAAGGTCCAGTCCAGCGCGCGGTTGCTCGCTCTGGCCCAGGCCGAAGATGCCATCGCCGAACTGCGCGACTCCGTCGACGTAGGGGAACGCCTGCACGCGAAGCTGCACCGCGGGCGCACCCGTGGAGTCGAGTACGCGTCCACTGACGTGTACTCGGCCGAGGAGTGCCGCGCTGCGCGTCGTGGTGGTCTTGTCCCGCACAAACGCCGTGGCGCTCGCGGAGGCGTACGCGAGGTTCGGCTCGCCCGAGTTCGGGTCGTTGAAGCTGACGTCGTAACTTCCTGGCGTGAGCCCTGGGACCACGTACGCGCCTTTGGAGTTGGTGGTGGCGGTGCCTGTCCCGTCGAAGCCGCCAAAGTCATTTTCTCCAGCGATGGATGTCTCGGTCGCGGTCACCTCCACGCCGGCGATTGCCTTCCCGGCCTTCTTGTTGGTGACAACGCCGGTGATGGACCCTCCGCCAACGATGTGAACCTCACGGTAGGCCGTCGTGCCCTCCGCGGTGACGTCCACGGCCTCGGAGAGGGTCGGATCCGTGCTTCCGCCCATGAACTGGGTCGCGTATGCGGATCCGGCTGGCGGCGTCAGTTCGAGGTAGTAGCTGCCGGGATCCAGGCCATAGATGCTGAAGGTTCCGTCGTTTACGGTGACGTCATCCGTGCCGTAATAGGAATCTTCGAATGTGATGCCTCCGAGGGATGACTTTGGAACAGCGATGACATCCACACCCGACACGGGTTTGCCATTTGTGCCAAGGACGATGCCCCGAATTCCTGTGGTGTGCAGCAGTTCGATCTGGCCAAGGGGCACGGAAGCCGAGTTGAGAGCGACCGCGGGCTCCTCGATCGTCCGCGTGCTGTAGCTGTCGTCGTAGGACATGAAACTGAGCGAATGGGCACCGGGAAGCAGCCCGGTAAGAGTGAAGACGCCGCTGCTGTTCGTGGTCGCGTCGCTCGTTGCGTACCCGTTGTTGAAGAAGTCATTGTCAAAGACGTCGACATTCCGAATGCCGTGTCCGTTGCTGTCGACAACGGTGCCCGTGTATGAGCCGCCTCGCTGCAGGTGCACGTCTTCCTGTGCATCCTGGCCGGCACCCAGTGCGAGCAGGGGGACGTGGGAGTCTGCTTCGCCGGGCACTCCGCCGATGTCTTGCGCCAGATGTACCGCATCCCCTGCGTCGACGGCGATGCGGTAGTTCCCAGGCGGTAGACCCGTCACCGTATATGAGCCGTTGTTGTCCGTCGTTGTCGACACATCCAGGTTGTCCGGACTCGACTGCGCTCCGGTGCCGTTGACCAGTCGTACGTCGACTTCGGCACCGTCGAGTGCAGCTTCGTTCATCGCGTCGAGAACATGCCCATGAATGGTTGCGGTTCCGACCTCATTGAAGTCGATGCCCTCGTGGACGCTCAACGCGGTCACGGTGAACGTCGATGCGAGATCCTCTGCTGAGACGCCCGGGAACCACTGCGTTGCTACTGCTTCGTTGTTCGGCACAAGCTCCACGCCGTAATTGCCAGCGGAAAGACCTTTGATCGTGTAATTGCCGTTGGAGTCCGTGGTCGCGTAATGGTCTCCAGCATCGCTGTGGCCTTCAACCGCGGTCGCGCCGAAGTTCTGAGGCGCGGACACCGTTTCGCCAGAAATTGGCACGCCGCTTGATGAGACGGTTCCAGACAGGATGCCCCCCGGATCTAGCGCAACGTTGACGTTCGCGGTCGTGCCACCTGCCGCGACCTTGAACTTCGAGGTGTTTTCACCCGTGTAGTTGTTGGCGAAGAACTCGTCCTGGTAGTTGCCGTTGCCGTGGTAGTTGACGAACACCGTGTACGTTCCGGGAGCGACGCCACCGATCTTGTACGTGCCGTTTGCTGCGATCACACCCGGGTCGGTTCCTTGGCAATCCGCATATGTTTCGGAGTCGTAAGACTCAATGGGGCAGGCCTCGATCGATACGTCGCTCGAGGTGAGCGCGCTGTGATCCGCCGTAGAGATGACGCCTGTGATTGAGCCGGCTCGCGATAGCCGAACACTGTAACCGGTGAGGTGCGCGCCGGCGGCCAGCGAGATCGGGTCTGCCCAGTCCGCGATTGGCTCGTCCTGCCACCACGAGTCGTGGTACTGGACGGACGCGGACAGCTGCGAAGCGAAGTGCAGAACAATCTCATCGCTCGCGGGGAGGTTTGCGAGCGTGTACGCCCCCGTGCTCGAGGTCTTCGCCGTCTCGATGGGGATGCCGTTGATGGCGTCACCCAGATCGTAGAAGGCGCTCACGAGGATGCCGCCAATCGCGGCGTTCGAGGTGTTCTTCACGGTGCCGCCAATGCTCGCGCCGGAGAACAGCGCGAAGTCGGCGACCGCCGACTGATTGGGCGCTGACAGCTCGACGTCTTTGGCGTCAGGGTACGGCGACGCGTAGTAGTCGCCGTTGCTGTCCTGCATCGCGTAGCCATTCGACCCGCCCGCCTCGGGCACGAAGACGCCCGTTGGCAGGTTCGCAAAGGAGTACGCACCGTTCGCGCCAGTGGTTGTGGTGGCGTATGGGTACGCGCCCTTCGCACCGTGGGCGTCGAAACCCTGGATGAAAAGCTTCACGGTTTGCCCGGCGAGTGGATGTGCCACGCGGTCGTCGACCACGCCGCTGAGGTTGTCTCCGAGCGGTAGTGTCACCCCAGAAATGCTGGAAGGTGTGTCGGCGGGGAGGCTGACGAACTGTGTGCCACCGCTGGAATGCCCCGCGATCTCGTCATCGAGTCGAACGCCGCCGCCCTGAAAGGCTGGCGCATCCTTGTAGGCGCCAACGACTGAATTCTTGAAGTCGTATTCGAAGTCGTACTGTCCGATGGGCAGGCTCGCGAACTGCCAGTTACCGGAGCTCGCCGTTACGGTCGACGCGACGTTCGTGGCGGACACGCCGTCGGGGTTCAGCTTCCAGGCCTTGACGCTCACCTGCCCGGCCGCCGCGAAGTCGACTTGGGCGGGTGCACTGGTGACCGACGCTATGCCGCTGACGATTCCGGTTGCCGTACCAGAGGCTGACGCCGAAACGCCAACCAGCACGGGGATGCTGCCGCCGAGGAGTGCGGCGAGCGCGATGCCGGCTAGTGCGATTTTTGGTCGGCGAGTCCTCGTTCTCGTGTCTCTGTCGGTGGCAGCAAGAGCTCGAGATGCGGTCACGTTCTGGCCAATCGGTCGGGCGCTGCACGAACGCGAGGTTGCCCGCGACCGCGACACTGTGCCGGGAATCCACAAACTCTATTGGACGCGAAGGGGGCTCACAATCGACTCGAGGTGTAGATCGACCTGTGCGACTGCCCCAATCAGAGGGCCAACCCATCGGAATGCGCGGTCGAATCTCCCAGTTGCACAGTGCATGACTTCGATCGTTGGTCGCCCCCTCTCCGTGCTGGATCTCGCGTCGGTGTACGAGGGGATGTCGCACGCGCAAGCGATCGCCCAAACCATCGAAACCGCGAAGCTCGCCGACGACCTCGGATATCGGCGATTCTGGGTGGCTGAGCACCACGGCATGCCCGCAGTGGCGAGTTCTGCTCCGGCGGTTCTGATCGGAGCTATCGCCGCAGCCACGTCGAGGATTCGCGTCGGCTCCGGCGGAGTCATGCTGCCGAATCATTCGTCGATGGTCATCGCGGAACAGTTCGGCACACTCGTCGCCCTGCATGGCGATCGCATCGACCTGGGACTTGGTCGTGCGCCGGGAACCGATCAGCTCACGGCATCCATACTCCGACGCAACATTGGCGCCGAGACAGTGGATGATTTCCCCAACCAGGTCGTCGAGTTGCTGGCATTCTTCGGGCTGATTCCGCCTCTCGAGAACGGTCTGGGTGAACGACCGGCCGCGCATCCGGGGCTCGGCGACGCACCGGAAATGTGGTTGCTCGGCTCAAGCGGTTTCAGCGCCCAGCTCGCGGGCATGCTCGGACTGCCGTTCGCCTTCGCGCACCATTTCGCGGGCGGAGACAACACGCCGCTCGCATTCCAGCTCTACCGCGACAGTTTCGAGCCGAACGAACGCCGGGCGGAACCCCACTCAATGGTGGCCGTTGCGGCGCTCGTCGCCGACAGCGAAACGGATGCCGACCGGCTGGCTCTGCCGAATGGCCTGTATTTCAGCCGCCTTCGTTCCGGAGCGCGCCCCGGCAGAATCCCGACGCTGGCCGAGGCCGAGGCGCACGAGTGGACGCCCGCGGAGCTCGAGTTCGTGCGTGAGCGCAACGCACAGCAGGCCGTCGGAACGCTCGCGCACGTGACATCCCGCCTTCAGTCGTTGGCGGAGTCGACGGGGGCCGACGAACTGATTGTCGTGCCCCAAGGTCCAGACCTCCCCACGAAGCTCCGCACCCTCACCGATTTGGCATCGAATGCCCTCTAAGTGCTAGTTGGGGTGCACTCGCACTCGCACCCGCACATACAGGGCATTCGATGAAGTTAGGGGACGGTCACCGCCGCACTCACGAGGTCCACCGACGCGTGACCGGGGCGGGACGCGTGCACAATGAGCTGAATGTGGTCGGCGTGACCGACCTCCGGCAGGTTCGGCGTGTACGTTGAGCCGGCTGCGCCCGAAATGGGTTGCCACATCGGGTTGACCGGCGTGTTGTACTGCCACTCGAACGTCAGCGTCACCGGATAGTTCCAGGCGCCGTAGCTCGCGGTGAGCAGTTTGCCGAGCCCGACCGTTCCGGTGATCTTGACCGGCGTCGCTGGCGCGAGAGGGGCGCCCAGACCTATCGTGACGGGTGCGCTCGCTGCCACTCGCGGGTCGTAGTACGGCTTCTTCGCGGTGACAATAACCAGAATGTCGTCACTCAGATCGTTCGCCGTCACCGTGTACTTGGTACCGGTTGCGCCGGGGATGTCGTTGCCTCCGCGGGTCCACTGGTAGGTGAAGGCGAGCCCGGAGGTCGACCAGATCCCAGGAGTCACCGTCAGGACACTGTCGACTGTCGGGCTCCCGGACACGGTCGGATTGACCGAGTAGCCGAGGCTGGTGCCCGACTGCTCGACCGCCCCAACCGCCGTGAACTTCGTGGTCGTCCACCCCGACTTGGTGACCGTCACGACCACTGAGATCTTTTTGCCGACATCGGCCGCGACTGGCGTGTAGTTCTGGGACGTCGCGCCGGAGATGACCACTCCGCTCCGGTACCACTGGTACGTCACGGTCGGAGAGACCACCGAGAAGAACGTCCAGCCTGCCGTGAGCTGCTGGCCGGTTGTCGGGGTGCCGCTCACGTTCACGGGAGTGAGGGCCGTGATGGCGCCCCCTCCGCGCGCCGTGACCGTCGCGCTCGAGTCGGCGTACCCGGTCTTCTTGACCGTCACCGTGACGGCGATCTCGTAGCCCGCGTCCGCAATTGTCGGCGTGTACGTGGGAGAGTCACCGCCGATGGGGTCGGCCACCCCACCCGGCGAGACATGATGCCACGCGTAGTGAACCTCGGTTGGCATCGGACTCCAGGTGCCAGGCGACACAGAAAGCACGGTGCCGACCGCCGTCACGGCCGGAGCTTTGGTCATCGCGAACTGACCCGAACCAGACTGGCCGGGATCCGCGATGAAAACCGTCCCCGGCAGATAGCCGGTCCTGGACGCCGTGATCTGCACGCCGACGTACCAGGTGGCCATGGCAGCAACCGGAACAACGAAGGTGGAGGATGTCGCGCCACCAACGGTCGTCCAGTTCGAGCCATCCGGTGACGTCTTCCACTGGTAGCCGAAGGTGACGCCAGGGATGCTCCACGTTCCCGGGTGCGCGGTCAGCTTGCTTCCGACCACGTTCGCCCCGCCGATGCTGGGAGCCTGCGCGCCCGAACCCGCGACCGGTGCCGACCCGTTCGTGATGGTGAGGCTATTCGAGATCACGGACGCCGAGTTGTAGTTCACGTGGCTTGCTGTCTCGACCAGGCGGATGTGCTTTGCGAAGTAAGCCGCGGTGGGCGCCCAGGTCGGAGAACTCGCACCGGGGATGCCGAGCCAGCTCGTGCCCGATTGGTACTGCCACGCGTACGTGAGCGTCGAGTTGGCGATGCTCCAGCTGATCGGGCTCGCGGTTGTCGCGACTCCCACAGTTCCACCGGTGACGGTCAGGGTGCTGGCGGTCGTTTCACCACCCTTGCGAGCGAGGATGATCGGCCCAAACGTCTGCTGATAACCACCCACGGCGTTGGCCACCGCCTGCACTCCAATGTGCGCGTGCAGGTGCGAGCCGAATGGGAAGGTTGGGCTTACGGTAGCTGGCCCCGGCGAGTCATTCAGATCGTAGACGAACCAGTTGTAGGTGACCGGAGCGGCAGGTGAAAACGTTGCGCCTGATGCACTCAGTGTTGTCCCGCTGACCGTGACCTTCGGTGCACTCACCGGGTCCCGATATCCGGGAGTCACCGGTCCACTCGCGGCGACGGTCGCGGTCACCGTCGCGTGTCCGGCGAGATGAGCCGTGACATCCACTGCGATCTTCTTGCCCAGCAGGCTTTGTGGAATCCTGTACGTCGACCCCGTGCTGGTGCCCGGCGCCTTGGTGAACGGAGCCAGACCCGTCGCGCTGTACTTCCACTGGTAGGTGAAGCTTGTCGGCGATGGCGTCCATGTGCCGGTGTTCGCGCTAAGGACAAGCGCGGTGCCGGGGGTACCGGAGATGCTCGGCGCAACGCTGACCGCCATGGGCGCGGCGACGACCGGGGTCGGCTCCGCGAACATCAGCGTCTTCGTCGCGTAGCCGGTCTTGCTGGCCCTAACTGTGAGCCGAAGCATGTGTCCGATATCCGCGACCGTCGGCGTGTAGTTGCACGTTGTGCCACCAACGACGGACTTCCAACTGGTGCCTGACTTGTACTGCCACGCGCACGTGGTCGAGGTGGGCGCCGGTGTGAAGCTTGGGACGATCGCGGTGAGTGGTGACCCGAATACCGGCGTCCCGGTCACGGTCAGCGGAGCGCTCGCGACCGGCGCGGCGCCCAGCTGCACGGTGATGCGTGGGGCGAAGTATGGCGTGTATCCGTCGTTCTCACGGAAGACCTCGACCGTGACGTACTTACCCGATGTCCCAGCACGGGGGAGGGATGCGTTGTCGCTGTGCGGGGTCGCTGGGACGCCATCCACTTCCCACAGGTACTTTGTCGAACCAACATTGGGAGACCAGCTGGCAGCCGACGCGGTCCAGGTCGTCGAGCTGGTGGATACGGTTGGCGCCGTCACCAGCTTGAAGACACCCGGCTGCACGCCATCCGGCGGGGAGTCGTACACGAAGGTCGTGTAGCCGAAGTGCGACGCCGTCACCTCGATACGGATGTACGGTCCGTTGGCAAGATCGTCGGCCGTTTCCGTGTGTGTCGGTCCAGTGGCACCGGGGATGTTCGTCCAGGTGTTTCCGTCTGGACTCGTCTGCCACTGCAGCGATTCCGTGACTCCTGAGACGTTCCAGCCTGTCGAGGCGTACTTCAGGGTGCGACCCACCTGGCTCGTGCCCGCCAGGTAGCCTCCGCCAGAGTTGGCGTAGAGGGTGCCAGCGGTGATCGGACCGATCGCCGCCGAGTCCGAGCTTCCAGAGCCGTAGGTGAAGTCATATGCCGTCGTCCTCGCGGAGATCATCGTTCCGTAGTCATTGGCCTGCAGAATGTATGTCTGGTGCGTAGCGCCGGGGATCGGCACCCCGTTGCGCAACCACTGGAACGTCTCCTTTGCCGGATCGACGTCATCGGCATTCCAATCGCCGTGGGGGATTATCACCTGGTAACCGACCTCGACTCCGTAGTTCGAGATGAGGGTCGGCGTGACGGTCTGCAGCCCGCCGACAGGTTTCTTGTCGAGGGCGATTTGGGTGGTAAGCGGCGGATCCGTCTTGTAGGACACGTTGTACGACCCGCCCACGAGTTTGCGCTGCCACACGTTCACTGCGGGGTCGGTGCTGGTGTTCGAGCCCGCGGCCACCTGATAGAAGCCGCTGGCGAGGCCGGGGAACGAGAAGTTGCCCTGCGCATCGGTCGTCGTCGTAACCGCGCCATTGCTGGGCTGATCCGTGAGCGCCCCATCGTGATCGAGCGTGACGGGGATGTTGGGAATGCCGACGATCGTCGGAAGCTGACTGTTGTCCACGACCTGGCCGGTAAGCGCGTCGCCCGGGTACAACTCGACATCCGCGTGCTGCAGCGTCGTGCCAGCAGTCACCAGGAACGGAGTGTCGAGCGTGCCGTCGTTGTGGTTCCCGAGGAACTCGCGACCGTAGATGGTGTTCGACGCAGGCAAGGGGGCAGTCGTGCGCGGCGCAAACTCGAGCGTGTAGTAGCCCGGCGCGAGCCCCGTGAGCGAATACGTGCCATCCGTCTTCGTGAGAGTGGACCGGAGTCCGAGTGACGAGTGCCCGGTGAAGCTGGGGTAAGGGCCTTCGAGGCGATAGGGCGTCACGACCACACCGGCCAGGTTCTCGACCGTCGATCCGGAGTTACCGGTCACGGTGCCGGAAATCGCACCTGCCTTGCCGAGCGTGAACGAGTATGCCGTGGTCTTTCCTGCGATCACCTCGAGAGCGGATGCCGCATCCAGGCTCGTCGCCCCGCCGGAGTACCCGGGACCGTAGGCCGCCGCGCCGGAGGCGAGCAGCACCTGAAGCTGGTATGACCCCGGCTCGAGTCCGGTGATCGAGTACGAGCCCGTCAAACTCGTCACGGCACTGCGCACCGGGGTTTGGTCGCTGCCGTTCGCGTAGGCGCGCACGGTGTAGCCCTGGAGGGCGACGTGCGTGGTTGTCTTGACCGAACCGGAGATCGTGCCTGACGCGAGCAGTGCCGCATTGATGGTGTGATGGTCGGTCGCACTGACATCAAAACTCTTGGCGCTCGCGCCGTCCGAAGTGTCGCCAAGGTATTGCGTGTACGTCGTCGCTGACGCACCGAACCGCAGCGTGTACGTGCCGTTCGCGAGTGTGCTGAAGGCGTAGCTGCCAGTTGTGCTCGTCGTCGTCGCGGCGATCGCGGGCGAAGAGTCGACGGGAAAGGTGACGACGGCAACGCTGAGTCCGGCGATGGCGTTGCCAGTCGGGCCCGTCACGGTGCCGACGAGTTGTGGCGATGCCGCCTCTGCGGACAGCGGCACCAACGCGGTTGCGACGATGGCGAGTACGGCGGCAAGGCATCCCAGGATCCAAAGGCGTGCAGCCCTTTGGTGCGCAGTGGAGGGACGTCGGGTCGCGGGCATAGTTCTCCTCGTTCGGGTCGTGAGGATACCTAGTTTGGCGCGCGCGCCGTGTGCGCCGCTATGGGTAGTGACTACCTAGATCGGTGGGTGACCGCGGGTTACTCAAGGCCGCGACGCTTCAAGAGCGGGTCAATTTCCGCGTCCCGGCCGCGGAAGTCGCGGAACGCCACCAACGGGTCCTTCGAACCGCCAACCCCGAGCAGGCGCTCGCGAAAGCGATCGCCGTTCGCGCGCGTCATCCCGCCGTTCTCTTTGAACCATTCGACCGTGTCCGCGTCGAGAACCTCGCTCCAGATGTACGAATAGTAACCGGCGTCATAGCCGCCGGAGAAGGTGTGCGCGAAGTACGAGCTGTAGTAGCGAGAAGGCACGACCGGGTTGTCGAGACCGAAGCTTGCGATCGCGTCCGTCTCGAATTTCTCGACATCGGTGATCGTGTCATCCGGTCCCATGCGATGCCAGGCCTGGTCGAGCAGGGCAGCCGTCAGGTACTCGCTCGTGGCGAAGCCCTCATTGAACGAGGATGAGGCTTGCAGCTTGTCGACGAACTCCTGCGGCATTGGCTCGCCGGTCTCGTGGTGGACGGCGTAGTTCGCGAGAACCTCCGGCCACAGCATCCACATCTCGTTGACCTGGCTCGGGAACTCCACGAAGTCCCGGAAGACGTTCGTGCCAGCGAACTTCGGGTAGGTGACGTGTGCGAACAACCCGTGCAGGGCGTGCCCGAACTCGTGGAAAAGTGTCTCGACCTGGTCGTAGGTGAGCAGCGTGGGCGACCCGGCTGCAGGCTTCGGCACGTTGTGGTTGTTGACGACGACCGTCGGGCTGCCGAGCAGGGTGTTCTGCGAGATCAGTGGATTCATCCATGCGCCGCCGCGCTTCGAGTCGCGCGTATAGAGGTCATAGAGGAAGAGGCCGACGGGTGAGCCATCCTCGTTCGAGACTTCGAAGATCCGAACATCCGGGTGGTAGCCGACGAGGTCTTTGCGCTCCTTGAAGGTGACGCCATAAACCTTGGTCGCAGCGAAGAAGACGCCGTCGTGGAGCACGCGCTCCGCCTCAAAGTACGGGCGCATCTCCGACGTGTCGACGTCGTACTTCGCCTTGCGCACCTTCTCGGTATAGAAGGCCCAGTCCCAGCTCTTCAACTCGAAGGCGTCGCCGATGATGTCCTGCAGGTCCTTCTGTTCAGCCTTCGCGTTGCGCGCTGCCGGGGGAGCGAGGCGCTTCAGCATCGCGTCGACTGCCTCGGGAGTGCGGGCCGTCTCATCTGATGTGACGACCGCTGCGTGGTCGGGGAACCCGAGCAACGCCGCCCGTTGCGCGCGAATCTTCGTGATCTCGAGCACGAGCTCCCGGTTGTCGTATTCGCCGCCGCGGGCTCCGCGCGCTCGCGACGCGGTCATGATGCGCTCGCGGACATCCCGATTCGTCAGGGCATCGAGGTACGGATGCCCCGTGTACAGCACGAGCGTGACGAGGTATTTGCCGTCAAGCCCGCGCTCCTTCGCTGCCTCGGCAGCGGCGGAAAGCTCGCCCTCGCTGAGCCCGTCAAGCTCTTTCACATCGTCGATGACGATTGCGAGGTCGTTGGTATCTGAGAGCAGGTTCTTCTCAAACCTCGTGCCCAGCGTGGCGAGGGTCTGGTTGTACCCCATGAGCGTCGCCTTGTCCTCGTCGCTGAGGCCCGCGCCGGCGACGGTGAACTCGGTGTAGTACCGCTCGATCAGGTAGACGGACTCCGCATCGAGCCCGAGGATGTCGCGCCGCTTGTACAGCGACGCGATGCGCGCGTACAGCCGCGGGTTCAGCCGGATGGCGTCGGAGTGCGCAGCGAGCAGCGGAGCCATGTCTTGTTCGAGCTCGTTCGTATAGTCGTTACTGTCCGCGGACGACTGGTTGAAGAACGCGTTGGCTACGCGCTCCAGAATCTGGCCGCCACGTTCCAGCGGGATGAGGGTGTTCTCAAACGTCGCCGGGTCGGGGTTCTCCGCGACGGCAGTGATTTCGGCGAGGTGTTCCTCGAGCCCCTTGTCGAACGCCGGCCGATAGTGCTCGTCTTTGATCTTGTCGAAGGGCGGCAGGCCGAAGGGGAGTGTGCTGGGCTCGAAGAACGGATTCGTCATGCTTCGAGCCTAGAGCGCGCTTGTTGTTGGTTGAGTAGACCGCGCAGCGGTCGTATCGAAACCGTGGTTGGGGTGCCGTGGTGCAAAAGCGGCATGGACCGGGTGCGTGGGTGGCCGGTTGCCGAGGGTCTTGGTCGTTGACGATGTCGCGCCGTCGCCGCGCTCGCACTTCCACCGCACCGGGTGTGGTGTGGTTAGGCGGCGTTGGCGTGGGGTCGGGGGTGTGCCGGCTGGCCGCCAGGCGGTGTCGTCCCCGGTGAGGTTGGTGGGTCCGCCGCGGGAGTGGTATTCGAGATGGTGGGCGTCGCACCAGGCGGCCCGGTTGTGGCAGCCGGGGCCGACGCAGTGGGGTCCGGATGATCATGCCGCGTTTGTGGGCGGGGGTGAAGTAGCGGGAGAGCACGGTTTCGTAGAGGGGGTGTTGTTTTGGCCCGGACGCACGTCCCGGCAGGCCGTGAGTCGCCCACATCCGTCAAGTTCAGCAGCCCGAACCCAGCAGAACCGGGCAACTCACGCAGACCATCGATGCCGCCCTTAAGCACCACGGAACCCTCAACCGGTTTCGATACGCGACGCTGCGCGCCGCTACTCAACCAACCAGGGAGCGAGAGCTAATGCGCCCGGATCAGGCGGCCGTAGAACTCGATGCCCTTGAGCCAGGTCGCGACACGGATGCGCTCGTTCACGGCGTGCAGGGTGCCACGTTCCGCCGTCGACATTTCGAAGGGTGTGAAACGGTAGACGGACTTGCTGATGCCCGTGAAATGCCGACTGTCGCTCGCGCCGAGCATGATGTACGGGGACACGATCGTGCCGGGGTAAACCGCTTCGACGCTAGAAGACAGCAGGTCCCATTGCTGACCGCTGGTGGGCGATATCGGGGACGGCTCAGACGGGTTCGTAGCGCGAATCGCGACTCCGTCATCCCGAATCGCCTTGCGAATGTGTTCGACAGCGTCATCCACCGACGAGTCGACGGCCACTCGCACGTTCACGACGGCGGTCGCTGTCTCGGCGAGCGCGTTCTCGGACTTGCTCGCGTCGAGGCGCGTCACCACGCCCGTCGTGCGGATCATCGCACGCGTCTCGTCGCTGAGTCGGCCGAACAGTCCGAGCAGTAGTCCCCGGGTCAGCCACAGGTTGGTGAACGCCCACCGGTACGGCTGGCGGGCGTGCGCGCCGATCGTGCGAATCATTTCGAGGTTGGTCGGCGTGAATGAAGCGGGGAACGGCTTGGCATTGAGTCTCAGGATGGCTCGCGCCAGTCGCGTCGTCGCGCTGAGCTTCGGCGGTGTCGACGCGTGGCCGCCATCCTGTACCACCGTCAACTGCACAGACATGATGCCCTTCTCGCTGACACCCACGACAGCAATCGGGTCGCTCACCCCAGGGAAAATGTCGTGAACAATGGCGCCGCCCTCATCCAGTACGAGAACCGGACGGATGCCACGAGTCTCAAGCAGCGTCGCGATCGCATGCGCGCCCGAGCCAACGGTCTCCTCGTCGTGTCCGAAACTCAGGTAGATGTCGTTCGCCGGGGTGAATCCGGCGGCAAGCGCTGCCTCAACCGCCTCGAGGATGCTTACGACGGCACCCTTGTCGTCGAGTGCGCCGCGCCCCCAGATTTCTGCGGTGTCGCCTTTGCCGACAAGTTCGGCGTCGAATGGCGGATGATCCCAGCGCTCGTTCGTCGCGGCGACAACGTCGTAGTGCGCCATCAGGACGGTCGGCGCATCGGATGACGCTCCAACCCAGCGAAACAGCAGGGAGTGTCCGGCGATCACCTCGCGGTTGAGCTTCTTGTGGGTCAGCGGATACAGCTTGCGCAGCAGCTTGATGAAGTCGTCGAAGTGCTTCCACTCGACTTCATCCGGATCGAGCCGCGAAATTGTCGGGATGCGCAGCGCTGCACGAAAGCGTTCGACCGAATCCACATACAGAGCCTATGCGCCCGCTCTGCGCGGTGTCGGTGGTGCGGGCTGAGGTTGCGCTCGTCCCTCGGTAACTTGCGGCTAGCCTTACTACCGATGACCTCCAGCTACCCGACCAAGTCTTTCCGCCGCACTGCGCTTGCACCCGGCATCCTGGGCGCCATCGTTCTGCTTGCCGGGCTGGCGCTGCTGTTCACGAGTTCGTACTACTGGATCGGATCCGCGACATCCATTCTCGCGGCCATCGTGGGCGTCTACGCGTGGCAGGCGAAGCAGTGGTGGTGGCTGCCGTTCCTCGCCGCGATCGTCGTGCTGTGGAATCCGATCTGGCCGGTGGACATCCACAACGACAAGGTCTGGCTGATCCTGCAGTACGTCGCAGCGATCCTGTTCGTAGTCTGCGGGGTCCTCATCAAGGTGCCGAACCCGGATGACAAGAACAAGCGCGCCGCGCGACCCAAATAGCCACACGCTGGCGAATAGACAGGGCTGTCCAAAAACAGGCGTACAATGATGGCAACACCAACCCGATCCACCAGTCGCGCCGCGCCTGGGTCTGGATTTCGAGGTTGATGTGGTCCGCTGGGTGAATCCCAAGCTCGCCAGTGGCCATTCATACCCATCGTAATTTGCAGTTATTGGCATCACAGCATCGCTAGCACATGGGGTGTGCAGCGCAAGGAGACCCACTTGGCTTCTGGACCGGCTCAGTCTGGCCAACGTCAGCGATCGCGCAATTCGGGTTCGTCCAATGGCGGAGGAACCAGGAATGGCGCAGGAGCGCAACAACGTCGCCGCCCGCGTGGCGCAGACGACCAGGGAGTGATCCCTGTTCTCGCACGCGCCGCCCGCGAGGTGGAGGCCGCCGTGCAGAAGGGACCGCTGAAGCCCGCCAACCGCGCTCGCTTCCAGGTCGCGGCCCTCCTGCTTCGCGAGGAGCGCGCACGCGTCAAGACCGACGCGACCCTGACGGATGCCGAGAGAGCGAACGAGCAGAAGCGCCTTGACGGACTCGCCGGAATCCTCGCGAAGACCGCAGCTCGCGACACCAGCCTGATCGCACTGCTCGCGGATGACGCGCCAGTGACCGCCGCAGCGAAGGCGCTGCGGCGCGACCTCCTGATCGCGGCAGGCATGGAGCTCAGCCCAGACGAACTCATCATCACCACGGAGCCGAAGCCCGTCGACGTGCAGACCCAGAAGCAGGTCGTGCCGCAGTCGGTGCGCCAGCTGCAGATGGCGAACCCGTTCCTCGCCCCGGACTTCAGCGCTGCGCAGGCGAAACCCGTGCGCGTGAACCGTCTCGCCAACTGGGAGCTCATCGAGCCGTTGTTCCGCGCCTTCGAGTACGGCGCAGGCGGCGGAGCGGCGAGCATGGACCTGCCGGAGGCAGTCTCGCTCAAGACGCCTGGCAAGCTCGACCTCATGCGCCACCAGGCGCGGTTCATCGAAGAGGTCAAGACCGGTCACCGCACCTTCCTGCTGGCCGACGAGCCGGGACTCGGCAAGACGGCTCAGGCGTTGCTCGCGGCATCCGTCTCCAACTCCTACCCACTGCTCGTCGTCGTACCGAACGTCGTCAAGACGAACTGGGCGCGAGAAGTCGCGCTGTGGACTCCGCAGCGCACCGCGACCGTAGTGCACGGTGACGGCAAGGATGTCGACGCGTTCAGCGACGTGGTCATCGTCAACTACGAGGTACTCGACCGTCACGTCGGCTGGCTCAGCCGGTTCGGCTTCAAGGGCATGGTCGTGGATGAGGCGCACTTCATCAAGAACCTCGCCAGCCAGCGCTCGAAGCACGTTCTCTCGCTTAGCCGCAGCATCCGTGCCACGAGTCCCAAGGCGCTCTTCATCGCGCTGACCGGTACGCCACTGATCAACCAGATCGACGACTTCCGCGCGATCTGGCAGTTCCTCGGCTGGATCGACGACAAGAAGCCGCTGCCCGTGCTCATGGACAAGCTTGAGGACACCGGCCTGACACCAGCCGACTTCGGATTCTTCTCCGAGGCACGCGCCGCCGTCATCGACATGGGCATCGTGCGTCGCAAGAAGGTGGATGTCGCGGCCGACATCCCGGCACGTCGAGTCGCAGACATCCCGGTCGAACTTGATGACGACCTCGGTCGCTCGATTCGCGAGGCCGAGGCGGCACTCACCGCTCGCCTCGTGGACCGCTACCAGCGTCGTCTCTCGCTGCGCAAGTCTGAGGAGGAGTTCACCGACTACGACCGCGATCGCCTCATCCGCGCAGTCGCGCACGAAGAGCTCGAGGAGTCGAAGTCGGCGAAGACCGGCGAGAACGTCTTCACGATGGTTCGCAAGATCGGGCAGGCCAAGGCCGGTCTTGCCGCCGACTACACCGCGCAGCTCGCTCGC
>DASXNG010000055.1:0-6053 GCA_036495225.1 Galbitalea sp.
CAAAATCATTCTCGTCCTAACGGGGGAATTCCTGTGGGAAGGGGTGTTGGAGAGGTGTTGAATCCTTCTCTACTACGCAAATGGCGATCGCAGTGGCTAGGGGTAGACCCCCCGTTCGCGGACTACACGGATTCGAGGAACCGTCGCTAATTTCGTTGTATGAAAAAGGCTGTCGTCGCCGTGGTGCTTCTCTCAGCATCTCTGCTCCTCGCGGGATGCACTTCGGAGCCCGCCCCTCCTGGTCTTGCCAAGTCGACGGTGGACCCAACGTCATCTCCAGCATTCCTTTCGACCCCACAGACCGCTGCCGATCACATTGGGACAACCGTCGCCGGGATTCAGAGTGATTCGACTCGTTATCAGGGAACAGTGCACGGCGCGAAGGTCTACCTGGGTCTCGATCTCGGGAACGGTGTGGAGATCATCGACAATTGGGGGCCAGGCTGGGCATGGGGAGGAAGCGGCGGCAATGTGGTGTTCGAAGCCGGGCTTGAGCACGGCGACTCGGTTCAATACGTGCCTCAGGGAGCGACGGCGAAAACGCTCGCTGGCTGGGTTCCGCTCTCAAAGTACGTCATCGTTAAGAAGCGCTGACTCGCGCGCCCAAAGTGCGCTGCTTCATGTGGATACGCAACGCAACTCGGAAACAAGCTATACGAACACGCCGACAGCGACTGGCGGCCAGCAGGCCACAGCCACGCCCGGGTCTCGATACGCGAGCGGCTTCGCCGCGCGCTACTCGAGCGACAACATGGGAGCACCCGCGACCGGACGCTACCGCCGCAGCTTCAGCCAGAGGCCGGCGAGCGGCGGCAACGTCAGCTCGGCCGAAGCGGGGCGCCCGCCCCAAGGCTGGTCGGTCGCCGTGACCGCCCCGAAGTTACCTACCCCCGAGCCACCGAATTCCGCGGCATCCGTATTGAGGATTTCGTCCCAGACGCCGGCGAACGGGAGTCCAACGCGGTAGGGGCCGACCGGGTTGCCGCTGAAGTTCATGAGGATCGCGATCGGCTGGCCGTCTGTCGACCAACGCAGGAACGACACGACGTTGTGGGCAGCGTCGCCGCCATCGATCCACTCGAACCCGCCGGGGGAGTTGTCCTGCTGCCAGAGCGCGCCCTCGGAGCGGTAAACGCGGTTCAACTGGCCGACCATGCGCTGCAACCCCCGGTGTGCCGGCTGGTCGAGAATCCACCAGTCGAGGGAGCGTTCCTCGCTCCACTCGGAGGGCTGCCCGAATTCGGAGCCCATGAACAACAGTTGCTTGCCGGGATGCGCCCACATGAACGCGAGGTAGGCGCGAACGTTGGCGAGTTTCTGCCACTGGTCGCCCGGCATCTTGGTGAGGAGCGATCCTTTGCCGTAGACGACCTCGTCGTGGCTGATCGGCAGAATGAAGTTCTCGCTGAACGCGTACAGAAAGCTGAAGGTGATGTCGTTGTGGTGATACGACCGGTACATCGGGTCTTCCTCGACGTACTTCAGGCTGTCGTGCATCCAGCCCATGTTCCATTTGAGGCCGAAGCCGAGGCCGCCTTCGGACGTCGGATGTGTCACGCCCGGGTATGAGGTCGACTCTTCAGCCGCCATGACGATGCCGGCGTTGCGTTTGTACGCGGTTGCCGTCACCTCCTGCAGGAAGCTGACCGCCTCTAGGTTCTCGCGGCCACCGTGGATGTTCGGCTCCCACTCGCCCGGCTCGCGTGAATAGTCGAGGTACAGCATCGAGGCGACGGCGTCGACGCGGAGACCGTCGATGTGAAACTCCTCGAGCCAGTACAGGGCGTTGGCGACGAGAAAGTTGCGCACCTGCGAGTCACCGAAGTTGAAGATGTAGGTGCCCCAGTCCTTGTGCTCGCCGCGGCGTGGGTCGGAGTGCTCGTACAGCGCCTGCCCGTCGAACTTGCCGAGCGCCCACTCGTCCTTGGGGAAGTGGCCGGGCACCCAGTCCATGATCACCCCGATGGATGCCTGGTGCAGGCGATCGATCAGGTACTTGAAGTCGTCCGGGTGCCCGAACCGGCTGGTCGGCGCGTAGTAGCCGGTGACCTGGTACCCCCACGACGGACCGTACGGATGCTCGGCCAACGGCATGAACTCGACGTGGGTGAAGCCGGTTTCATGGATGTACTCGATCAGCTGATCCGCGAGTTCGCGGTAGCCCAATCCCATGCGCCACGACCCGACGTGCAGTTCGTAAACGCTCATGGCCGCGTCGTGAGGATTGTGCGCGGCTCGCTGCGCGAGCCAGCCCGAGTCGCCCCACACGTACTTCGTCTCGCCGACGACAGATGCCGTAGCGGGCGGCCGCTCGGTGTAGCGAGCCATCGGGTCGGCGCGCGTCACCCATTCGCCGCTGGCCGTCTGCAGCTCGAACTTGTACGCGCTACCTGGCCCAAGTGCAGGCACGAAAAGTTCCCACACGCCGACGTCGTCGAGGCGGCGCATCGCCCAGAGAACGCCGTTCCAGTCGTTGAAGTCACCCACAACGCGCACGGCTTTCGCGTGCGGCGCCCAGACGCTGAAGGAGGTGCCGACGACATCCTCGTGAGGACGGTAGTGCGCGCCGAGCGCGTCCCAGAGTTGCTCGTGCCTGCCCTGTCCCCAGAGGTACAGGTCGACTTCGCCCACGGACGGGACGAAGCGGTACGGGTCATCAGTCGTCCACGTCGGTGCTCCGTCATAGGTGGCCTCGACCGTGTACGCCTGTCCGAGGCCCGGCGCGAAACCCTGCCAAAGCCCCTCGTCGAGGTGAGTCAGCGCAACGCGAGTTCCGTCGGTGCGGATCGCGGTGACCGTCTTCGCGAGCGGACGCACGACACGGATGACCCAGCCTCCGTCGACCTCGTGCTGGCCGAGAGTCGCGTGCGGCTGCGGGTGGTACCCGCCGACGATGGATGCGACGAGGCCCGGGTCGAGCGGCGGAAGCGCGGTCCCTGAGCCTGTCGAAGGGCGATCAGCCATCAGCGTGCCTTCCGGTATTGAACACTCAACACGTGCACCGGCTGAGCGAAGGCGTCCAGCCGCACATAGTTGTGCTCGCCCCACGTGAAGCGCTGGTCGGTGATGAGGTCGACCACCTCGAAGTTCGCGCCAACCTCGAGGCCGAGTTTTGCGACATCCAGATGTACGAGCGTCTCGCGCACAGAGTGCGGGTCGACGTTCGCGACGATGATGATTCCGTCGTCGATGCCGGTTTCGGTGAACTCGGCGGCGAGGTACTTGGAGAACACGAGCATGGAGTCGTCGTCCGCCCAGTGCAGGGACAGGTTGCGCAGCTGCCGCAGCGCGGGGTGCGCCGCCCGGATCTGGTTCAGCTGTGTGAGGTACGGCGCAAGCGAACGACCAAGCTTCTCCGCCTTCGCAAAATCGCGCGGGCGATATTCGTACTTCTCGTTGTCGATGTTCTCTTCACTGCCCGGGCGGGCGACGTCCTCGAAGAGTTCGTACCCCGAGTACACGCCCCAGGTCGGCGAGACTGTCGCGGCGAGTGCGGCCCGAACCTTGTACGCCGGGATGCCGCCAAACTGCAGGTACTCGGTGAGGATGTCTGGCGTGTTCACGAACAGGTTCGGGCGGTAGAACGAACTCCACTCGCCCGTCATCTCGACGAGAAACTCCTCGAGCTCCGGCTTCGTGTTGCGCCAGGTGAAGTAGGAGTACGACTGCTGGAACCCGACTTGTGCGAGTGACCGCATCATCGCGGGTCGAGTGAACGCCTCCGCGAGAAACACGACATCCGGGTACTCGCTGTTGATCTCGAACAGCAGCCACTCCCAGAAGTCGAGCGGCTTGGTGTGCGGATTGTCGACGCGGAAGATGCGCACGCCCAACCCGATCCAGTACTGCACGATCCGCAGGATCTCAGCCCTGATGCCGATCGGGTCGTTGTCGAAGTTGAGCGGGTAGATGTCCTGGTACTTCTTCGGTGGGTTCTCGGCGTACGCGATCGAGCCATCCGGCCGGGTGGTGAACCATTCTGGATGTTCCTTCACCCACGGATGGTCAGGGGAGCATTGCAGCGCGAGGTCGATCGCGACCTCGATACCGTTCTTCGCTGCGGCCTTCAGGAAGGCGGTGAAGTCGTCGACAGTGCCGAGGTCCGGATGGATGGCGTCGTGGCCGCCGGCCACCCCGCCGATCGCCCACGGCGAGCCGGGATCGGTGGGGGTCGGGTCGAGCGAGTTGTTCGGTCCTTTGCGAAAACTGACACCGATCGGATGAATCGGCGGCAGGTAGAGAACGTCAAACCCCATCGCGGCTACCCCCGGCAGTCGGCTCTGGGCCGTCTTGAACGTGCCGGACTGCCAGCTGCCGTCTGGCTTCTTTTTGGCACCGATCGAGCGCGGGAAGAACTCGTACCAGGCGCCGACCCCTGCACGCTCGCGCTCGACACGGATCGTGTGCGACTCGCTGAGCGTCGTCAGGCTCGCGATGGGCTTCTTCGCCAGTGCCGCAACGAGTTTGGGGGAGTGAGCAGCGGCGAGCCGAGCTATTGGGGACTGCGTGGTGTCGGAGAGTGCAGCAGCGGCATCCTTCACCACTTTGCTGTTGCCAGCCCGCTGCAGCAGCTCGACCGCCTCTGAGAAGACGAGCTCGACATCCTGACCGATCGGAACCTTGATGTCTGCGTCGTGCAGCCAACTCGCCCAGTCGTCTGAGTAGGCGCGCACCTGGAAACGCCAGGTCCCCTGTTGACCGAGCTTCGCGAGCACGCGCCAGCGGTCGGTACCGGCAGCCGTGAGCGTCATCGGATGAGTGACTTGCGCCCCCGTTGGATCGGTTAGCAGCAGGTCAGCGCCGAGTACACCGTGTCCTTCGCGAAAGACCGTCGCCTCGATGGGGATAACCTCGCCGGCGAACGCCTTCGCGGGCCAGCGGTCCTCCGGCTGCACCGGTGAAAGTTCGCGAATCGGGATGCGGCCGATACGCGACTCGAATCGTGGACCCGCGCCGGGGCTGGCAACTGCGGCTGAAATCGTAGATTCGTGGGTAGCCACACTTTTACGCTACCGCGAAAGGCTCCCGCGGTCGCGCAACCGCGCTACGCGGCGCCTGCTCGATCCCCATAGGCTTGAGCAGGTGAAGGCTATCCGTCGATTTACCGTTCGCACAGTCATCCCAGATGCACTCACCTCGCTCGAAGAACTTGCCACGAACCTCAGGTGGTCGTGGCACCACCCGACGCAGCGGCTGTTCGCGTCCATCGACCCGGTGGCCTGGGCTGAGACCGGCAATGATCCCGTCGCGCTGCTCGGTGCCGTTGAGCCTTCCCGGTTGGTCGAACTGGCGGCCGACGCCGACTTTGTCGCGCAGGCGGACGCTCTGCGCGACGATCTGCACAGATACCTGCATGAGCCGCGGTGGTACCAGACGCTCACGGATGCCCCAAAGGCGATCGCCTACTTCTCCCCGGAGTTCGGCATCGCTGCCGCCCTGCCCCAGTACTCCGGCGGTCTCGGCATCCTCGCGGGCGACCACCTGAAGAGCGCGTCAGATCTGGGAGTTCCGATCATCGCTGCCGGACTGTTCTATCGTGCCGGCTACTTCAGGCAGGCCATCTCCCGTGACGGGTGGCAACTGGAGACTTACCCCGTGCTCGACCCGGACGGCCTTCCGCTCAGTGTGCTGCGCAACCCGGACGGCACGGCCGCGCTGGTGACTCTCGCATTGCCGCAGGGCAAGGCGCTGCACGCTCGCATCTGGAAGGTCGCTGTCGGTCGGGTCACGCTTCTGCTGCTCGACACCGATGTTCCTGAGAATCCAGAGGAACTCAGCACCGTCACCGACCGGCTGTATGGCGGTGGTGGTGAACACCGTCTATTGCAAGAGCTGCTTTTGGGCATCGGCGGTGTCCGCGCGATAAAGCTGTTCACCGAACTGACGGGCGGTCCCACTCCCGAGGTCTTCCACACGAACGAGGGCCACGCCGGTTTTCTCGGTCTCGAACGCATCAGTGACCTCATCGGCGACGGCCTGAGCTTCAAAGAAGCACTGCAGGTCGTTCGCGCCGGCACGGTGTTCACGACTCACACCCCGGTGCCCGCCGGCAT
>DASXNG010000056.1:0-3349 GCA_036495225.1 Galbitalea sp.
CGTCTTGGTGCTCCGATCGAAGACCTCGACCATCCGGGCGGCGGAAAGCGGGTGACGACGACGGATCCGGATGGTCGCAGGATCGAGCTGGTTCATGGTGTTGCCCGCGTCGCGCCGATAGCAGTAAGCCGCCCCGCGGTCGCCTGGAATTCCGGGGGCGAACGTCGCCGCCTTGGAAGATTTCCGATTTTTGACGTAGGCCCGGCGGAAGTCATTGCGCTTAAACATGTCGTCATGAGTTCTCCGAATCCGGTGGCGATCATTGAATGGTTTACGGAGAAGCTAGGCGCATTTCCCTCGGACTTGATCGGCGAAGAGAAAGAGACAGCCATTGGCGCGTTTATGCGGTTTCCGCGGGGCGCGGAATATGTCGACCACCACAACATTGCTGTCTTCCTGGGTCCGACGAACGGGGCACATCACGTCTGCTTCGAGACGATCGATCTCGATGCCATCGGCATCGGCCGCCGGTACCTGGCGTCAAAGGGGTACAAGGCGTCCTGGGGCCTCGTGCGTCACGCGCTCGGCGGAGCCGTTTCGGACTATTGGTACGACCCGTCTGGTTTTCGTGTCGAGCACGTGACCGATGGAGACGTCATCAATGATACGTACCCGACGAGACTGAATCCGCCTAACCAGGAATCCCTTGAGCAATGGGGAACCATGGTGATGCCGGAAGACTTCCTGCGCTCATGACGGTCGTGGGGCCGGCGCTCGGCCCTCCTTTAACCAGTTCCGAAATGCGATGAAAGTACTTATCACAGACTATGCATGGCCCGACCTGAAGGTCGAAACCGACGTGATTGAAACGGCGGGCTTCGAACTCGTTGCAGGTCCCGCCGTTGCCGGGAGCGCAGAGGAAATTGAGCACCTGGTGGCGGAGCATGATCCGGATGCCATCCTGACCTGCTGGGCTCCCGTGTCCGCGCGCGCCATCACGTCCGCTACCAGGCTCAGGATAGTGGCCCGGTTGGGGGTGGGGCTGGACAATATCGACGTCGGCGCGGCGACCGCCATCGGCGCGTGGGTCACGAATGTGCCGGATTATTGCGTTGAAGAAGTCTCGGATCATGCCCTCGCACTTCTGCTGAACCATTTCAGAGCTATTGCCGGATATGATCGCGACGTCAAGGAGGGGCGATGGGCGCCGGGATCCCGGCCGCTGAAGCGTATTGCCGAACTGACAGTCGGCATCATCGGATACGGGCGAATCGGCCGTGCTACCGGTCGCAAGCTGGCTGCCTTCGGATGCACGGTGCTCGCGACGAACGGCGACTATCCCGTGGCCGCGGAAGCGGGCGTACAGGCGGCTACCGTTGAGGATATCCAGAACAGCGCGGATGCCATCATCCTGCACGTGCCGCTCACCAACGAAACGCACCATCTGGTCGACGAGAGTTTCATCTCGGCCTGCAAACACAAGCCGCTGCTCATCAATGTCAGTCGTGGCGGACTGGTCAGCAATGAGGCGGTATCAGACGCACTCGCTGACGGTCGGCTATCCGGTGCGGCACTGGACGTTGTGGAAGGCGAACCGAGCCCACCCGCCAATATCATCGGACATGCGAATGTCACCGCGACGCCGCATGTGGCGTTCCTCTCGGACGCCTCTGTAATTGAACTGCGAACCAGGGCTTGCGAAGAGGTAGTGCGGGTACTCTCCGGCAAAGATCCGGTCAACGCGTGCAATCGCCTGCAAAGCGGTCAGTCTCTGCCGGGCGGTGTGGCGAGTGATATTCAGGTGATCCAGACCGTCCAGGGGACGATCGTGATCAAGAAGGCCCTGGACAAGCTGAAGGTGGCCGCTGACTGGCGGTCCGACCCGGCACGTTCGCTGAGAGAAGTCGCCGCGCTGAACGCCGCAACCGAATTGCTGGGACCGGGGGCGGTACCTCGGGTTCTGTGGAGCGACAGCGTTCGCAACCAGTTCGCGATGGAGCTCGTCTCACCCACCCAGAAAAACTGGAAGCAGGAGCTCCTTGCGGGCACAGTCAATCTCGCCACGGCCCGAAGAGTGGGTGAACTGCTTGGCATGCTGCACCAGCGCTCCTCCAGGTCCCCGGCGCTTGCCGAACGGTTCGCTGACCAGACATTCTTCCGCGAATTGCGGGTGACGCCGTACTTCGAACGAGTCGTGCAGCGCAACCCTGAATACCGCGACGCGGTTTCGACCGTCATCGAAGGCGTGACCACACGGCGACAGGCACTGGTCCACGGTGATTACAGCCCGAAGAATCTGCTGGTCGACGACGCAACCGTCACGGTGGTCGACTGGGAGGTCACGCATTGGGGCGACCCCCGTTTTGACGTGGCGTTTATCCTCGCTCACCTGATTCTCAAGGCGCACCGCCGGGAAGCCAAGGCGGATGAGCTGTTGTTCGCTGAGGGTTCGTTCGTCGAAGGCTACCTCGTCGAGGGTCCCGCAGTCTTTGATACCCATCTTCTGCCGCTGCTCGGGTGTTTGCTGCTGGCGCGCCTCGATAGCGATTCGCCTGTCGATTACGTTTCCGAGCTCGACACCGGCGGTATCCGGCGCGTTGCACAGACATTGCTGAGCGGTGACATGACGTTCGCGAACCGGTGGTTTCACTAACCAATGGAAATGACATGACCCATCCTTCCTTCGATCTGGCCCGCTCGGCCGATATCCTGCAAGTGCGCGGCCGCCAGATTCTCGACTCCCGTGGACGCCCGACCGTCGAGGTTGACGTGGAACTGCGAGACGGTTCGTTCGGACGTGCCTGCGCCCCGTCAGGCGCATCCACGGGACGACACGAGGTTCTCGAACTGCGCGACGGTGACGACGGACTCCATGAGGGTCGAGGTGTCTCCAAAGCCGTGAATAACATTAACGGCGAGATCGCCGAGCTTCTCAAAGGGCGGCCCGCAACGTCCCAGGCCGGGCTCGATGAAGCTTTGCGCACCCACGACGGCACGGCGAACCTGTCCCGACTGGGCGCGAACGCGGTCATTGCTACCTCGCTCGCGATCTGTCGGGCAGCCGCGATT
Source organism: Galbitalea sp. (assembly GCA_036495225.1). GTDB lineage: Bacteria > Actinomycetota > Actinomycetes > Actinomycetales > Microbacteriaceae > Galbitalea. Next base: position 3,010 of record DASXNG010000056.1, read on the forward strand.
CATGAGCGGCTTCCGCTGCACCGTTACATTGCGCAGCTTCTGGGGACGACGCGGACGTCGATGCCGATGCCGATGACCAATATCCTCAGCGGTGGCGCGCACGCCCGGCGGAGCATGGATTTTCAGGACTTCCTCGCCATCCCCGTCGGTGCGAAGACCTATGCCGATGCCCTGAACATGCTCGCAAGCGTGCGCTCGGCTGCGAGCGAGGTGTTGGCCGAAGACGGTATCACGACCCTGCTGGCGGACGAGGGCGGTCTCAGTCCCGGATATGCGTCCGCCGACGAGGCGTTTCAGCTGATGATGCGCGCATTTGAGCGGGCAAAGCTGCGGCCGGGTC
>DASXNG010000057.1:0-4999 GCA_036495225.1 Galbitalea sp.
GGTCTTTTCCGGCGGACGGGTTGTCCAGGAGGAGAAGCCATCCCGAGAACGACCAAATCTGCTCCCAAGCCAGCCGCACGGACACATCCATGCCGTTTTGTACTTCGAAACGCTCAACGAGGTTTCGATACGCGTCGCTGCTCAACCAACTAAGAGCTACAGGGCGTAGTCGACCACGACGGGGGTGTGGTCGCTGAAGCGCTCCTCGTAGGTGGCCGCCTTGTCGACCGCGTAACCGACGACGAGCGGCGCGAGTGCGGGCGAGGCGAGCTGGTAGTCGATGCGCCAGCCGGTGTCGTTGGCAAACGCCTGACCGCGCCAGCTCCACCAGGTGTACGGCCCGTCGACTTCGCCCGCCCACTTGCGGCCGACATCCACCCAGCCGAGTCCCGCGCCATCGTTATAGGAGGGGTCGTCTTCCGCCCCGACGAAGCGATCCCAGTAGGCGCGCTCGGCGGGCAGGAAGCCGGCGGCCTTCTGGTTGCCCCGCCAGTTGCGGATGTCGAGCTTTCGGTGACCGACGTTCAGGTCGCCGAGAATGACCGCCAGCTTTCCGTCGGCCCCGAGTTCTGGCATCCGCGCTTCCATCGCGTCGAGAAATCTGTACTTCTCCACCTGCTTGGGGGTGTCGGCCTCTCCCGAGTGCACGTAGGTCGATACGACGGTGATGATCTTGTCGCCGACCTCGTAGTCCGCCTCGAGCCACCGACCAGCGCTGTCGAAGTCTTCGTCGCCGAGTGTCACTCGGTGAATGGAAGCTTGGGCCCTGGACGCGAGGGCGACGCCAGCGCGCCCCTTGGCGGTCGCCGGGTCGTGAAGGATGTCCCAGTCGGGCCCTAGAAGCGCCTCGATGTCTGCGGTGGATGCCCGCACCTCCTGAATGGCGAGGATGTCGATATCCCGGGCATCGAGCCAGGCGGCCATGCCGCGACGGTAGGCCGCCCGAATGCCGTTCGTATTAACGGTCGCGACACGGAGGGGCTTTGCCATGCCGAAATTCTACTGAGCGGCACTGACCTCGGCTTGGTCGCCCAGTTCGCGGTTGATCGCTACCGGCCCGATGCTGATGCCCTTGTCGCTCGCCGCGACGGCGACCCATGACGCGGAAATGAGGATGGCCTGGCAGACGAAGTTGAAATAGATGAGCAGCCCCAGGATGACCGCGAACGACGCCAGCAGGGGATTGTTCTTGGAAACCCCGAGGAGGGCGCCAGCAACGAGTTGAAGCACGCCGATTCCCGCGGCGCCGATGAGGATGCCGCCGCGCAACCTCGAGAACGGGATCTTCACCCCGGAGAGCACCCGAAACAGGGCCCCGAGGATGACGGCGTTGAGCGCGAACATGATGACGAGTGAGACGGTGCGTCCAACGATCTGGCCTGCGACGGAAGTCGGGCTCACTCCGAAAAACGTCAGCATCGCTCCGGTCGCTGACGACCCGACCACCGACAGCGCAGCCGAGATCAGGAACAGCAGTCCGAAACAGAGCGCGACGATCAGGTCCTTCAGTTTGACGAGCACGAAGTTGGTCTTCGACGGCGGCGCGTTGAAGATGATGCGCACCGCGACGCGGGCCGAGCCGAGCCATCCGATAGCGGTGATGAACACACCGATGAGCGCGATGGCGCCAGTCCAGGTGTAGACCCCAGCGTTCAGCAGCACAGTCGGGTCGATGGCCCCAGCGGACGTGGATGTTTGGATGAGCCCGGGCACGGCGGTGGCGAGAAGGTCGATGAGCGATTGTTGTAGTTGATCGTTGCCCGAGACGACGAGGCCGATGACGCAAAACCCGACCCAGACCGCGGCGAAGGTCGCGAAGAGTGCCTGGAACGCGAGGCCGGTCGCGAGGAGCGGTCCTTGCGCGGTGGCGTAATACGTGAAAACGCGTACCGGGAAAAGCTTCATGACCCAGTCGATGAGGCGGGCGATGCGGCCCGGCTTCGAGCGTTCCTGAGTCTTGGCCACGCTCCCACACTATCCAGCCCCCGTACTGGGGGCGCGAATTGGCGTGGGGCTTGACGTCACACTGGTACGTTCAGTCGTGACGCCCGTTCATGTTTTCGGGCGCGGGGGTTTCGACACCGTTTCGTCGACCGTCAATGGGGATTTCCTACATGTTTGCTCGTTTCTCGTTGTCTACGGCGCGCACTTTCTCTGCCGTCAAGCTCGCAGCTCTCGCAACCGTCGCGCTGCTCGCGGCCGCGCTGCTGACTGCTGCCGGTCTGGGCGCGAGTCCCGCGCACGCAATTTCGCCAACGGCGACGGTGACTGTCAATGTCACTGGCGCTGGCGAAACCTTGATCGGTGGCGATGTGGCCATCTACCGCCTCAGCGGCGGGGGCTATACGTACGTCGAGGACACCAACATTTCGGACGGAAGCGGTGCCACGCCAGCAGGCGAGGCAGTCTTCTCCGACCTGTCGGTTGATGCAGCCTACGTGTACAAGGTTGCGGCGCCCACCGACAGTTCGCAGTTTTCAGGTGACAACGTTGACGCATCTCAGTGGGCGCAAACCTGGGGCGGCGCGCTCACCGGGTACACGCCTCAGGCGGCGGGCGGGATCGCCGCGGTTGACGGCCAGACGATTTCCATCGACCTTCTGCCTGCGTATTCCATCTCGGGCACGGTGTCGAACTACGGCGGTTCGGCCAGTGGCTTCCAGTTCGCAACGGCGTACCGCGTCGACGCGAGCAACCCTGACGGTGCACTAGTGCAGGAGAACTACGGCTACGGCAACTCCGATGGCACGTACCAGATCGGCGGCCTTCGCCCCGGAGAGTACAAGATCCAGTACACGCCGAGCGACGGCGCGTCCGGTAACACGTGGACGGGCGACGCGGCGGATGCCGCGGACGCTACCACCGTCATCATCACAGACACCAACCTCACGGGCGTCGACGCTGACCTGCTTGCCGGGTACACCATCGGCGGCACGCTGAACGATTCGACCGGCGAAGCCCCGGCGACGGACAGCAACGCCACGCTTTTCGAGGCCGATGGCACGACTGAGGTGAGCGGCAGCACCGTTGATGGTGACGGTCACTTCTCCTTCACAGGTGTGCCAGAGGGCAGCTACAAGCTTCGGTTCGACACGAACGAGAACGGCCAGTTCGGTGACTGGTACGCGGACCAGACCGACGTAGCAACCGCGACCGACGTTGTCGTAGACGGCGACGGCGGCCCCACCGACCTGACCGCGAACCTCTCGGGAGGCGTTGAAGTAAGTGGTACCGTTCGCGACGCGGACGGCAACCGAGTAGAGGACGCCCAGGTTTCGGCAATCGTGGCGAACGACGGGTACGTTGTCGACGGTGAGGGCGCACCCCAGCAGCACTTCGACGCCACCACGGACTCGAACGGCGTCTACTTCCTACAGCTTCCACCCGGTGACTACATCTACGAGGTCACTTCTGGCGACCTGAGCTTCGACGACCAGTACGCGAAGGGCACCACGTCGACGTACGACCAGAGCGCCGCCTCGCAGACCGCGTTCGCGGTCGGGTACCACACCCAGGACATCACCCTCCTGCCCGTCAGCAAGCTGACGGTCCACGTGGCGAACAAGGCTGGCGCATCGCTCAACTCGGTTGACGTCAGTGCCTGGCCGGTCACGGATGGCGTCGTTGGTGACACTTCCATCGACGCAACTCCCGTCGCCGGACACGCCGGCACCTATGTGCTGACGGGTCTTACGCAGAACCAAAACTATGCGCTGCAGTTCAGCCCGTTCGGTAGCTCATTGGTTGGTACCTACGAGCAGTACCTCGGCGGCTCAACCGATATCGAGCACGCGCAGCTCTACAAGCAGGTCGGCGTAACCGGTCTCGTCGACGCGACGCTCGCTACAAACTCGTCGATCAGTGGTCGTGTCACCTCGTCGACGAGCACCAGCGGCATCAAGAACGTCTTCGTTGACCTGTACAAGTTCGATGGCTCCGACTGGAAAGAGGTGAACGAAGTAGCGACATCCTCGTCGGGCGCATACTCGTTCCCGAACCTCGCAACGGGAAGCTACACGGAGTACTTCTTCACCTATTCCGCTGCACCGTACATTGAGACGTTCGCTGGCGGCACCGCCGATCCCGCGACGGCGACCCACGTGTACGTCGCGCCAGGAAAGCCGGCAGTGCTGAACCAGAAGCTCGTCGCGGGCGGATCGATTTCCGGCGTTGTGACTGGTCCTGGTGGATCACCGAAGGTTGCAGGCGTGTACGTCAACCCGATTGCGCTGAAGGGAACGCTCGGCCACTTCACGAGCGCACAGCCGGTCGTGGACGCGGGCGGAATGACCGGGCCGACCGGCAAGTTCACGGTGACCAGCCTCCCAACGGGCTACTACGCCATGAGCTACACCGACATTGAGTCGGTGTACGGCGACACCTATGACAACCCGGTGACCAACCCGTCTTCGGCCAGCCCGATCTACCACGTCACAGCGGGTAAGGCGACGCTGGTCCCGGGCACCATCAAGCTGCCACTCTTCGACACGGTTGCAACGGCGACGTTCAGCGGCACGCTGAACGCCACCGGTATCGCCGGCGGCATGACTTCGCCGGATGGCTACATCTACTTCTACGACGCTGACGGCAACTTCGTCGGCGCGACGGGTATCGACTTGAACGGCAACTACAGCCTGAACCTGGCTCCGGGCACGTACACCTACATCGCGAGCATCTGGGATGACGACTCCGACTCGATCTTCGCGGATGAGTCCGGCACCGTGCACCTTTCGGCGTCAGCTGTCACCACCGTGAACATCACGGCGGAACTCGAGCTGCCGCTCGTGTTCTCCACGACGCCGTCGATCGTGGACGCGACGAACACCGAGGTCGGTACGACCTACGTGCTCAACGGCGTGAGCATCGACCGCCCTGTGCTCGACAGCACCTTCACCTACCAGTGGATGCGCGGCACCAAGTCGATCTACGGTGCGACCAACGCGACCTACACGTCGCAGGGGGCTGACCTCGGTCTCGACCTGCACGTTGTGGTGACCGC
>DASXNG010000058.1:0-9675 GCA_036495225.1 Galbitalea sp.
ACGACAACTAGAGCGCGGTCGAAACCGTGGTTGGGCGTTCCGAAGTGCAAAAGCGGCATGGATGTGCTCGTTGGGCTGGCTTGGGCGCGGATTCGGTCGTGCCGGAATGCTCGCTTCGTGCAATCGTGCCCGGTCGTCACAAATGTGCCCGCGCGCCCGAACACAGTTGTCCCCATCGGGCACGTAAACCCGGCACAGGCGGGATATCGGGCTGACTCGACTCAGCTAACGCCGGAGAAATTGCGACTAGGCGTCGAGCAGCCGCGACCTGAGCCGCGCAACCTGCCTCGCGGTAACCCGCGCCGTCAGGAGATACTCCTTGACATCGACTCCATCGAGAAATTCGTCGAGCTCGGCGCGTCCGCCGGCGACGTACCCCTCAAGCGTCGCGCCCTCCAGATGCCCCTTCGGCCCACCGTGGATGCTCCACCACGTATTGATCGCGCGAGCAGCGCTACTGGTCGCGCAACATGTTGGTCATGCGCACGGTCGAAAGGCGGCGGCCCTCGTCATCCGTCATGACGATTTCGTGTGTTGCGAGAGTGCGGCCCAGCACGAGCGCGGTGCACGTTCCGGTGACCCAGCCGGAGGTCACGGAGCGGCTGTGCGTCGCGTTGATCTCGATGCCGACGGCGTAACGGCCGGGGCCGGCGTGAATCGCAGACGAGATCGAACCGAGCGACTCTCCGAGCACGACGTGCGCGCCGCCGTGCAGCAGACCGAGGACCTGGGTGTTGCCGTCGACGGGCATCCGCGCGACCGAGTATGAGGCCGAGAGCTCCAGGAATTCGATGCCCATTTTTGTGGGGAGCGTGCCGCCGCCGGTCTCGACTAGTCGCTTGATCAGTTCGGGGTCGAGGTTGTCGGGGTACGTCGTCATGGGCTTCTTTCGGCGCGATTCGATCGTCGGTACCCAGCGCTAGGCTGACTCAGGTGACCGACTCCGAAAAGCCTACCCTCATGGTCATTGACGGCCATTCCCTCGCGTTTCGGGCGTTTTATGCCCTCCCGGTCGACAGTTTCGTGACTCGCGATGGCCAGCACACCAACGCGATCCACGGGTTCATTTCGATGCTCATCAATCTGCTCGCGAACGAGAAGCCCACGCATGTCGCCGTCGCATTCGACATCTCGCGGTTTTCGTTCCGCACTCGCGAATACGCAGAGTACAAGGGCACCCGGGATGCGACGCCAGCCGAGTTCGTGGGGCAGATCCCCCTGCTCGAAGAGGCACTTCACGCCATGAGCATCCCCACCCTGTCGAAGGAAGATTTCGAGGCAGACGACATCCTCGCGACGCTGGCACACCAGGGCTCTGCGCAGGGTTTCAACGTCTTCGTGGTATCCGGGGACCGCGATGCGATCCAGATGATCGACGACAACGTCACGCTGCTCTACCCGAATGCGCGAGGCGTTTCGGAGCTGAAGCGGTACGACCGCGACACAGTGTTCGAGCGGTACGGCATCGAGCCAGAGCAGTATCCGGACATCGCTGCTCTCGTGGGTGAAACGAGTGACAATCTGATCGGTATCGACAAGGTCGGTGAGAAGACCGCGGTCAAGTGGATCAGCGAGTACGGCAGCCTCAGCGCGCTCCTCGAGCACCAGGACGAGATCAAGGGCGTCGTGGGGGAGAAGCTGCGCGAGCAGAGCGAGCGAGCGGTGCGCAACCGCAAGCTCAACCGCCTGGTCACCGATGTCGAACTCCCGTATGGGCCGACCGATCTCGAGCGCAAGCCCATGAATACCGCTGCAATCCGCGACGTGTTCGATCGCTTGTCCTTTAGAACTCTGCAGGAACGTGTTCTGAAGATCGCAGCAGCGGAATCGGTCGGCGGCGAGGATGTCACAGAAGAACTCCTCAACGACAAGGGCAATGGCGCGCCGCCCGTACGCACCATGGTCGACGAAGAGCTAGCGAAGTGGCTCGACACACAGTCAGCGAAGGGTACGCAGGCGCTGGGACTTCGTGTCGAATACTCGGCCGGCGAGGTGACCGGTCTCGGCATCGCGAGCACTACAGACTCCGTCTTCGTGCCGTGGGCGCCGGGCCGTCCGGATTACGTTGCCTTGGAAGAGTGGCTCTCGAGCCATTCGCCGAAATACCTGTTCGATTCCAAGCGTGAACTCAAGTGGCTGCAAAAGGCGGGGCTGCAACTGCGGGGTATCGACTTCGACACCACGCTCGCGGCATGGTTGCTGCGGCCCCGTGGCAAGAACTCGGACCTGGTTGATCAGGTCTACTACCACCTCGGTGAGACTCTTCCGCGTTCCGACCCGAACCAGCTGATGCCTGTAGACGACGCCCCGAGTCCAGCGACCGAGGCGTGGTACGTGCTGCGGTTGTCCGAATACCTCGCCGAGAAACTGGATGACGGTTCGCGCCGCGTCCTCGCCGATATCGAACTCCCGCTCGTGCCCGTTTTGGCCCAGATGGAAACCACCGGGGTCACGGTCAGCGAGTCGGTCCTATCTCGGCTGAACGCTTCCCTGACCGAGACTGCCTCCGACCTCGCGTCGCGCGCGTACGCAGAGATCGGCCACGAGGTGAACCTGGGCTCGCCCAAGCAGCTGCAGCAAGTGCTGTTCGAGGAGCTGGGCATGCCGAAAACGCGGTCGAACAAGACGGGCTTTTCGACGGATGCCGCCTCACTCGCCGACCTGCAGGATCTCAACCCGCATCCGTTCCTCGACCTTCTCCTTCAACACAGGGATGCCACCAAGCTCAAGCAGATCATCGAAACGCTAGAGCGCGGCCTTGCCGGTGACGGCCGCATCCACACCACCTACGACCAGACGGGCACGAGCACGGGACGAATTTCGTCCAATGACCCGAACCTGCAGAACATCCCGGTGAAGACGGCGATCGGCCGCGAGATCCGGTCGGCCTTCGAGCGCGGGGCCAAGTTTGAAACCTTACTGACCGCGGATTACTCGCAGATCGAGATGCGCATCATGGCGCACCTCTCCGGCGATGAGGGGCTGATCCTCGCCTTCAACGAGGGCGAAGACCTGCATCGCTTCGTCGGCTCGCGCATCTTCGGAGTGGATCCCGCCGACGTCACACCGACCATGCGCACCAAGGTGAAGGCCATGTCCTACGGGTTGGCCTACGGACTCAGTGCATTTGGGCTCAGCAAGCAGCTTCGCATCGAAACTGCCGAGGCCAGGCAGCTCATGGCCGACTACTTCGCCCGGTTCGGAGCCGTTCGCGACTACCTCCGCAACGTGGTCGAACAGGCGCGAGTCGACGGGTACACCGAAACCATCTTTGGGCGCCGTCGACCGTTCGGTGACCTGACATCCAACAACCGCGTCCTGCGGGAAAACGCGGAGCGCGCCGCGCTCAACGCACCGATCCAGGGTTCTGCAGCAGACATCCTGAAGATTGCGATGTTGGGGATCGCGGATGACCTGCGCTCAGGCGACCTCAGAACGAACATGCTCATGCAGGTGCACGACGAACTCGTCTTCGAAGTCGCCGCCGGCGAACTCGACGAAGTGACTCGGATCGTTCGAGACCGCATGGGGCACGCTGCCGACCTGCGTGTTCCGCTCGACGTGCAGATTGGCACGGGGGAGAACTGGGACCAGGCGGCCCACTAGTTTCTGTCCACCACCGGTTCCGCAACGTAGATTTGAGCCATGGCACCCACGCTGCCTGAGTTGCAGGAGTTGTTGCCTGACTCATCCGTCGATCTCGGGGGACAGGTCCCCAGTCGGGAAGAGGCGATCCGTCGCGTCGGTGGACTTCTCGTTCGGTCGGGTGCAGCCCAGCCAGGCTACGTCGAGCACATGCTCGAGCGAGAAGCCTCAGTTTCGACGTTCGTCGGCGATGGCGTCGCCATGCCGCACGGCACTGTCACAGACGACAGCGAGGTTTTGCGCGACGCTCTGAGCGTTCTCGTACTGGCGGAGCCCATCGACTGGGCGGGCGAATCCGTGTCGGTCGTCATCGGCATCGCGGCGCACGGGCGCGGCTACATCGCACTGCTCAGCCAACTCGCTTCCGAGTTGTTGCGGGAGGGTCAAGTGACCGAATTGCGTGCGGCCAACACGCCGAGCGCGGTTCGAGCTCTGCTCGCGGGCGACTAGTGCGGGCCTTGTTCTAGTCTGAAGAGATGACAGACGAGAAGTCCGAAAATGTCCGCAGTGCCACACCCATCGACGGAGTTGCCGAGAAATGGTTAACGACGTTCGCCGGTCTGGTGCCGACAGCCGCGACATACATCGGCCTCGACAACGGCAAGCTCGGTGAGTGGGAAGACTTCTCACCGGCCGGCCACCAGGCTCTCGCCGACGCGGCGAAGGCTGTCATTGCCGAGCTGACTCCGCTCTCGCCCGCGGACGACGTCGACCGCGTGACCAAAGAGGACCTGCTCGGAACGCTTGAGCTCGAACTGGAGAAGCACGAACTCAATTTCGAGCTTCGCGACGTGAATGTGCTTGCGTCGCCCGTGCAGACTCTGCGCGAAACGTACGACATCATGCCAACGGACACCGAGGGCGACTGGTCGAACATTGCGTCGCGACTCAGCTCTGCGCCGACCGCTGTCGCCCAGTACATCGAGACACTCCGGCTCGGCATCGAGAAGGGCGTGGTTCCTGCGAAGCGCCAGGTCATTGAAGTCATCGCGCAGAGTCGTGAATCTGCCGACCCCGATGGTCTCTTCTCGGAGCTTGTCGCCCGCGCGACCGACGTACCGGATTCGCTCAAGGCCGACCTGAAGAAGGCGGCGCGGGCGTCGGCTGAGGCGTACGGCGTGCTCGCCGACTTCTTCCAGGACGAACTGCTTCCCGCCGGCGGGGACAAGGACGCGGTCGGCCGCGAACTGTACTCAGTCGCCTCCCGCTCGTTCCTCGGCGCCGCTGTCGATCTCGACGAAACCTACGAGTGGGGCGTCGAAGAACTGCAGCGAATGGTCGACGAGCAGACCAGCATCGCCAATGAGATCAAGTCCGGGGCATCCGTCGAAGAAGCCATCGAGTTTCTGAACGGCGACCCATCCCGCAAGCTGCACGGCACGGACGCCCTGCAACGTTGGATGCAGGAGACCAGCGATCACGCCATCGCGGAACTCGGCAAGACCCACTTCGACATCCCCGACCCGATTCGTCGTCTCGAATGCATGATCGCTCCCAGCCACACCGGCGTCATCTACTACACCGGTCCGACGGATGACTGGTCACGACCCGGACGCATGTGGTGGTCCGTTCCGGAGGGTGTGACCGAGTTCGACACCTGGCGCGAGCTCACCACCGTTTACCACGAGGGCGTCCCCGGACACCACCTGCAGATCGCGCAAGCCGTGTACAACCGCGCGACACTCAACAGCTACCGCCGACTGCTTGCCGGAACTTCTGGGCACGCGGAGGGCTGGGCGTTGTACGCAGAACGGCTCATGGAGGAGCTCGGCTACCTGAACGACCCGGCGGATCGTCTGGGCATGCTGGACGGTCAGCGGATGCGGGCAGCTCGCGTTGTTCTCGACATCGGTGTTCACCTCGAGAAGCAGCGCCCCGACGGCAAGGGGCCGTGGACCGGCGAGTACGCCTTCGAGTTCATGGGCAAGAACGTGAACATGAACGAAGAGTTCGTGCGCTTCGAGGTCAACCGCTACCTCGGCTGGCCAGGGCAGGCGCCCTCGTACAAGGTCGGCCAGCGCATCTGGGAGCAGATCCGCGACGAGTACAAGGCGCGCGAGGGCGCGGCCTTCGACCCGAAGGCGTTCCACAAGAAGGCACTCGACCTGGGCAGCGTCGGGCTCGACACGCTCAAGAGTGCGCTGCTGGGCTGAGACGTGAAGACGGCACAGCAAGACATTTCGATCGCAACATCCACAATCGGCGAAGCATGGCTGCATGTTGCCACAGGCATTCTCGAGGACGGCCTTCCGTCGACTTATGACGGTCTTCCCATTCTCGAGATCGCGCGGGCGACGCTGACGATCGATACTCCCAGCGCGACGGACCCCATCATCGAGAAGCTGGCCGATCCGGAGCGTCTCGCTTGGATGCATGCGAACTTCACCGACCACTCGCTCGTGCGGGAACTCGGCGACGCTCGCAGCTATGCCAGTCGGCTGTTCGATTACGGTGCGGCGGGCCGGGACCAAATCGACTGGTTGGTTGAGCGCCTGGCATCCGATCCGACCTCGAGGTCGGCGACGATCACGACCTTCGAACCACTACTCGACACCACGTACATCCCGTGTGTCAGCCTCCTGGACTTCTGGATTCGGGACGGCGCACTCGAGCAGGTCGTGTACGCGCACAGCATCGATTTCGGCTCGAAAGGCTACGGAAATCTCGTCGAACTGGCGTGGTTGCAGGAGCATATCGCCGGTCGTTTGGGTATCCCGGTAGGTCGACTCGACTTCATCGTAAAGTCTGCACATGTCTACGAGACCGAGTTTGCGTACGTGAGGGGCGTGTTGGCGCGGGCTGAAGGTTCACGCTAAGCTGGAATGTCGCGGTTCTGTTCGTTGTTGACGTACACGAATTTCGCACTTCTATCCGCCCGCCTGTGGCGAAACAAACAAGCATCTTTGTCACGGGCCTGATTTATGTCCTCTCGGGGGCAATCCATACTGGAGCACTAACTACATGACACTCGTAACGGCCGGCAAGGCACCCAAGCAGGTTGCCATCAACGACATCGGGTCCGCTGAGGACTTTCTTGCCGCGGTCGAAAAGACTCTCAAATTCTTCAACGACGGTGACCTGATCGAAGGTACCGTCGTCAAAATCGATCGTGACGAGGTTCTCCTCGACGTCGGTTACAAGACGGAGGGTGTCATCCCCTCCCGCGAACTTTCCATCAAGCACGATGTCGACCCCACCGAGGTCGTCCAGGTCGGTGATGTGGTCGAGGCTCTCGTTCTCCAGAAGGAGGACAAGGAGGGTCGTCTCATCCTGTCCAAGAAGCGCGCACAGTACGAGCGTGCGTGGGGCGACGTTGAGAAGATCAAGGATGCGGATGGCGTCGTCACCGGTTCGGTTATCGAGGTCGTCAAGGGCGGCCTGATCGTCGACATCGGCCTTCGTGGCTTCCTGCCGGCGTCGCTCATCGAGCTCCGCCGCGTTCGCGACCTCACGCCGTACCTCGGCCAGGAAATCGAGGCGAAGATCCTCGAGCTCGACAAGAACCGCAACAACGTTGTTCTTTCGCGTCGCGCGCTCCTCGAGCAGACACAGAGCGAAAGCCGCACCACTTTCCTCGGCAACCTTTCCAAGGGCCAGGTCCGCAAGGGTGTCGTTTCGTCGATCGTCAACTTCGGCGCATTCGTCGACCTCGGCGGCGTTGACGGACTCGTGCACGTCTCAGAGCTCTCGTGGAAGCACATCGAGCACGCATCAGAGGTTGTCGAGGTTGGCCAGGAGGTCACCGTCGAGATCCTCGAGGTGGATCTGGACCGCGAGCGTGTTTCGCTCTCGCTCAAGGCAACGCAGGAAGACCCGTGGCAGGTGTTCGCACGCACCCACGCGATCGGCCAGGTTGCTCCAGGAAAGGTCACCAAGCTGGTTCCGTTCGGCGCGTTCGTTCGCGTTGCGGAAGGCATCGAGGGCCTCGTGCACATCTCGGAGCTGTCGGGCAAGCACGTCGAGCTCGCCGAGCAGGTTGTCTCGGTCAGCGACGAGGTGTTCGTCAAGGTCATCGACATTGACCTCGAGCGTCGCCGCATCTCCCTCTCGCTGAAGCAGGCGAACGAGGGCGTCGACCCAGAAGGCACCGAGTTCGACCCGGCACTCTACGGAATGCTCACCGAGTACGACGAGGCGGGCAACTACAAGTACCCGGACGGCTTCGACCCGGAGACCAACGAGTGGCGTGAAGGCTTCGAGACCCAGCGCGAGAAGTGGGAGCAGGACTACGCTGCAGCCCAGGCTCGCTGGGAGTCGCACAAGAAGCAGGTCGCGGCAGCTGCCCTCGAAGAGGACCAGCCGTCGACCGGTGCTCCTGCCGGAGCATCCTCGTTCTCGAGCGAAGACGCGACCAGTGCCGGAACGCTCGCGGACGACGAGTCGCTTGCTGCACTTCGCGAGAAGCTGAGCAGCTCGAACTAGTAGCACACGCAAGATGGCCGGTTCCCTTCTGGGAGCCGGCCATCTTGCGTTAAGGGTTGGTGCGGTGGCGGGAGAAACTGTCCGGCGGCGGGAGCTGTGTCTCCCTCCGCCGGCAGTTTTCTCCCGCCGGCGGGTGCAGTTTCTCCCGCCAACCCAACCCGAGTGCAGCCAACGGGCTCGAGCGCAGCCAATAGGGTGGAGAGCATGCTGCTGATCGCGCTCACGGGGGGAATCGCCAGCGGCAAGTCGACGGTCGGCAAACGGCTGGTCGAGCTCGGCGCTGTGCTGGTGGATGCCGACGTGCTCGCGCGCGAGGTCGTCGAGCCCGGCACGCCGGGTCTCGCAGCCATCGAGCGCGAGTTCGGCGCATCCGTGATTGCACCGGATGGTTCGCTCAACCGGCCGGCCCTCGGCGCCATCATCTTCGCGGATGCCGATAAGCGAGAAGCTCTGAACGCGATCACCCATCCGGCCATCTGGCACCGAGCGAAACAGCTCTTCGATGACGCCGAGGCACACGATCCGGATGCTGTAGTCGTGTACGACGTGCCGCTCCTGGCCGAGGCATCCGGCGATCGACAAATGAAGTTTGACCTCGTCGTCGTCACGGACGCCGACGCGGAGATCCGCATCGACCGGATGATCGAGGAGCGGGGGATGACCCGCGAGCAGGCAGAAGGCAGGCTCGGCGCGCAGGCCTCAGACGAGGAACGCCTTCGGCTCGCGGATGTCGTCATCGACACCAACGGCACGATGGAACACACCCGCGAGCAGGTCGATGCGCTCTGGGCGTCGCTACGCGCCGACCGCGCCTAGAGCGAACGCCCCGGCGCATGTCGGAAGCGCTGCCTAAGCTTGAAGCATGGAGCCTACTCGAGCTGTTCACCCGTTCGAGGTCATCAGCGAGTACGTGCCGAGTGGCGATCAGCCGCAGGCAATTAAGGAACTCGCAGGACGAATCAATGCTGGCGAGACGGATGTCGTGCTGCTCGGCGCAACCGGAACGGGTAAGTCCGCAACGACCGCTTGGCTGATCGAGCAAGTCCAGCGGCCGACCTTGGTGCTAGCGCACAACAAGACCCTCGCCGCTCAGCTCGCGAACGAGTTCCGCGAACTGATGCCGAACAACGCGGTCGAGTACTTCGTGAGCTACTACGACTATTACCAGCCGGAGGCGTACGTTCCGCAGACCGACACCTTCATCGAGAAGGACTCCTCGATCAACGCGGAGGTTGAGCGACTGAGGCACTCGACGACGAACTCGCTGCTGTCCCGTCGTGACGTCATCGTCGTGTCGACCGTCTCGTGCATCTATGGACTCGGAGCTACCGACGAGTATCTGGACGCAATGGTCGCGCTGCAAGTTGGTGAGAAGGTCGGACGAGACAAATTGATACGGCGTTTCGTCAACATGCAGTACCAGCGGAATGACATCGATTTCTCGCGCGGCAAGTTCCGGGTGCGCGGTGACACCATTGAGATAATTCCGGTTTCGGAGGAACACGCCATTCGCATAGAACTGTTCGGTGATGAGATCGAAGCGATCTACGCGCTGCACCCGCTCACCGGCGAGGTGCTGAAGAAGATGGATGCGGTCTCGGTCTTCCC
>DASXNG010000059.1:0-3110 GCA_036495225.1 Galbitalea sp.
ATACGGTCGATCGTTTGCGGCGCATCCTGTGTGTGCAGTGTTGCGAAGACCAAGTGGCCGGTTTCTGCCGCGGTCAGCGCGACGGAGATGGTCTCGAGGTCTCGAAGCTCACCGATCAGGATGACGTCCGGGTCCTGACGCAGAACGTGCTTCAGAGCAGAAGCGAAGCTGTGCGTGTCGTGCCCGACCTCGCGCTGGTTGATCAGCGATTTCTGGTTACCGTGCAGGAACTCGATCGGGTCCTCGACGGTCATGATGTGGTCCGCGCGGGTCTTATTCACCAGGTCGATGAGCGCGGCAAGCGTTGTCGACTTACCCGAACCGGTCGGGCCAGTGACGAGAACCAAACCGCGCGGAAGAGTCGCGAACTGGGAGACTGTCTCTGGCACGCCGAGCTCAACCAGCGACTTGATCTCAGTCGGGATGAGTCGGAAGGCTGCACCGAGGGCGCCGCGCTGCTGGTAGATGTTGACGCGGAAACGAGCCTTCGCCGAGATCGTGTACGCGAAGTCGAACTCGAGCGTCCGGTCGAAGATGGCCTGCTGCTCTTCCGTCAAGAGACTGCGGATCGCGGCATCCACCTTCTCGCGGCCCCACGGCTCCTTGACGGACGCGGGCGCGAGCACACCGTCGACACGCAGCATGGGTGCGGCATTGATGGCGACGTGGAGATCGGATGCTCCGATTCGCACAACTTCTGACAGCGCAGTGATGAGATCCGGGTCCGCGGTAGCCAGAGTTTCGCTGACACCGTCGCTCTCGAACATCTGCTCCGCGTACGAAACCACCGGAGCGGCTGGCGCCGGGAAGTTCAACTCGACAGCGGCGGGCGCCGCCGGCGGTTGAAACGCCAGCTCGGCCATGCCTGCCGGCGGGTACGTGATCCCCGGGACCGCAGGGAAGTTCTGATTGGACGACGGGGCCGGGAAGTTCACCTCAGGGGTCGGCATGGGGGCCGAAGGTGCTGCCCATGCCCCGTCGGGCATTGGGGCCGTGAACGGCTGCCCTGCCTGGACTGCATTCGCAGTCGGCGGCGGGAACGATGCCTCGGCGGGCGGAGTAGACCAGCCACCGGGCGGAGGCTCGGTGGGCAGTGGGCTCGAGAACGGAATCTCCGGCATCGCCGCGGAGTACGGCGGCCACGCCGCATCCGGTCCGGCGGAAGTAGGCGGCGGCGCGCTGGTGTAGCTCATCGGACGAGCCGGTGGTAGCGGCGGCGGAACCAGCGGGCGACCAGTCTCGTCCCCCGTTACTGGAATTTCATATACAGGCTTGCTCATCTTGGTGTCCCCCCCTGGGCACTAAGCGACGACTCGAAGAATCTCTTCGACCGACGTGTGACCTAGCTGGGCCTTGGCCCAGCCATCCTGACGCAGCGTGAGCATCCCCTGCTCTCTCGCTAGGCGTCCAATTTCTGCGCTCGATGCGCGCGATACAGCGAGGCGCTCGATGTCCTCGGTAACGGTCATGACCTCGTGCAATGCGATGCGGCCCCGGTAACCCGTGTTTGAACAGCTCGTGCAACCGACCGGCTTGAAAAGCGTCGGAACGGGCTGAGCCGTGTCCCAGCCAATTTTCAATGCCGCAAGCTCATTGGCATCGTGCAGGTACGGCTCCTTGCAGCGATCGCACAACCGGCGCGCGAGTCGCTGGGCGACCACGCAGTCCAGTGCCGAGCCGACGAGGAAGGGCTCGATATCCATCTCGGTCAGACGCGTGATAGCGCTCGGCGCGTCGTTGGTGTGGAGCGTCGACAGAACGAGGTGGCCGGTGAGTGACGCTTCGATGGCGATCTGCGCGGTCTCGTGGTCACGGATCTCACCGAGGAGCACGACGTCGGGGTCGGAACGAAGGATGGAGCGCAGCGCACTCGCGAAGGTCAGACCGGCCTTCGGGTTGACCTGAACCTGGTTGATGCCTTTCATGCGGTACTCGACCGGGTCTTCAACGGTGATGACGTTGATCTGAGGACTCGCGACGGCGTGAAGCGTCGTGTACAGCGTGGTCGACTTTCCGGAACCCGTCGGTCCCGTGACGAGAATCATGCCGTACGGCTTCGAGTACGACGTCTTGTACGCCTGGAAGTTGTGGTCGAGAAGGTTCAGGTTCTCGATTGCCATGGTCGACGAGTTGTTGTCGAGGATTCGCATGACGACTTTTTCACCGAAGACCGTCGGAAGCGTCGCGACACGAAGGTCGATCTTGCGGCCACCGTGGCTCACCGACATGCGGCCGTCCTGTGGTTTGCGTCGCTCGGAAATGTCGATGTCAGACATGATCTTGAGTCGCGAAGTGACGCCGTTCTGGATGGCCTTGGGTGCGGCCTGCATCTCGTGCAACACACCGTCAATGCGGTAGCGAACGCGCAGGTCGAACTCTGTCGGTTCGATGTGGATGTCCGAGGCGTGGTCCTGGATGCCCTGGCTGATGAGCAGGTTCACGAATCGAACGATGGGTGCGTCATCCTCGTGAGACTCGCTGGCCTCTGAGACGGCGACTTCCTTTGAGCCGCTCTCCTCCTCGAGCACGGTGGTGAGCGAGTTGATCTCGTTGTCGGCGCGGTGGTAGCGATCGATGGCTGCCCGAAGATCGCTGCGTTCGGCGACGACGGCGCGTGCCTGCATTCTGGATGCTGCGCGAACGTCATCGAGTGCAAAGACGTCACCCGGATCGACCATCGCGACCATCAGGTAGTCGCCCGCGATGCCGATTGGCAAAAGTTCGTGCCTGCGGCACATGGCGGCCGGCACCAGCGCTACTGCTGCGCGGTCGACCGGATATTCGAGCAGTTCGACATACGGAAGACCCGCCTGCGCGGCACGCGCGGAGGCGAGTTGAGCCTGAGTGACGACACCCTGATCGAGCAGCGCGAGAATCGCCTGCTCGTCCTTGTCGCGCTCACCAGAAATCGTGTCGAGCTTCTCGATCGGGACAATCCCGCGCAAGATCAGAATTTCGGTTAACGAAGCCACGCCATTCACCCCCCCATGGATGCCGACGTACGTTCGGGAGTACGCCGGAATTCAAACTTAGCCTCGGCGTGTCTTCCGCGCCATACCCGCGATTGGGGGTAGGTGCGATGCAACACGCCGAACGCTAGGTGACTTTGC
>DASXNG010000060.1:0-2894 GCA_036495225.1 Galbitalea sp.
AACTGCCGATCTGGCACTCGCCACGCTGGCGACGATCGGGCAACCTGTGCGATGTGCGAACGCCACTGCCGCCGATCGCGTGCGTCGTGAGTTTCATCGACGCGATCAATCACGGAGACATCGAACATCTTTCAAGACTGATGAGTGACGAGCATCGGCTGTGCGTTCTTGACGAGACGCCTCTCGAAGGCAAGGACGCCAACGTCGAAGCGTGGCGCGGATACGCGACGGCGTTCCCGAACTATGTGATCTCTCCGCACGCCATCGTCGCCAGGGCCGATGAGGTCTACGTGCTCGGCCACACGACCGGATCGCATCTCGCGATGCCCGACGATGAGGAGAGCAAATTCACAGTGATCTGGAAGGCGACGGTGCAAGACGGCCGTCTCGACCTCTGGCAAATCATCGAGGACACGCCCACGCGACGGGCGGCGCTCGGGTTCCCTCCGAACGCATAACTGCCGATCGGGCACTCGCAGAGACCACGCGGGTGGAATCCTGTTTGTGTCAAGGGGCTTGTTCGGGTTGGTGTTTGCGCGCGTTGGGTGGCGCCCGTGGCGCGCGGGGTCGAGTGGTCGTAGCGTTGGTGTCGGGTTCGGGAGTGACCTCTCCGAAGTGCCGGCGTTCAGGGATCTGCCGGCCGCGCTGGATTCAGAGTCGCCCCTGGTTTGTCCTCCCGGGCCCCGTTCTCGTCAGTGGACGGTGTCGGCGCGAAGCGCTCGGTAGACGGCGTCGCTGATCCGTCGTTTGAGGCAGCGCATTGCTTCCTTGCGCGACTTCCCGTCACCTTGTTTCGCGAGGTAGTAGGCGCGGCCCGCCGTGTTGTGGCTGATCTGGCCGAGCGCGGCGATGTGCAGCGCGTGGTTCAGCTGCCGGTTCCCGTTCGGGTTGAGACGGTGCCGAACCTTCGGCCCGGATGATGCTTCGATCGGTGCAGTCCCGTTGTAGCGCGCGTAGTGCCCAGCACTCGGGAACCGCCGAACGTCACCGCTGTAACCGATGAGGTAACACGCCACGACTGGACCGACACCGTGCACGTCGGTAACCGAAGTGCACGCGAGCTTCACGGCGTGGTCGATACGCCCATGCAACTCCGCGAGTGCCAGGTCGACCCGCCGAACCTCGTCGAGGAACTCGTGAGCGATCCGTTTGCGTTCGATCCCGATCGCGTCGCGAGGGCGGATCTTGCGGAGCTCCGCTGAAGCCCGTTTCGCCGAGAGATTCTTCGACAATCCGCCCTCGATCATCTCCGCGAGCACGGCATGGAGCCGACAGATCGCACGAGTCCGAGCCGCGTTGAGCTGGTGATGACGACGAGCCAACAGCCGCAAGATCTGCCGGTGATCCTCGAGCATCACCGCACGCAGATTCCGATGTCGCAACGCGACGATCGCAGCCGAGCGCGCGTCGTGCGCGTCGGTCTTGTCCTTGTGGCCCGAGTCCAGCAACCGGGCCCGAGCGGACAAGGAGGCCGGAACGTCGATGACGGTCTCGCCGCACGCGACGAGCTGTTGCGCCAGCAACACGCCATGGCCGTTCGCGCCTTCAACAGCCCACACACGCGGCGCGAACGGCGCCGCCCAACGCAACAGCCGTTCGCGTTGTCGACGATCGGACTGCACCGACAACTCACCAACGAGTCGTTCGTCGCGGTCAATGACTGCAGCGGTGTGCGACCCCTTGTGCGGGTCGATTCCAATGATGAACACGTGTCCTCCTCACATCGAAGTGGAACGCCGCGACGGGCACTCCTGATGCGGGGATGCCATTCCTGTTTCGAGCCACGCCACAGCACGGGAACCGGCGGACGGCCTCATCGCTCAGAAGCCAACCCAAAAGCGGCAGGGCACTATCGAGACCCGACCACCGGCACCCTCGACGCTACGAACCAACCGCAGCGCGTGACACGAACTCAACCATCAGGGCATTATGCGTCCCTGTGACGCGCGGCCGTTCTGGTATCCGTTCGGGAGGCGTGCGCGCTTGCGTAGCACTCATCATCGCGGCCGCCGGATGCAGTTCTGGCACCCAGAGGACGCTCGCCTCCTACGCTGCCGGTAACTGGCGCTGCCAACTCGCACAGCCGCCCGCGACCGGGCGCGCGACGTTCACGGCAAAGGTAACGGCGAACAGTTCAACGAGCGGACGGGTGACCATCTCAGACCCCGCGCTCGGCATCAGCCCGTCTGGCGCATGGAGCGTGAAGAACCAACAGCTTGTCGTCCGGTGGGACAAACGTGATCCCGCTGTGACGAGCAGCACCTACGCGCAACCGGTCTCGCTCGACACAAAGCAGTTCAAAATCAAGTCGGACGATCTCCCCGACGCCCCGGGGCAATGGGTTCCGGTTCGCGTCCAACGTCAAGCCACAGCCATCGTCTTCACCTTCGCACTACCCGACGACACAGCCAACGAGACGCTCAACTGCTCAAAGGTCTGAGTGCCGAGCGGCGCTCATATCTGCCGATCGGCGTCGGTCAGTGTGGAAAGGTGATGAGGCAGAACTCCGTTCCGTCGGGGTCGAGCATCACAGCGAGAGTGCCCGCGGCGACGGCGTGACTCGCGACCGCGACTTGGCCTCCGAGGTCTTGGACCAACTCGATCGCACTGGCAAGGTCATTGACCCAAACGTCAAGGTGTGCGCGTGTCGAGCTGCCCTCTTGGTCCGCAACCGGCTGGAAGTACAACATCGGGCCGCCGATTGCCGTAGGGCCAAGCACGTACCAGCCGTCGCTGCGCTCGACGGGCTCGGCGTCGAGGAGCGCGCCCCAAAAGATGGCCGACCGCTCAGGGTTGCGTGTGTTGATCGTGGTGTGTGCCCACGCGGCCTGAGGTCTCACGGTTCCATCGTCGCGCCAGAACTGCCGATCGGCACTCGACTCTGCGAACCGGAT
>DASXNG010000061.1:0-19084 GCA_036495225.1 Galbitalea sp.
ATTGCGAGATACGCCGCCAGCGCGATGGTTCCCAGGGCGATGAGCGTCCACCATTCGCCGACGGAATTCGGCACGAACAGCGAAATGATCGCAAAGGCGAGCAGAAATGCAGCACGAGCCAGATTGAGAACGCACGTCTCCGGAAATGGCCGGAGCACGATTGGCTGCTCGTGTTGCGTCACGCGGGCGCTACTTGTCTTTTTTCTTCTCCGTGTCGCCAGACAACGCGGCGATGAACGCCTCCTGCGGCACCTCGACGCGACCGACCATCTTCATTCGCTTCTTGCCCTCTTTTTGCTTCTCGAGGAGCTTGCGCTTGCGAGTGATGTCACCGCCGTAGCACTTCGCGAGCACGTCCTTCCGGACGGCGCGAATGCTCTCGCGCGCGATGATGCGTGCACCGATCGCGGCCTGGATGGGCACTTCGAACTGCTGGCGCGGGATGAGTTTGCGTAGGCGCTCGGTCATCAAAGCGCCATACGGCTGCGCCTTGTCACGGTGAACGATGGCGGAGAACGCATCCACCTGCTCGCCCTGGAGCAGGATGTCGACCTTCACAAGGTCAGCGTTTGCTTCGCCATCCGGCTCGTAGTCGAGCGAGGCGTAGCCAGCCGTCCGACTCTTGAGGTTGTCGAAGAAATCGAAGACAATCTCGCCGAGCGGCATGCGGTAGCGGATCTCGACCCGGTCCTCGCCGAGGTACTCCATGCCGAGGAGCGTGCCGCGCCGCGACTGGCAGAGTTCCATGATGACACCGACGTAGTCCTTCGGCGCGAGAATCGCGGACCTCACCATCGGTTCCGCGACGGACAGGATTTTGCCGGTCGGGAACTCCGACGGGTTCGTGACCGTTACGGTTTTCTTGTCTTCCGTCGTGACCTCGTACGGCACAGAAGGCGCCGTCGTGATCAGGTCGAGCCCGAACTCACGGTCGAGACGTTCGGTCACGATCTCGAGGTGCAGGAGTCCGAGGAACCCGCAACGGAAACCAAAACCGAGTGCCACGGATGTCTCGGGCTCGTACACGAGCGCGGCATCCGAAAGTTTGAGCTTGTCGAGCGCCTCCCGCAGCAGCGGGTAGTCGCTTCCGTCGATCGGGTACAGACCCGAGAAGACCATCGGCTTGGGCTCGGTGTAACCAGCAAGCGCAACCGTGGCGGGCTTCGAGGCAGTAGTGACCGTGTCGCCAACCTTGGATTGGCGGACATCCTTCACGCCCGTAATCAGGTAGCCGACTTCGCCAACGCCGAGACCCTTCGTAATCGTCGGCTCGGGAGCCGAGACACCGATCTCGAGGATGTCGTGCACCGCCCGCGTCGACATCATCTGGATCTTTTCGCGGGCGTTCAGCTTGCCGTCGATCATTCGCACGTAGGTGACGACGCCGCGGTAGCTGTCGTACACGGAGTCGAAGATCATCGCCCGAGCGGGCGCGTTGGCATCGCCGACCGGAGCCGGAATTAGTTCTGCGACGCGGTCGAGCAACTCGGGAACACCGGCGCCAGTCTTGCCGCTCACTCTCAGAACGTCGTCAGGCGAGCCCCCGATGAGACTCGCGAGTTCCTTCGCGTACTTCTCGGGGTCGGCGGCGGGCAGGTCGATCTTGTTGAGCACCGGAATGATCGTGAGGTCGTTCTCGAGCGCCAAGTATAGGTTCGCGAGCGTCTGGGCCTCGATGCCCTGCGCGGCATCGACGAGCAACACCGCTCCCTCACAGGCGGCAAGGCTTCGCGACACCTCGTAGGTGAAGTCGACGTGGCCGGGCGTGTCGATCATGTTCAGGGCGAAGGTGTCGCTGCCCCACTGCCACGGCATGCGCACGGCCTGACTCTTGATCGTGATGCCGCGTTCGCGTTCGATATCCATGCGGTCGAGGTACTGGGCGCGCATGGCGCGATCGTCGACCACGCCTGTGATCGACAGCATGCGGTCGGCGAGAGTCGACTTGCCGTGGTCAATATGCGCAATGATGCAAAAGTTGCGGATGAACGCGGGGTCGGTCGCCGCGGGCTCAAGGCCTCGGAGTGCTCGTGGTGACATTTGTGCAATTGTCCCACGTCTGAAGAGGCGTCCCGCTCGCGTTCGCTGCGAGCGGGCCAGAGCACCGCTTAGAAGGCGTGATGCAGAAGACCAAGGGGCAGGACGATCGTCAAAGCGATCAGCCCAACGGCGACCCAACCGAAGAGCACGACGAAGCCGATGACGATGCCGGCCGTCGACATCGAGTGGCCGGTGAGCTCCCGCTGGCGGGCGATGAAGCCAAGCACGATCGCCGCAATGGGCAGCAGTAAAACGTGCCCAAGGGGAATTGCTGCAATCGCGGCAACGAGACTCAGGATGCTCAGGGTGCGTGATTCGGCGGGGGTTGCGACAGGCGTAGGCGTTGTGGACATGACTCGAGGCTAGAGATCGCACCGAACGCCCAGTATGGGGCTAACCCCCGAATGCGGCGACGGAGACCCGGATTCGTTCGCTGAGATTCACGAAGCGAGGTTCGCGCGAGGACCAACCTCGTGGACCGTGCTCAGGATGTCGCGGAGCGCGGGTTCCAGCTCGGGGTACGCGAACTCAAACCCCGCCGCCTGGAGCTTCGTCGGCAACACCCAGCGGCTCTTCAACAGCAGCTCGGTTTCACTCCGGATCGCAAACGCGCCGGCTTCAAGCATCCAGCTAAACAGGGGAATGAAGAATCGAACCCCGAGAACCCGCCGCAGCGTCGCCATGAGCTCGCGATTCTCAACCGGCCGGGGCGAACTGACATTGACGGTGCCGTCGAGCTCTGCGGTCTCCGCGATGAACTCGACCGCACGAAGCAGGTCCTCGATGTGCACCCAGCTGAATCGCTGTCTCGCACCCCTCGTCTTGCCGCCGTACTGTGGTCCGCCGAGTCCCAGGCGCGTCAGTGCGACAAGGGGCGCGAGGGCAGAACCGCTACCAAGAACGATCGCCATGCGTAGTGCGACCTGCCGAACTCCCGCGCGGTGCTGGGCGAAAAACTCGCGCTCCCACGCCGTTGCGACGTTGACCGAAAAGCCGCTGCCGAGTTCGCCGGTCTCGTCTGTCATCGGCCGGTCGTCCGCGTGACGGTAGATCGTGGCGGTGCTGGCGTTTATCCACACCTTCGGCGGGCGCCCGGCGGCGAGCACGGCATCCCCGAGTTCAGCCGTTGTCAGTAATCGGGACCGGAAGATTTCGGCACGATTTTTGCGCGTGTAGCGGCAATTGACGCTCTTGCCAGCGAGGTTGATGAGGATGTCCGCGCCGTCCAGCACCCGCAGCATCGCAGCGGGATCGCCCCACGTCGCATCAGCGCCTCGCCGACCGATGGTCGACACCTCATCGCCGCCGACGACGAAACGCTCGACCAGATACCTGCCAATGAACCCGCTCGCACCGGCAATAACGATCCGACGCACGCTCATGCGCTGGTCGGTCTTCGGTGCGGCATGGCCCCTACGCTACTGGTTTCGCCCCGGACTGGCGCTCGATCCGGATGCGCTCGGCCGGCGACTGCCCACGCTCCTCGGCTGGTACTTTATCGCCGCCGATGCCCACAACCAATTCGGCAGGATCCACGTCAAGGCCCGCCGCAATCTTGATGATGTTGTGCAGGCTCAGGTTGCGTGTGCCGCGCTCCACCTGGCCGACAAAAGTCCAGTGCAGGTCGGCGAGATCGGCGAGCGTCTCCTGGCTGATGCCCAAGCGGTGCCGATTCGCTCGCACGCGCTCGCCGAAGATCTTCGCGGCTTCAGATTTTGGTTCGGGCATGGATCATGGGTACTCGTCCCGAGACGACTGGACCAGAGCATGATCACTCTAATGATTATCGCCCCAATTGTTTATATCCTATGACGCGCGGTCCGGTCTGGGGCCGATTGCCGGATTCCGGCGCGGGCTGGTAATGTTATCTGCTGGCTTCCGCGCGATTTTCCTTGAAGGCAAATCCAGCGCGTTTCGCGGCCGAGATCCAGTTCCATTCGGTTCTTATCCCCGGCCGCCCATCCACAATTTGCACCAGACGAAAAGGTATCCACGTGGCAAACATCAAGTCGCAGATCAAGCGAATCGGCACCAACAAGAAGGCTCAGGACCGCAACAAGGCGGTCAAGAGCGAACTCAAGACGGCGATCCGCGCCACCCACAAGGCTGTTGCAGCCGGTGACAAGGACCTGGCCGCGACCGCTCTGACCCTCGCGGGCAAGAAGCTCGACAAGGCCGTCAGCAAGGGTGTCATCCACAAGAACCAGGCAGCGAACCGCAAGTCGGCCATCGCCAAGCAGGTCGCAGCGCTGTAGCCCACTCACGTAAAAACGCCCGTCGCAGTCACTGCGGCGGGCGTTTTTACGTTGTGCGTGCACCCCGTGGTGACTGGCGGCGGGAGAAACTACTCCCGCCGGCGGGAGTAACTGTCCCGCGGACGGAGTTGTAACTCCCGCCACGGGACACTTTCTCCCGCCAACCCGACCGCGGAGTGACCCCTTCGCGGCTAAAGGCTCCCGCGCCGGCTGATCACGCCGACCATGCGCTCAAGCGCGAAGACCGGGTCGCGCCCACCACCTTTGACTTGGGCGTCGGTTTCGGCGAGCAGCTCGATCGAGCGCCCGAGCCCGGCATCGCTCCAACCCTGCAGGTCCCGCTTCGCACGATCAACCTGCCATGGCGCAAGGCCGAACTGCTGCGCAAGCTGCATCGAGCTGCCGCGACTTCCCGACAACTTTGCCATCGTGCGCAGCTTCGCGGCGAACGCCGCGACCATAGGAACCGGGTCGGCACCAGAAGCCAGCGCGTGCCTCAGCAGAACGAGGGCCTCGCCGTGGCGGCCAGCGATCGCGGCATCCGCGACCTTGAACGCGTTCGTCTCGACCCGGCCCGAGTAGTACTTCTCAACCGTCACCTCGGTGATCTCGTCGCTCGCATCTTCGAGGAGCTGCTGGCATGCGGAGGCCAGCTCGGCCAGGTCATCGGAAAATGCAGAGGTCAGCGCGCGCAGCGCGCCCGCCGTGACCTTGCGGTTGCGGTCGGCGAACTCCGCCGCCGCGAAGTCATACTTTTCGGTGTCTTTCTTGAGCTCGGCACACACGACCTCAACCCCGCCGCCGAGGCCACCGCGGATCGCATCGAGCAGTTTTTTGCCCCGCACTCCCCCGGCGTGCCGCAGAACGAGGTAGGTGCCGTCGGCCGGGCTCGCGAGATACTCAAGAGCTTCGGTGATGAACGCGTCGGTGCACTTTTCGACCTTCTCGACGCGGATCAACCGCGGGTCGTCGAACAGCGACGGGCTCGCGAGCGTCAGCAACTCCCCTGGCGCATACCCATCGGCTTCGATGTCGCTGATCTCGAGGCTAGGGTCCTCCGCCTTCAGCGTGTCGCGCAACCGCCGAATGGCCCGGTCCGCGAGGAAGCCCTCTGTGCCTGAGACGAGGATGACGGGTGCCGGACGAATCTGTCGCCACTCCAACTGCGGGATCGCCGGCAGGCTCCTGCTCGCCCCCGCTGATCTGGCTGCTGGCACTGTACTCCCTCGGTCCGAACCAGCTTAACCGGGACCACCGGTGTCCGGATGCTCGCTCCACACGCTCACGACGCCCGGCGATTCGCCCGCCGTCAACAACACGAGTCCTTCCGTGTCCGTTCGGGCGGCCAGAGTGCCGACACTGGCCAGGATCTCGAGGAGGCGCTGGGTTGGATGCCCATACCTGTTGTTCACGCCAACGCCGATCAGCCCGACGCTCGCCCGCACCCGCTGGTACAGCGACTCGCTCTGGTCGGCCGACCCGTGGTGCGCAACCTCGATGACGTCGAGTCGCGGCAGGGTCGGATTGGCGGCGAGCATGAGGTCTTGCGCCTTCTCGTCGAGATCGCCGACGAACAGTGAACTGAGACAGCCGTCCGCGCACGACCCAACCGGCTCGAACAGGATTGTCACGCAGGCCTCATTCCCCGGCTCTACGCCATCCGGGAGTTGCGCGGGCGGCCAAAGCACGGACCACCGAAGATCGCCGAGCCTACCGGTCAGTCCCTCGCTGACTCGGTCGACCCGCGTACCGCCATCCAGTAGACCCTGGACGATCGCGACATCCCGTGCCTTTCCGGTCGACGGACCGATCAGGGCCCGAGTAGTCAGGTCGTCAACCACTGGCGTACCGGCGACGTGATCGAGGTCGTAGTGACTCAGCACGAGCAGGTCGATGTGCCCAATTCCCAGGGTCGAAAGACAGGCAGTGAGGAGCGGTCCGGACGGCCCGGTGTCCATGACTGCCACTTTGCCTGCGCTGCGCACAACCATCGCGTCACCCTGCCCAATGTCGCAGTCGGCGATCTGCCAGTTCGCCGGCCGACCGAGACGAGAAATGATTGCGGTGAGTCCGGTGGCCGCGAGCGAAACGACGAGCACCGTCACGAGGCTGGCCAGCAGGATGCCCCTCCCGCGCCTCCCGAGGCGCCCTAACAGCAACACAAGCAGCAGCGCGGTCACGACGACCAACGCCGCGACCCCGAGCACGCCGCCCGGCCACGGCACTCGCGCGAGCGGCAGACCGGCAAAGAAGGTGGCAACGGCGGCGATCCACGCGGAGGGTAACCATGCAACCGCGGCCAGGGCGTGCCCAACCGGTGGAGCGACCGGCAGGATCACGCACGAGGCGAGTCCGAGCACGGTTGCGGCGGGCGACGCGGGTTCGGCGAGGGTGTTCGCGAGTACTCCGTAGAGCGGAAGCGTGGGATTCAGCAGCAACAAGACCGGCTGGCAGGCCAGCTGGGCGGCGAGCGGCACGGCGATCATCAGCGCGAGCCAGCGCGGGAGCCACCTCTCTAAGCGCCGGGCGAGAGGTCCCGCCAGCACCATCAGACCAGCCGTCGCGAGCACGGACAACGCGAACCCGTAATTCACCGCGAGCCAAGGATCGATTGTGAGCAGGACGATCACGCTCAACCCGACGACGGGCAGCCCACTGATCGGACGCCCTCTCGCGAGAGCCAGGAGCACCAACGACGCCATGAGAGCGGATCGGAGCACGCTCGGTTGGGGTGTGACGAGCACCACGAAGAGGACGAGCACCGCGAGCGCGACCGCGATCCGTAGCCCACGCCCGAATCCCATGGCCTTGCCTGCGAGCAGGATCAGCCCGATGATGACCGCGCAGTTCGCGCCGGACACGGCGGTGAGGTGGCTCAAGCTGCTGGTCTTCATCGCCGAATTGAGATCGGGCGAGACCGCCGTCGTATCGCCAATCGCTAGCCCAGGCAAGAGCGCGCCGCCATCGCCCGGCAGGCTCCTCGCCGCGCGAGCGAAGCCGGCGCGCAAGCCGTTCGCCCAGCTCAGATACCAGGGCGGTGGCGCGACAACCTCAGCGGGTGCACGTGCGAAGACCAGGAAGGAAGTCTCATCCGCCGGCGACGTCGCCTGCAGCGATCCGCTGACCCGCAGCGTGGTCCCGATCTCGACCCGGCGGGCAGGATCGCCGTCGAACACCAGAACGGGCACGGACATCCCGCGACCCTCGGAGCGCACGAGCGTCGCGGCGAAGTACGCGCTCGAGGTCGTTACGGTCTGCGTTGTGACGACCAAAGCGGCCGTCAGCTGACGCGAGCCGTGCGTGAGCACCGCCGGTCGGCGAGCGGGTGCAGCCGCGAGCGCCGAGGTAGCAACGAGAGCGATGGCGGCTGTCGCAACCGCGGCCACAACAAGCAATGGCCGGCGCGTAATTCGGGCCAGTACCACCATCAGAACCGCCGTGGCCCACGCGAAGACCGCGACCGGAAGCATCCAGCCTGGTAGCGGCAGGAAGAGGATGGCCGCCACCCAGGCCGCGGCGGCCGGAACGATCACCCTGAGATCGATCACGTGCTCACGTGAGCTTTGATGGCATCGAACTTCTTGGGACCAATGCCGGTGACCTTCTGCAGGTCGGCCACGGTTGCGAACCCTCCGTGAGCAGTTCGGTAGTCGAGGATGCGTTGCGCGAGCGCCGGGCCAATGCCGGTCAGCGTTTCGAGAGCCGTGGCATCCGCGGTATTGATGTCGACCATGCCGCCCGCGGCGACACCGGATGTCGCTGGACTCGCCCCGCGCTTCTGCACGACAACTTGCTGGCCGTCCTCGATGACCTGCGCGAGATTCAGCTGTGCCTGGTCTGCCGCCGCAGTGAAGCCGCCCGCGGCTGCGATGGCGTCCACGATCCGGGAGCCGGCGGGCAGTTCGTAGAGTCCCGGGTGACGCACCTGGCCGACCACGTGGACGTACGCCGTCGGCGAGTCGACAGCGGTCGGCGCCACCGAATGCACGACCGGCGGAGGCTCGGCAGAAGCTGTCACGCCGTGCGGCGCGAGCGCCGTCACGAGCACCGCGATGCCGGCTGCGATGAGCACGAGCACGACACCGGCGCCGAGGCTCAGACGAACTCGCAAGCTGCGAGACTTCTGTTGCGCGACATCCATCCGAGCAAAGTAGTAGGTGGGGACTCAATCGAGGCGCGCCCGATGGGGAACTGTGGACAGCAAGACACGGAGCCCGAATGTTGACGGGCAGAACTCAGGCCTCGCGCAGCGGTACCCCGACGTCGGCGCCACCCTCGCGCGTGAGACGCTCACCCATGCGAATCGTGGCGGGCGCCGGCACGAAGCCGCCCGCGAACAGCGCCTCGCCCTGCCTGAACCCCGGCGACTGCGCGAACATGGCCGGGGGCACGAAGCCGAAGACGTCCGCGAGTTCGGCCAGGTCGGCGGGCGACGTCATCTTCATGAGCGCAAGGTTGTCGCATTGCGAAATGATGCTCGAGTGGATACGCGAAGGACGCTGGGTCGACAGCAACAGCCAGAGGCCGAATTTGCGACCCTCCGCTGCGATCTGGATGATGCGCTCGCGCACAGCGATGTGGAGTGGGCTGTCATGCTCGGGCGAACACAGGTTGTGGGCCTCATCGATCACGATCAGGATCGGTCGCCGTGTTTCACGCTTGGCCCAGAGGTCGTCGAGCACGGCCATCGCGACGACGAGCGACTCGTCCGCGTAGGCGAACCCGCCGAGGTCGAGCACCGTCGCATCCGGGCGGGTGTCGAGGATGTCTGTCACTGCTTCGAACTCGCCGGCCCACACACCGAAATCCATCACCTTGAGATTCTCGATGCGACCCGCGAGCGCAAGGGCGGCAGGAGTCGCACGCTCCATCAGAGTTGGAATGAGCTGGTCAAAACTCATCGAGGACATCGTCGCCTCGAGGTGAACCATCTCGTTGTACTCCGCTCGATCGCTGAGAGGATCGAGATGGAGCACGGCTCCTTTTGCTCGCAAAGGGAGCCCAATAAATCTAACCCGAAGCGAGTCCGGATCCGGCGACGCCTGGCGAAGCACACGGATGGTGCGCCCCGCGAGCACCCGACCGGAATCGGATTTCTCGCCACGCGGCGTGAGCTCACCGAGTCGCACGAAGTCCGAGTTCGGGTCGAAGATCACCATCGGCAGTCTGGTACGGATGAGCAATTGTTCGATGAGCACGCCGAGCGCGTAGGTCTTGCCGGATCCACTCTGCCCGCACCAGAACGTATGCCGGTTGAATCTCTGAGCAAGCACCCTGGCAGGGACGCCCGCTTCGGTGAGGTAGGTGCCGACCGGCAGGGTCGCGGCGTCCGAGCCGTAGAGCAACTCGATGTCTGGCCCAACGGCATCTCCGAGCGCGGCGTCCACGAACGCGAAGCTTCGTCCACCGTCCAATCGCCCCTCAGGATCGATCGCTCCAAGGATGCGCCCTGAGCCGCGCAGCGCTTCACCGAGCGTGACGCTGAGTCCATCGACCTGGCCCAGCTGGCGCAGTTCATCAGGCCCGGTCAGTGTCACGAAGCTGCCGACCTGAAGCTGGCGTGTGCCGAGTTCCGCCACGAACTCAAACCGACGTCCATCTGCGGATGCCGCGCTCCCCAGCACCGCATTCTGCGTGTCGGCCATCGCTCCACCTTTCGTCCCGGCAACTGAATCGAGAGTATGCCGCGGCATCCCACCCATCGTGGGTGAGCTGGGGCCGACGTCCCGGACAATCGTTGCGCTCGATCGCGTTTCGACCACACACTGAGTGCGGAAGACACATGACGACAGGCAAAACCACGGAATCGAGGCTCGAGTCGCTCGCGCGGCACGTGCGCCGGTTCGACATCATCACGGAAGAGTCCATCTACGGGACGATCCTGGTGAGCGGAATGATCATCGCCTCAGGCATCTACGAGTCGACGGCCTGGGAGGTATTCCTCACCATTCTCGGCACCGTGCTGATCTTTTGGGGCGCACACCTCTACGCGGGCACCATCGCCGGGCACGGTGCAATCGGCGGCGACGACACCACTCTCGCGACGGCATTCTGGCGCTCTTTCCGCCGTTCGCTCGGCTTTCTGACCTCCGCGATCCCCTCGCTCATCATCCTGTTGCTCGGGGCGCTGCGGGTCATCCCGGACTCGGTTGCGATTTGGGTAGCGCTCTGGCTCGGCGTGCTGGTCCTCGCGTTGATCGGCTACTTCGTTTTCGCGCTCCGTGGCAGGTCATGGCCGATCCGCATTCTCGGTGCCCTTGGCACCGCGTCGTTCGGACTAGCGATGATCCTGCTCAAGTCGCTCATCCACTGAACCTACTTCGTCGCGATATTGACCAGCCGCGGTGCCCGCACGATGACGTTCGCGATCTCGCGATCACCGACCGTGCGCGCAACCGCCGCAGACTCACGGGCGAGCTTCTCGAGCTCGGTCGATGAGATCTTCGGCGAAACCGTGAGCTTGTCGCGCACCTTGCCGTCAACCTGCACAATGGCGGTCACCGTCTCCTCGATGAGGAGAGTCGGGTCGGCCCTGCGCCAGCCCGCCAGAGCGACGGATGGCTTGTAGCCCAGCTTCTCCCACATGTCTTCCGCCAGGTACGGCGCGAACATGCTCAGGGCGATCGCGATGACCTCGGTCGCTTCCCGCACGGCGGGGTCTGCGGAGCCCGCACCCGTATCGATGACCTTGCGGGTCGCGTTGACGAGTTCCATGATGCGGGCGATGACGACGTTGAACTTGAAGGATTCGAACAGACCTGGGCCGTCGGCGAGAAGGTGGTGGGTCTGCTTGCGCAGCTCTGGGTCACCCTTCTTCCACTCGACCTCCGGGCTGCTTGTCACATCGTCGGCCAGGCGCCAGGCGCGGGCAAGGAACTTCGCGGATCCGGCCGGCGAGACATCCTCCCAGTTGATGGTGTCCTCCGGAGGGCCAGCGAACGCCATGGTCACGCGAATCGCGTCTACGCCGAACTGGTCGAGCTCGTCGCCGAGGTTCACGCCGCCCTTGCTCTTCGACATCTTGTGACCGCCGGAGAGCACCATGCCCTGATTCAGCAGCGCGCTGAACGGCTCGGTGAACGAGACGTAACCGAGGTCGAACAGCACCTTGGTGATGAAGCGCGCGTAAAGCAGGTGCAGAATCGCGTGCTCGACACCTCCGACGTACTGGTCTACTGGCGCCCATTTCTCGGCCTCAGCAGGATCGAACGCCCGCGAGTCGTCGTTCGGGTTCAGGAAGCGCAGGAAGTACCACGAGCTGTCGACAAACGTGTCCATGGTGTCCGGGTCGCGGAGCGCCGGGGTCCCGTCGATCGGGTTGGTGACATTCACCCAATCGGATGCCGCTGCCAGGGGCGACTGCCCCTTGGGCTGCAGGTCGAGCCCGGCCGTGGGCGGGAGCACGATGGGCAGCTGGTCAAGCGGAACGGGAATCAGCGAGCCATCCTGCCCGTGGATGATCGGGATCGGAGTGCCCCAGAAGCGCTGGCGCGAGATCAGCCAGTCGCGCAGGCGGTAGGTCTTCGACGCGCGACCCGTGCCAGCGGCGGTGAGTTGCTCGATGATCTTCTTGATGGCGTTCGATTTGCTCAGGCCGTCCAGGGGACCCGAGTTGATCATCCGTCCGTCGCCGATGAGCGCCTTGCCCGTCGCCGCAGGGTCGAGCGGCGGCAGGTCGTCCGGCAGGATTGCCTGGCCGTTCTCGTCCGTCTCGAGGATCGGCACAGCCCCGGTGATGGGCGCGTTGGTGTCGAGCACGACACGAACCGGCAGGTTGAACTTGCGCGCGAAATCGAGGTCGCGCTGATCGTGTGCGGGCACTGCCATGACGGCGCCGTGACCGTAGTCGGCCAGCACGTAGTCGGCGGCCCAAATAGGGATGCGCTCGCCGTTGGCCGGATTGATCGCGAACCGTTCGAGCGGGATGCCCGTCTTCTCGCGTGACGCGTCCTGTCGCTCGATCTCGGTCGCCTTCTGCACCTGTGTCAGGTAGTCCTGGAACGCCATCCTCACCTCGGGCGTCGAACCGGCCGCGAGCTCGGCGGCGAGGTCGGAGTCCGGTGCGACAACCATGAAGGTCGCGCCGTACAGCGTGTCCGGCCTCGTCGTGAAGACAGTGACCTTCTCGGTGCGACCTTCGATCTCAAAGTCGACGTCCGCGCCCTGCGATCGGCCGATCCAATTGCGCTGCATCGCTAGCACCTTGGGCGGCCACGAGCCCTCGAGCTGGTTCAGGTCATCGAGGAGCCTGTCAGCGTAATCGGTGATCTTGAAATACCACTGGGTCAGCTTCTTCTTGACCACGACAGCGCCGGAGCGATCGGATGTCCCGTCGGGAAGCACCTGCTCGTTCGCGAGCACGGTCTGGTCCACCGGATCCCAGTTGACCCAGGAATCCTTGCGGTACGCGAGGCCTTTCTCGTAGAGCTTCAGGAACAGCCACTGGTTCCACTTGTAGTACTCGGGGTCGCTCGTGTGCAGTTCGCGATCCCAGTCGAAGGAGGCCGCGTACCGGCGCATCGACTGCTTCTGCTGGTCGATGTTGGCGTAGGTCCAGTCGCGCGGGTCGATTCCCGCTTTGATCGCGGCGTTCTCCGCGGGCAGCCCGAAGGAATCCCAGCCCATCGGGTGCAGCACATTGAAACCCTGCTGGCGCCAGTACCTGGCGGAGATGTCGCCGAGCGCGAACGCCTCGGCGTGCCCCATGTGCAGGTCGCCAGAGGGGTAAGGGAACATGTCGAGCACGTACTTGCGCGGCCGCTTGTCGGCGGGATCGCTCGTGCGGAAGGGCTTCAGCTCGTCCCAGACCGGCAGCCACTTCTCCTGAAGGCGCTCGAAGTCATACTTCTCGTCTTCTTCGGTGGTCGACGCGGTTGCGTCATTGCGATCGTGCTCGTGTGCCACGGATACGTCCAATTCATTACAGGCTGGTGGGCGTCGTCGCCGCAGACAAGCGTACTAAAGACGGCTGTGCCGCCGCCGCCCGCAACTTTTCGGTTGCAGTTTGGTCGACTATCTGCAATCGTTGGGTTGCATGAGCGAACTTGCTGTTACACGCACCTTGCACATTGCCGCACACCCGTCCGCCGTCTGGGCAGCCCTCACGCAGGCCGAACTGATCAGCGAATGGTTCGGCGAAACGGCGAGCATCGACCTCCGCGTTGGAGGTACCGGCGTCATGGGCTGGAAGGAGTGGGGCGACTTCCCGTTCGTCGTCGAGGAGATCGACGAGCCACGCGTCTTCGCCTTCCGCTGGGCGCGCTCCCCCGGCGCCGATCCGCTGACCACGCCATCGACGCTTTCGCGCTTCACCCTCACGGAGCAGGATGGCGGGACCCAGCTCACCGTCGTCGAGACCGGCTGGGAAGAAGTTGGCGGCGATATCGAAGCTGCCATGGAGGGCAACCGCCAGGGCTGGATACAGGAACTCGACGAACTGCAGGCCTTCCTCGAGAAGCAGGATTCCGCGTGACTTCGTCACTCGTTCCCGTGTTCGCCGCACTCGCGGACGACACGCGCTGGGACATCCTCACCCGGCTCGGTTCACGCGAGCTCTCAGCATCCGCTCTCGCTACCGAGTTGCCGGTGACGCGCCAGGCTATTGCCAAGCACCTCGCGGCGCTCACGGCTGCCGGGCTCGTCTCCGCCAATCGCTCTGGCCGCGAAGTGCGCTACCGCGCGCTCGGTACGCGCCTCACCGAGGTCGCCGACGAACTTCTTGCCGTCGGCGCCGAGTGGGATGCGCGGCTCGCGCGCCTGAAGGCTGTCGCCGAGCAGTTGTAGCTGGACTACCGGGGATCGACGGCTACTGGGGATCGAGCTTGTCGAGATCTCACGTACGAATTACGCGGCGCCGAGTTACCCCGTAGGTGAGGTCTCGACGACGCCGGTCGCTGCGCGACGCGACTGCTCGACCCCTGGTAGTTCGGTGCTCGGCGCCTGTCAACAGGATGATTTCGGTGTTTCGCACGTTTAACAGGAGATTTTCGGCGTTTTTGAGGGCCTCATCCGGCACACGGATTGCTCACGGGAGTTACTGGGGATCGAGCGGGCGCCGCGAAGCGCGCCGTCGTCGAGATCTCACGTACCGATCGCTCGGCGACGGGTTACCTCGTGTGTGAGGTCTCGACGACGCCGGTGCCTACGGCACGCGACTGCTCGACCCCCGGTAGTTCGTACCGCAGAACGAAAAGCGGCATGGACTGGATGCGTGTAGCCCGGTTTCGCAGATACCCGGCCGTTTTCGGGGTGCTCGGCGCCTGTCAACAGGATGATTTACGTGGTTCGCACGTTCAACAGGAGATTTCCGGCGTTTTTGAGGGCCTCATCCTGCGGACGGGATGCTCACGGGAGAAATGACTGCGAAAACGACCAAATCTGCTCCCAAGCCAGCCCAACTCACACATCCATGCCGCTTTTCGTTCTTCGGTACCGAGTTACCTCGCACGTGAGGTCTCGACGACGCCGGTGCGTCCGGCACGCGGCTGCTCGACCCCCAGTTACTTGCGGCTGCTCGACCCCCCCGGTGCCTACTGCACGCCCAGCGCATCCAGCAGCGCAGCCGCCTTGAGCTTCACCTCCGCGAGCTCCTCCGCAGGGACACTCAGCGCCGTGATGCCGCCGCCCGTGCCGATGGTCGCGCCGGACGGCTTCAGGATGATGCTGCGAATTGTCATAGCCAGATCCACGCGCCCATCCAGGCCGAAGTATCCGAACGCTCCCGAATAGATTCCCCGCGGATGTCCCTCCAGCGCATCGAGGATTTTAACAGCGCTGGACTTGGGGGCGCCGGTCATCGAGCCGGCGGGAAAACAGGCGACGACAGCATCCATCGGGCTCAATCCCGACGCGAGCTGTCCTCGTACCGTGCTCACGAGCTGGTGCACCTGCGCGTAGGTTTCCACCTTGAGTAGGTTCGGCACCTCGACGCTTCCGATCTCGCTGACCCGCCCGATGTCGTTGCGCATCAGGTCAACGATCATGAGATTCTCGGCGCGCTCCTTGTCGCTCGCGAGCAACTCGGCGGCGAGCGCTTCGTCTTCTGCCGGAGTTGCGCCGCGTGGACGGGTGCCTTTGATCGGTTTCGACTCGATGACGCCTTCTGGCGTAATGCTCAGAAACTGCTCCGGCGAGGAGCTGAGCAGCGAGGTGTCGCCCAAGCGGATGAGTGCACCGTGGTGCGTGGGGCTGGATGTCCGCAGCCGGAGGTAGGTCTCCACCGGGTCGGGAGTGGCATCGACTGCCACCGACGTCGTGAGGCACAGCTGGTAGGCGTCCCCCGCCGCGATAGACGCTTGGCACGCGGCGATCATCGCGAGGTACTCCTCGTCGGTGTCCCGCCAGACGGCAATCGATCCCTGCCCAACCGGTCCCTGAGGTTCTCGAAGGGGGCGCACGGATCCGTCCGCGTCGAGCGCCTCAGCGACCTCGGCTCGCCATTCGTCCATACCCCGGCCGAGCGCGAGCAGGGTCATCGTGCCAGCAGCATGGTCGAACTCGATCGCCCGATCGACAAAGCCGAAAACCGACTCCCCCAGCCGTCCGTCGGACCCCATCGTCAGGAATCGCTCCTCGTACCCGAGCCAGCCGACCCAGCCGAGAGAAAAACCCGAGCCGCTGACATCCGTTCGGTTGGAAGCGAGTTCCGAGCGCAGAACCGCAAGCACGGAGGAGGTCGCGACTCGCGAGGCCCGACCGAGATAGCTGCGTCCAGATCCGTCGCTCGAGTCAAGCCAGACGACATTCGTCGACGAACCGAAGAGCGCGACATATGCCGCCGCGGGATCGACCCAGAACCCGAGCGAATGCCGCAGCAGGAGCGGGCGCATAACCTAAAGCCTATGAGTACGGAGAGCATCTACCGGTGGCAGGGCAGGGAACTGGTTGCGCTCGATTACTGCGACATGACCGACACGGTTCTGGATGTCGCGGACTCCTGGCTCGTCGATGACGGCACCGCGCTCGCGTTTGCCCTCCACCGAGAACGTTTCCTCAGCTCGATGGACACAGAAGTACGCGAGTCGAGCGCTGCTGATGCATTCTGGGAGGCCGCAGTCGCGCTCATTCCGCGCGAAGGAACGTGGTTCCCCCGCGTCGAACTTCAACGCCGCGGCGACGGCCGGCTGCTGGTGTTTCGGCAGCGGAGCGCACCAACCCGCACCAACAACCTCGTCGAGACAACCTGGCGCGGACTGGACCCGCGAACGGTTCCGCGAGTTAAAGGCCCGGATCTCGAGGCGATGACTCGTGTCCGCACTGCAGCACAGGCGGAGGGGGCGAGCGAGGCCATCATCCTGAACGACGACGGTTTTGTCGTCGAGGATGCGCACAGTGGGCTTCTCTGGTGGCGCGGCGACATCCTGTGCGGGCCACCGACGGAGTTCCCTCGCGTCGACAGCGTGACCGTTCGCAGCCTTCTCGCGCTTGCGAGTGCGCTCGGCGTCGAGACTTACGAAGAAGCAGTCACGCCGGCGGAACTCGACGGCACGGAGCTGTGGTCGCTGAACGCCCTGCACGGAATTCGCATCGTCACCGAGTGGGTCGGCGGGCCGGGACTCGCGCAACTACCCGGCCGTCTCGCAATTTGGAGAGCCAGAATGGATGCCCTCCGCCGACCAATCTGAGTAGGGTCACTCACGTGAACGAGTTCTTCGACTGGCTGCTCTCGAGCGTGCACAACGTCGACCCGGTACTGCGGGTGTTCATCACTGGGTTCGCGATGTTGTGCGAGACCTCGATTCTGCTGGGTCTGATCGTTCCGGGCGACACGATCGTGCTCGTGTCGGCGACAGCCGTGAACGGCCCCGTGGAGTTCGTCGCGCTGGCGATTGCCGTCATCGTTGGTTCGCTGTGCGGGGAATCGATCGGCTTCGCCCTCGGCAAATACTTCGGGCCGCGCATCCGAGCATCGAAGCTCGGGCAGCGCATCGGGGAACGTCACTGGGTGCGGGCCGAGACGTATCTCGAGCGGAGGGGTGGCCTCGCGGTCGCGATCTCGAGATTCCTGCCGGTGTTCCACTCGATCGTGCCGGTCGTGGTCGGTTCTAGCGCGATGCGCTACCGCACGTTCATCGCGTGGACGGCACCGGCCTGCACGATCTGGGCAATCACCTACATCTCAGTTGGCGCGTTTGCGGCAGGCAGTTACCGCCAACTCGAGGGCCAGCTGCACTGGGCCGGGCTGATTTTCGTTGCGATCATCCTTGTCGCCCTGGTCGCGATCTTCTTCATCCGCAAGCTCATTGAACGCAACGAGGCGAAACACATGGAGGCTCACCCCTCCGAGAACGTCGCCCCGGCCGACCCCGAGTAGCCGTACTCGTGGTCAGGTGGCGGGAGTTATTGCTCCATCCGGCGGGAGAAACTGTCCGGCGGCGGGAGTTGTTACTCACTCCGCCGGACAGTTTCTCCCGCCAACGCAGGTGACGGGCAAGCGACGTAGTCGCAGACAAAAGTGGGGCGGATGGCCGAAGACATCCGCCCCACCTCGCGTGCGATTCGCTTAGAACAGCGCGGCCTGCTTCAGCCAGTTCTTTGCCGCAACCGCGGGATCCGTCTTGGAGGCACCGGAGACCTCGGCGTTGAGCGCCAGCAGATCCTTGGTGGTCAGCGCGGCAGACACCTTGTTGAGCACCGACTTCAACTTGTCGCTCACCTTGCTCGTGCTGACGATCGGCACGACCTCCTGCGAGGCGAACAGGCTGTTCGGGTCGGTCAGCGTGACCAGGTTGTTGGCGAGGATCGACGGCGTGGTCGAGTAGATGTCGGCAACTTGCACGGTGTTGTCAAGGAGTGCCTTCAGCGTGGCCGGGCCACCGCCGTCACTGATCGCCTTGAACTTGATGTTGTTCAGGCCGTAGACGGTCTGCAAACCCTTGATGCCATCCGGTCGCGTTTGGAATTCGGGGTTGGCCGCGAGGGTGAACGACTTCAGGTTTTTCAGGTCGGCGATCGACTTGAGGTTGTTCGATGACGCAAACCCCGGCGTGACGTTGAGCGAGTCCGAGTCCGCGGCCGTCGACGGGGTCAACGCAGTGAGTTCCTTCGGGAGCGCCTTCTCGAGCGCAGCGTCAACATCGCTCGGCGAATTGGCGGTCGCCGAGTTGTCGAGGAAGTTCAGGATGCTGCCCGAGTATTCCGGGATGAGGTTGACCTCGCCCTTTTCGAGCGCCGGGATGTACGCGGCTCGAGCACCGATGTTGAGCTTGTAGCTCACATCAAACCCGTTCGCAGCGAGCGCCTGTCCGTAGATGTCGGCGAGGATGACGTTCTCCGAGAAGTTCGCCGAACCGACGACGACGGAAGTCTTCGGGGCGCTGGTGCTGCCGGAGCCGCCCAGAGTCGAAGACGATGAGCACCCCGCAAGCAGCAGGGATGCGCCGGCGACGACGACGCCTGCGGCGATCACGCCTCTTCTTGATCCAAACATGTCTCTAATTACCTTCCTTGATGGGTGTCCCAGGGTTGGCGGCATACAGGCGCATGCCAAATGCTGTGTTACCTATATCGATCGATCCACGGGACACTCCGCGCGGAACGACGAATCTTTGGACGAGGGCCAGCAGGCCGTCGACGATGAGGGCGAGCGCGGCGACGAGAATCGCGCCGGCGGTCATCTGCACATAGTCGGCCTGAGCCAACCCGTTTGTGATGTACGTACCCAGACTGGTTTGGCCGAGCAGGGATCCGACGGTCACCGTCGCGATCACCTGAAGTGTTGAACCACGGATGCCGCCGACGATCAGGCTGGCGCCTAGCGGAATTTCCACCTGGAACAGGATCTGCAACTC
>DASXNG010000062.1:0-3854 GCA_036495225.1 Galbitalea sp.
ACGATCGAGAGCGATGGCACACTTGTCCTCCTCGGCCGGGGTTCGAACTGCATCAATACGGCCGGAGAGAAGGTCTATCCCGAAGAGGTCGAGGAATCCCTCAAAGCGCTTCCCTGGGTGCAGGACGCGCTCGTCTTCGGCATCGACGACGAGCGCTTCGGACAGAAGGTCGCCGCCGTCCTCTCGCGTGCCCCCGATACCGACGAACCAATAGAAGGCATTCTTGCTGCTGCCGGCCAGAAGCTGGCGTCCTACAAACTGCCCCGCAAGACGGTCGTGGTCGACGTGGTGCCTCGTACTCAGGTCGGGAAGGCCGACTACGCCTCAGCGCGGCGCCTTCTCGAGATCGAAACACAATCCGACTAGTAGGGTTCGACTAGGGGCGGGAAGCCGCCGCGCAATGGACGGGCGTGTGGTCAGCCGTTTGGCTACGGGAGCTCAATGAAAGTCGCCTCAGATGAGATCCTCACGTCGCTGCGTGCAACCGGATCAAGCGGATCACCCCATCGTTCATTCGCTCTTTGACAAGGGCAGCTTGACGGACTGCGGACCTGCGATGACAATGGCCGCGCGCAAGGGCAGTTGCGTCCACGAATTCCCAGGGAGGACACATATGTCCGGCCAAGCCGCCAGCGATCTTCAATTCGAACCTCCGGGATCAGGTTCCTGGAATCTCGACCCGGTGCATTTCCCACGCCCGGTGACCCGCTACTTCTCGGAAACGCACCCGGAGCCGTTCCGCCGTGGCGTGCACGAGTTCATGGCGTATCTCGGGACGCTCATCGACACGATGGAGACCCAATACGTCAACGGCTTTGCCTACAACGCGATGCGACCGGCACCAGAGAACGAGATTCCGGAACGCTTCGCTCGGGCTGAAGTCGTATGGGAACAAAGAGTCTGGCGCGAACAGTTGCGCGAGTGGGATGACACGTTCAAGCCGGCGGCGATCAAGACACACCGCGAACTGCAATCGGTCGACGCGGAAGCGCTGACGGACGACGAGCTGGTCGCCTACCTCTCCCGGTGTCGTGATCACCACGCCAGGATGATGTTCCAGCACATGCGGTTTACGGGATCGGCCATGCTTCCCGTCGGCGACCTGCTCGCGCACCTCGGCGCCTGGACCGATGTCACCCCGGCTGATGCCCTATCGATGATGCGCGGCGCGACCCCAGTGTCTGCCGGTGCCTCGGGTGAACACGACCGACTGGTCGCTGCGATCTCTCAAGACGCGGACGCGCGGGCTCTCCTCAGCTCAGAGGGCGACCCCGGCA
The DNA here is from genome assembly GCA_036495225.1 of Galbitalea sp. Lineage (GTDB taxonomy): Bacteria > Actinomycetota > Actinomycetes > Actinomycetales > Microbacteriaceae > Galbitalea. The sequence goes on from DASXNG010000062.1 coordinate 1,278, forward strand.
AAGTGCTCGAAGAACTACGTGGGTTCGGGGGCGATGTCGGAACGGCCATGTCGGAGTATCTCGACCTCGTCGGGTACCGGTTGCTCGACGGCTTCGACATCTCAGGTCGCTATGCCCTGGAGCTCCCTGACGTCCTCTTGCGCGCAATCCGATCGTCGGTGGACGGTGCAGAGAGCGATGACGCGGGAGTCGACGCGCTGATTGCCAACATACGCGCCCAAGTTCCTGACGAACACCGCGCGCAGTTCGACGAGCTCGTCGGCGAAGCCCGTCTCATGTATCGCCTGCGCGACGAACGGGGCGTCTTCAGCGACATTTGGGCATCGGGCATCATGCGACGAGCGGCCCTCGTGGCTGGCCGTCGCCTCGAGGGAAAATCCGGCGTGCACGATGCTGAACACTTCGTCGATGCCAGTCTCGAAGAGATGTGCTCGCTCGTGGCAGGTACCGGTGGCCCAACCGCCGATGAACTCGCCCAGCGGTTCGCGGACCGGAACGCGCACACGGCCAAAGACGCTCCGGTCTCACTCGGACCACCAGCGCCGCCGCCGCCCGACCCGTCCGGCCTCCCGCCTGGTGTGGCCCGCGTGATGCACGCGATGGGCCTCGCGTTAGGCGAGGTGTTCGGGAGCTCTTTGGCACCGCACGAGGAGACAGTCCTGCACGGGCTCGCCGCCAGTGGTGGCATCTACGAAGGACCGGCTCGGCTCATCTCCGGTCCGGTCGAGTTCGATCGCATCGTGCAGGGCGACGTGCTCGTCACCGAATCGACGACCGAGGCGTTCAATATCCTCTTGCCACTACTCGGTGCGATCGTCACCGATGCGGGTGGTCTGCTCTCGCATTCAGCAATCGTCGCACGTGAGTACGGTATTCCCGGTGTTGTCGGGACGCGTGACGCGACCGTTCGAATCAAAGAGGGCACGCTGATACGGGTGGACGGCGATACCGGGGAAGTCACGGGTTTCGCGTGACAGAGGCCGTCGCGCTCCCCGACGCACTCGACGACTCGCGCTTCGGGGCGAAGGCGACTGGGCTGGGCGCGGCGGCCCGCGCCGGCTTGCCGATTCCTCCCGGCATCGCGCTTTCCGGTTCACTTGTCGACGCGGTGGCCGCAGGGAACGAAGACGCCATCGAGCAGCTCATGGCGGCGGCCAGTTCACTGGTGGGGGGCCCGCTTGCGGTCCGCTCATCGGCCGCAGATGAGGACGGAGCGGACGCGAGCTTCGCCGGGCAACACCTCACGCTGCTCAACGTGCCCTCGGTCGATGATGTGCCTGCTGCAGTTCGCGAGATCTGGTGGTCCGCGAACGCTGACTCGGCGATTACCTACCGCCAACGGGTGGGCCTCTTCACACGACCGAGTGTCGGTGTGGTTGTCCAGTCACTTCTCGATCCTCTTGTTGCGGGCGTCCTGTTCACACAGAACCCGATCAACAAAACAGACGAACGGCTCATCGAGGCGAGTTGGGGACTCGGTGAGGTGGTCGTTGCGGGCCGCGTGATCCCGGACAGCTTTCGCCTCGATCGGACCGGAACGGTGTGCGAACGCACGCCCGGCGTGAAGAAGATTGCGATCCGCGCTGTCGCCGATGGTGGAACGATCGAAGAGACGGTTGCCCCAGAGCTGGTTGAGAGCCTGTGTCTCGACGACGACCAGCTGGCGCAACTCAACCGTTTGGCCGACCAGTGCGAAGAGATATTCGGACCGGCCCGCGACATCGAGTGGGCGATCGCAGACGGGCAGCTCTACCTTCTTCAGTGCCGCGCTGTGACGCGGGCGGGATCGCCTTCACCACGCACTGCGCCGTCAGGTACAAACCGGCCGGCCGAGGTCATCGAGCGCGTGCCGCTCTTCGCCAACATGAGCCCCCGCGACATCGAGGGCATCGCCGTCCTCTTCAAGGAGCGTCGCTTCGCTGCTGGTGAGACGATTACCAAGGAGGGTGCCGGCGGCGCCGCCTTCTTCGTGATCGAGTCGGGTCAGGCGACGGTCTCGATCGGAGGTCACGAGCGCGCGTCGCTTTCGGAGGGTGATTATTTCGGAGAGATCGCCCTGATCGACGAGGGCGCACGATCAGCGACAGTCACGGCCAGTACGGAGCTCGTGTGCTACGGGCTGACCTATTGGGAGTTCCGACCGCTCGTGCAGCAGAACGCAACCATCGCCTGGAACCTACTGCAGACATTGGCCAAGCGACTGCGCACCGTCCAGCAGGAGGAGTCGTCCTAAGACTCCTTCCGCTCCGCTGGCTTCTCGCATCTTGCAACCTTCAGCCAGCCTTTTCGAAGCGTGGCGGATCCGAGCAGAAGAGCGTGAGATCACCGGATCGATTCGGTCCGACAACGGAACACGGCGAATCATGAAATCACTTGTTCCCGAAGGAGTGTCTCAATCTCCTCGGGCGGGACACCTAATTCCTCCAGGATGGAGGTCGTCTGCTCTCCGAGCAGCGGAGGAGGAAGTCGGTGGACGGCCCGTTCTCCGTTGAGTCTGAGTGGGATGTCGACGACCCGCAGATCCGGGATATCGGGGTGGGGCAAGTCCACCAACATGTCCAGTGCGTCAAGCTGGGG
>DASXNG010000063.1:0-11578 GCA_036495225.1 Galbitalea sp.
ACGATTCGGGTGGTCTGTCGTGCGTGCCCACGAATTCGAGCCGTCGACGGGTCATGGCTTCATCTCGAGCCAGTCGATGGGGATCGAGGTTTTTCGCAACATCCCGCTCGATGCGCCCCTGATCGTTGCCGAGTCGATCTGGCAGTACAGCCATCACGTACTGCCCGGACTTCGTTCGCACCAGGGACCGATCTTGACCGCTGCCAACTTTGCTGGTGATCGCCCGGGTCTTGTCGGCATGCTCGGTCTGAACGGTGGACTGACGAAGATGGGCAAGCAGTACTCGACCCTCTGGAGCGTTGATTTCACGGACGAGTGGGCGCTCGATCGTCTGGAGGAATGGCTTCGCACCGGCGACATAGTTCACGATGCATCTCACGTCCGTGACTTGCCCGACTCCGCGACCAGCAAGGGTGCCGAATCCGCACTTGGCAAAGCACTAGCTCTGCAGCTTCAGACCGAGAAAGCTATCATCGGAGTTTTCGATGAGGGCTGCATGGGCATGTACAACGCCATCATCGACGATGAGCTGCTGAACCCGATTGGCATCTTCAAGGAACGTCTCTCGCAGAGCGCGCTCTACGCCGAAATGCTGACCGTTGCCGAATCCGAAGCGGACCAGGTTCGAGTGTGGCTTGAGGAGCGCGGCATGCGCTTCCGCACGGGGACCGACGAACTCACCGAGCTGACGGATCGCCAGATCCGCGAACAATGCAAGATGTACATCGCCGCTCTTCGCATCGCGGACGATTTCGGAGTCGACGCCATCGGGATCCAGTACCAGCAGGGGCTCAAAGACCTCGTCCCCGCGTCTGACCTGATAGAGGGATTGCTGAACAACGTCGAGCGGCCGCCAGTGCTTGACCGCAGCGGCTCTCGACTCCTGTACGACGGGCTGGCGCTTCCTCATTTCAACGAGGTCGACGAAGGAGTGGCCGTCGATGCATTGGTCACGAACCGGGTCTGGCGCGCGATGGGCCTCGACCCCGCGACAACCCTGCACGACGTTCGGTGGGGCGAGAACTACGGTGGCGAATTCGTGTGGGTGTTTGAGATTTCCGGCGCCGTACCACCGTCCCATCTAGTAGGCGGGTACGCCGGCGCGGAGAGTTGGCGGCAGTCCCCGGTGTACTTCCCGGCGGGCGGAGGCACGATAAAAGGAATTTCGAAGCCCGGCGAAATTGTCTGGTCCAGGCTCTACATCGAACACGCGCGCTTGCACCTCGACATCGGGCGGGCCTCAGCCATCAGCCTTCCCGAGGCCGAGACCGAGAGACGCTGGGCCGCAACTAATCCAGAATGGCCGATCATGCACGCCGTACTGCACGGCATCACCCGCGATCAGTTCATGGGTCGTCACAAAGCGAACCATCTGCAGGTCGCCTATGCACCGGATGCCACTACCGCCGACCGCGCACTGGTGGCAAAGGCGGTCATGTTCGCCGACCTCGGTGTCGAAGTGCATGTGTGCGGGACGACTGGGATTGATGCCGTGATCAGTGGCGACTGATGGCGACCGCACGAATGGCTGAGATACAGGACGGGCTTGCGACGGAACATCCGCACGCTGACGAGTACGACAGCGGGAGAACTGTTCAGGGGCCACGCACTTCGAGCGGTCCACCCGGACATCACCGTCGAGTTGCTTGAGGGTTCTCCTGCCACGCTCGAGGAGATGGTGGTCAATGGAGCCGTCGACCTCGCATTTCGTCCGCTCCAACCGAAGACGCACGACTCGACTCTGTCTCATCGCACGATTTGGAGTGAAGACATCGTCGCGGTGATGAAGGAAAGCGACGACTTGGCCGATGGCGGATCCGTCAGTATTGACGATCTCATCGGACGCCGGTTAATCGGAGACCCGTCGGGCTCCGAGAAAGACGGCGGTGGTCTCGACCTGCGCAACTCCCTCGGCGGCGCCGCCGAAGGCTTGGGTATTGCGTATCCGCGCGATGCTGGTCGCGCGGTATCGACTTCCGGAAGGGTTCCATCCGGGATTCAACCGACGTCAAGTCGGGGTTATCTGCTCGGCGTCAAGCCCCGCGCATCATGTCGTTGAAGCGCCTCGTGATACCGATCTCGTCCGGTCGCTGCTCCTCGCGGCGCACGCGGGCGCGTTCGACCAGGATCTCCTCCTCGTCGGTCTCGAGAACCGCGAGGGTTTCGGCGAGGAATTCCTCAAGCGGCATGGTTCTCGGGTCGACGAGATTGACGTCCATGAGTCCGGTCCGCGTGTACGGCGGGGCGATCTCGAGCACGTCGATGGACGAGTTGGCGAGCGCGTAGCGCAGCGAGAGCACATAGGAGTGGAGTCCCGCCTTTGTGGCCGAGTACATCGATGACGAGGCTAGTGGTGCGTAGCCGAGCATCGACGTCGTGACGGCGATCGTCGCGGACTCCTGCGCCCGCAGGTGCTCGATGAGTGCCGAAATGAGACGGATCGGCGCGAGCAGGTTGATCGCGACAATCGAGGTGAGCTTTTCGTCGTCGATGGGATTCGTCGGGTCATCCGCGAACATGATTCCGGCGTTACTGAACAGCACATTGACGGATGGATGCTCGCGCACGAGCTCCGCGACGACGGTTCCGATGCTCTCCGCATCGGAGAGATCCAGGTACACCGAATGCATTCCGGGGTTCGCGGCCGTCACCTCGTCGAGCCCCTCGCGATTGCGGTCGGCGATGATCACGGTGTTTCCGCGCTCGAGGAGAGCCTCGGCGAGGCCGCGACCGATCCCCGATGCGCCGCCGGTGATGAGGATGGTGTTTCCGGTGAGCTTCACTAGAACGGATACCTCCCCGGCTCGCTGCTCACCGTCGTCAGGCGGAGCTCGGTGAAGTCCTCGATGGAGTAGTAGCCGGAGCGGCCCCAACCGCTGTTCTTGACTCCCCCGACCGGAAGCGCAGCCTCGCTCGCCATGGTCGGCCCGTTGACGTGAACGATGCCGCTGTCGAAACGATCGGCCATCGCAAGACCCCGCGCTCGATCCCGCGTCATGATCGACGCGGTCAGTCCGTATGGCGTGTCCTGCGCCGCTCGAAGTGCAGCTTCCGGATCGTCGAACGCCTCGATGACCAGCAGTGGTCCGAACGTTTCGTCCGCGCCTGTTGTGCAGACCGCGTCCGCGGGTACGTTCGTGAGGATCGTCGGCTGATAGAGCCGACCGTCGGCCTGTCCACCTGCGACGAGCGTCGCACCGCGATCCAGCGCATCCTTCACTCGATCGGCGATCTGGTCGACGGCGCGATCATTGATTAAGGGTCCGATTATCACCTCTGGGTCGATCGGATCCCCGATCTTCAGCGACTCGACGCGAGCCTTCAGGCCTGCGACGAACTCGTCGTGCAGCGAGCGAGCGACGTACACCTTGCGCGTGTTCATGCAGACCTGGCCCTGGTGCAGGAAGGCACCGAAGGTCACTGCTTTGATCGATTCCTCGACATCCGCGTCGTCGAGGATGATGGCCGGGTTGAATCCGCCAAGTTCGAGCACCATCCGCTTCAGTGCGCGTCCGGCCCGTTCGCCGAGGATGCGCGCGGTCTTGTCCGAACCGGTGAAATTGATGACCCGCACGGCCGGGCTGTTGAAGAACACTTCGGCGATTGCGGCCGCGCCGTCGGGGGCGTTGGTGACCACGTTGAACGTGCCAGCAGGGAAACCCGCCTCCGCGAGAATCTCGGCGTGCACCAGCCCAGACGAGATGGGCGCCAGCTCCGACGGCTTGATGACAGTCGTATTTCCAAAAGCCATGGGGAGCAGGAATGTGCGCCAGGCCAGGTAGAACGCGCCGTTCCAGGGCGTGAAGCCCGCGACCACGCCGAGCGGTTTGCGCGTGACCGTCGCGGTCCTGCCCGGTGTGTCGCTGAGGATCACGTCACCCTGAGGCAAATAGCCCCACCCGGCAGCCTGTCGGAGCATGGCCGCCGACAGGCGGATTTGGAACGTGGAGAAGGCCCGGCTGGCCCCGCCCTCTACCGCCATCAGCGTGACGAGTTCTTCTGTGCGACGCTCGACGATGTCGGCCGCCTTGAGGAAGAGTGCCTGCCGCGCGCCCGGATTCAAGCTCGCCCAGGCGGGAAACGCGGCCGCGGCGGCAGCGACGGCCGCCTCGGCATCGGCGGCGGTCCCGGCGGCAGCCTCGGCGACAATCTCGTCATTCAGCGGGTTGTAGACGGCAAACGTGGGTCCAGACGCATCCGTCCATTTCCCATTAATGAAATGGGATGTCACGGTGGAAGGTCCCGCTTGCAAAATGGTCATTGCTGTTCCCTAGATTCCGAGAAGTTTCTCGACGTTTGCGTGGGCGATCTTCTCCCGATCGCTGTCGCTGACGGGCGCGGAGCGCAGGAAAGTGGTCGCCTGCTCGCTGCTCCCAAATGGATGATCGACCGAGAACATGACGCGATCGACGCCGAATGCGGCGAGCGCGCACAGCAGTGGCGTGGCCGTGTTGTAACCCGAGGTCGTGAGGTAGAGATTTCGGCGAAGCGTCTCCGCGACGGTCAAGGAATGCCCGGTGACGACGGGGGTCAGCATGGACTCGATCCGATCGAGGTGGAACGGAAGCCCCTCACCCATGTGCCCGACGATGAGCTTCAGCTCTGGCAGTTCCTCGAATACGCCACCAGCCACCATCCGAAGCACGTGCATCGCCGTCTCGGAATGCCAGCCCCATCCGGATGTCGACAGGCAGGCTTCGACCTCGGGGTCGAGACCCGGGTAATACGTCTCGCGCACCACCCTCGGCGGTGGCGCTGGGTGGAGATAGATAGGAACGTCGAGTCGTGCCGCCGCCGCGAGGATCGGGCGAACAGACAGATCGTCCAGAAATACTCCGTGCGTCTGCCCGTGAATCATGGCGCCGAGAAAGCCGAGCTCCCCGACGCACCGCTCGAGTTCGTCGACGGCCCCGGCCGGGTCGGTCATCGGGAGGGCGGCGAAGGCGCGGAAACGATCGGGATAGTTCGAGACGGTCTGCGCCATCCGGTCGTTGATCTGCCGGTTGACAGCCACGGATTGCGCGGGCTGGAGATCCTGAACGTTGTTGCTGAGTGCCGAAAGCACCTGGACGTCGATGCCGGCGTCATCCATGATCTGAATTCGCCCCTCGCCCATCTCGTCTAGCTGCGCTGCCCGCTTGTTGGCGCGAAGGCCTATGTCGATACCCGCGGCCTCGATGATGTCTCGAGGCAGCACGTGCTCTTCGAGGGCGATGACCTTCATGTCACTCCAGTTCGATCTCGAATGGCGCACCGGTGAGTTCACGGAGCGACTCAACGGATTCCCCCGGCGCCATCGCTCGCAGCACCAGCCCCGCATCGCTCACGTCGAACACCGCTCGGTCGCTGATGATGCGGTTGACGACACCGACCCCGGTGAGGGGCAGGTTGCACTCGGCGACGATCTTGGGGCTGCCATCCTTGGCAACGTGCTCGGTGATGACGGTCACGTGCGGTGTGCCGGCAACGAGGTCCATCGCACCACCCATTCCCTTCACCAACTTTCCCGGGATCTGCCAGTTCGCGAGGTCGCCGTGCTGCGAGACCTGAAGAGCACCAAGGATCGCCGTCTCCACGTGACCTCCGCGGATCATCCCAAACGACGTCGCCGAATCAAAGATGCTGGCTCCTGGCAACAGGGTCACCGTTTGTTTGCCCGCATTGATGAGATCGGCATCTTCTTCGCCTTCGAGGGGGAAGGGCCCGATGCCAAGAATGCCGTTCTCGCTCTGAAGGGTCACCCGCACGCCCGGCGGAAGGTGGTTTGCAACCAGAGTCGGGATTCCGATCCCGAGGTTGACGTACTGACCGTCCTCGAGTTCAGCGGCCGCGAGTGCCGCCATTTCGTCACGCGTCCACATGGCGCACCGTCCTCTGCTCGATCTCCTTGTCGGCCGGGTTGGCCGCAATCATCCGCTGAACGTAGATACCGGGGGTGTGGATGTCGTCGGGCTCGAGGTAATCGTCGGTGAGTTCATCCACCTCTGCGACGGTCACCCGTCCCGACGTGGCAACCAGTGGGTTGAAATTGCGAGCGGTGAGCCGATACCGCAGGTTGCCCTCCGCATCCGCCCATTGCGCCCGCACGAGCGCGAGGTCCGCGACGATTCCGCGCTCAAGGATTGCGCGAACCCCGTCGAACTCCTCTTCCTGCTTGCCCTCAGCGACGGGCGTGCCAACACCGGTTGGCGTGAAGAACGCGGGGATGCCCGCGCCGCCGGCTCGCAGCCGCTCGGCGAGGGTGCCCTGAGGAACGAACTCGACCTCGAGCTCCCCAGACAGGTACTGCTCGGCGAACAGCTTGTTCTCGCCGACGTACGAGGCAAGCACTTTGCGTACCTGGCGATTCTCGATGAGTAGGCCGAGGCCCTTGCCGTCGATTCCCATGTTGTTCGAAACGATCGTGAGGTCTCGTGCACCCGTGTCGCGCAGCGCGTGAATGAGGCTCGTCGGGTTTCCCGACAGTCCGAATCCGCCGACGGCGACCGTCATGCCGTCGTGAACGATGTCGGCCAGTGCCTCGGCCGCGCTTTGCCTGAGCTTCGATCGCATGCTAGCTCCCTCTTACTCCCTGGTAACCCGAATCACGCAGAAGGACCAACGAAGTGCTGTGTGATCCGTCCGATGCCCTCAATCTCCGTAACAAGCGTCTCACCAGCAACCAAGAAACGTTTCGGGTCACGACCCGCGCCCACCCCGGGCGGGGTCCCCGTGAAGATCAGGTCTCCGGGAAACAGCTCGATCGTTTCGGAAAGCCGCGAAATGAGTTCGTCGACGCCGAAGATGAGTTGGTCCGATTCGCCATTCTGAACCTCGGTCTCCGTGCTATCCGCGCCCACGATCGTGGTCGTGAGCCTCAGCCGGTCGGGGTTGGCGAGCTCGTCGAGAGTCACGATCACCGGTCCGATGGGCGCGAAATTCTCGAACGATTTGCCCATGCTGAACTGGGCGGGCTGACCCTGCCACTGCACGGTTCGCTCCGAGAGGTCTTGCCCGACGGTGAAACCAGCGACGTGGGATCGCGCCTCGGACAGCGGGATGTGGCGGCCGCCCCTTCCGACGACTACGACGAGTTCGGCCTCCCAGTCGACCGTTGGGCCTGGCAATTCGACGTCGACATCTGGCCCAGCCACGGACGATGGGAACTTGGTGAAGACCACCGGATGCTCGGGCAGCGGCAGGCCGGACTCGGCGGCGTGGTCGGCGTAGTTCAGTCCGATTCCGAACACTTGGCGAGGTTGCGGCGAGGGTGCAGCCAAAGCCGCGTCGGCTAGGGGCGAAGCATCCGGATGCGCTTCGACGTCAATCGACGCGGCCCACGCGGTGAGCTCGTCCCAGCGCGCGAAAATCTCCATCGGGTCGGAGGCGAACGCGCCGCCGCTGGCTCGTTCGACGTCGAGGATGTGGTCGTTGTGGACGAGCGCGAGACGACCCGCATTATTGGCGATACGCATGGATTTGCCTTTCAAACAGTCTGGGATGGATGAGCGGTGCTCTGAGTGAAGCCACGAAGGGCCGAGGCGAGAACGACTTCGGGGTCGGCATTCACCGAACCGACCCAGGCGACGTGCTGGTCGGGTCGGACGAGCACGAGTTGGTCGGCGGGAATCTCGGGAAAACCGTGTGCGGCGGGGTCGACCAGCGCGAGCGGAATCTCATCGGCGACCCGGCGCCACGAGTCGGTGGCGGCGCCCAACAGGGTGAACTCTGGTCCGAGGAGGTCGAACAGCGAGTCACCCGCCGCGTTGCGGCTGTGCGGCAGACGGTTACCCGCCGCGAGGATGGGCGTGTACTCCTCGGCGGTCGGGGACTGCCGGGACGATTCCGGTCCATAGCCGTACCCGAGCACGAGGCCGAGGCTATAGAACTCGGCTCGCTTGACGTCCTCGATGGCGGCGGCCGCGGCGCGTCGTGCGCGCTCCCCCGTCGCATCGTCGCTCATCAGCTCAGGCGACGTCATGTCAATGGACAGCGCGCGCATGTTGGTCGCGGCCAGGCCGATCGTCTGTTCCGCTACGGGTCGGCGCTCCGCCTCGTAGCTGTCCAAAAGTTCCTTCGGCGCCCAGCCGTGCAGCACCGCGGCAATTTTCCACGCGAGGTTCACGGCATCGCCAACTCCGGTGTTGAAACCGTGACCGCCCCACGGCGGATTCTGGTGTGCCGCATCTCCGACGAGGTAGGTGCGATTCGACCCGTACGAGTCAGTCAGCAGCATCCGTGCCTGCCATGGGTCGGTCGCCAGCACCTCGACATCGATGTCGGCGCCGGCAAGACCGCGCACGAGAGCCGCCGCTTCGTCGTCGTTCGCGATCGATTCCGTGCCCGTGGCGATCGCCCACCAGGTGCCGTCGAGAGCGAGCGGGCCGATGACGCCGGGAAACTCCGGATTGAGCACCCAGTGGTGGATGGCGGGACGATCCCGCAGCAACTCGGTGAGCTGCCTCGAGCGGAACGTGATGTTCACGTTGGGGCGACCACCGACCGCACCGACGTAGTGGGCGCCGAGGGCCGCCCGCACGACGCTGCGCGATCCGTCTGCGCCGATGAGGTAGTCACAGGTGACGGATGACAGCGAGCCATCCGCACCCTCGATGCGGACCTCGGGTCGGTCCCCGTCGAGGTCGACGTCAATCACCCGACTACCGAATTCGCAGGCCACCCCTGCTTGCGACTCCAGCAGAGCGCGCAGCGCCTCCTCAACAATCGGTTGCGTGACCTGCTGCGCGCCCTCCGAGGTCAGGTCGGAACCCACGAGCTCGAGCCCGAGCACGCCCGTCAGCCGGGTGATCTCGTGACCGGTCGCGGTCGTGCAGAAGCGAATCTGGTCGGACCAGGTCGCGGGAATCGCCGCGCGTCGACGAATCTCGTCTGCGGCGCCCGTCCTTCTGTACAGTTCCATCGAGCGGGCCGAGGTCGTCTTCGCCCGCGGCCGCGAGTGTTCGACGGTCATCCGGGGTTCGACGAGCAGCAGCGACACCCCGTGATGAGCCAGCTCCAGCGCAGCCGTCAGCCCTACCGGACCTCCGCCAACGATGATGACGGGCCGGTGCGTGACATTCGGCTGGTCGCCAGTCACCACACCTCGGGAAGGAAGATGTCCTCGGGGATGACCGCGGGAAGGTATTCGCCCGCGCGGGTGCGTTCGTGGATCTCCTGGAATGAGAGGCCCGATTCGCGAGCCTCGACCAGCTTCTCTGCGTCGAAGAAGGTGCCGATTGGGTTCTCGGCAAACTCCTTGGCGTTGGCGATCCACTCACTCGAGTCTGCCCAGTCGCCGAAGCCGTCGACCTGGATCTCGACGCCGTTGCCGTCCGGGTCCTGGTAGTAGACCGACATGGTGATGCCGTGGTCGAGCTGCAGGAACGGGAGCACACCCTTGTCGCGCAGGCGGATGTAGTTGTTCATCCACATGTCGAAGGTTTCAAACTCGAACGCCGTGTGATGGATGCCCGTCTCGTGACCCTTGTCGGTGGGGTGCTTCAGCCCGGGAGGCGAGAGGAGCGCGATGCGGTGGTTGGCTTCATCGTTGGTGAGCCATGACGCCTCATCGCTCTGGAAGACGGGCCGCAGGCCGCACACCAGCCCGTACCACTCGACCATTTGGCGCATCCGCAGTGTCGTGAACGTGGTGTGGTGCAGCTTGGGCGGGTTTGCCGGGTGATCTTTCGCCATGTTCTCTGGCATGTTTTTCTCTCCTTTGAGATGGGTGGTTGGGTGGGAATTGAGGTTAGTGTGTCGCGCCGACGAGGTCGAGCGCCGCAGAAATCTGTGCGTCCGGGCCGATACCGTGCAGGGTGTAGAGCTCTTGCAGTGTGCCGGTCTGGCCGAACTCGGTGACGCCTAGGTTGGCACTTCGCACTCCGCGGATCGCGGCCAGGAAGGCAAGCGTGTGCGGATGCCCGTCGAGCACGGTCACCATCGGAGTAGCGCGATCTCCCGGAAACGCCTGCTCCAGAATCGAGGCATCGCCGTCACCGAGCCCGGTTCGCGCGCGCAGCGCTCGGTACAGGCGGTCGGCACTGGTCACACACACCACGTCTGCCGCGATGCCGAGTTCCTGCAGCCGGTCGGCGGCCTTGATGACCTCCGGCATGATCGCACCCATCCCGACGAGAGTAACCGCGGGTCGCTCGACCCGACGAAGCGCGTACGCGCCGGCAATGGCGTGCCGACGACGACGTTCGCGCGCGGCCGGGTCGGTTGGCACCGACGCGAGTGCCTGGTCGATGACGCGGGAGGTGAGTCGAAAGTAGCTGCCGGAGCCATCCGGTCTTCCGAGGCGCGAAAGTGCGTCGAGCATGCACCACTCGAAGTCCTGCGCGAACGCGGGTTCGAAGGCAACCACGCCCGGCTGCTCGATACCGACAGACGGGCTGATGATCGACTGGTGCGCTCCGCCTTCCGCCGCGAGTGTTACCCCGGACGGAGTTCCGACGAGGATCGACTGGCCGCCCGCGTAGACGCCGAACGACCACGGCTCAAGCGCGCGCGTGACGAACGGGTCGTAGAGGGTGCCGATCGGCAGAAGGGGTTCGCCCCACCTGCTCCAGGTGGCGCCGAGCTCGCCGAGCAGGCCGACGAGGTTCACTTCTGCGATGCCGAGTTCGATGTGCTGGCCGGATGGACGCTCGTCCCAGTGCAGGATCGTCTCCGCGTCATCGGCGAACCAGTCGCGCTTCGCGGTCGACGACCAGACCCCGGCACGGTTGACCCAGCCACCGAGATTCGTGCTGGATGCGACATCCGGAGCCACCGTCACGACGCGACGTGCGATCTCGGGAGCGACGCGAACGAGGTCGAGCAGCAGGCGGCCGAGCGACTGCTGGGTCGATGAGTGGCCCTTGATCTCGCGGTCGAAGTCGGTTGGAACCGTGAGTGTCGGCGGTGCAGGGATGGCCGGGCGACGGAGGCGATCGGCAACCTCTGCGCACAGTTCGGCCTCGAGGGATTGTGGGGCGAACGAACGCCACGGGTCGTCCGTGCTCTCGCCCAACTCGGCCGCGACAAGTGCAAGCTGCTCGGGCTTCAACAGGTTCGAGTGGTTCTGCGGATGCCCGGCGCTCGGCAGGCCGTTGCCCTTGATCGTGTACGCGAAAATCACGGTTGGGCGGGTGTCGTCGATCTCGCCGAACGCCTTGATGAGGCTGTCGAGATCGTGACCGCCTAGCCCACGGATGATGCGGAGCGCCTGGTCATCATCGAGTTCGGCGAGCAGGAACTCGATCGCACTCGCTCCCTCCCCCGTTCCCGGGAGCCGCTCGCGAAGCTCGGACGCTGATGAGCGAAGGAGACGCTGGTACTCGGGGTTGGACATCTCGTCGATGCGGCGCTTGAGGTGCTCGCCGCCCGGGCGAGCGAAGAGCTCGGTGAGCAGGCTCCCGTACTTGAGGGTGATGACCTGCCATCCGGCTGCGGCGAACATGGCCTGCAGCCGGGTAGCCGAGATGTTGGGAACGACGCGGTCGAGTGACTGCCGGTTGAAATCGACGATCCACACCAGTTCGCCGAGGTCGGCGACCATCGGGTCGAGCACCGCCTCCCAGATCGCGCCCTCGTCGAGTTCTGCGTCACCAACCAG
>DASXNG010000064.1:0-2424 GCA_036495225.1 Galbitalea sp.
GGAGCAACACCGAAGCTTGAGCGCATCGGCGGCTGGTCGACCGAGGGCAGGCATTGCCTCCTGAACACGCACTACCTCCTGGACCGGCAGCCGAGTGGGGCAACCCTCTACCAGGTGCCCCTGAGCCAACGCGAGACTCCACTGCCTGCCGGGGATCCAATCTCCGTGACACCCATCACGCCGGAGCGAGACCTCTACGTCTACGACGCGACGCACGACCCCGACTATGCGATCGCTCTGCTGGACCTCATCGAGCACGAGGAGCAGCGAGACGAAACTCGAGGCCACCGCCAACCCGGCACGCAGGAGGTCACCGTGACCACCAGTGCGATACTGCGGGGCGAGCAATCGAACACGTCCATCATCTGTTCGACGGCGGACGGACATCCGATCATCATCAAGGTCTTTCGCGCGCTCCATCACGGCGAGAACCCCGACGTCGTCTTACAGTCGGCGCTCGCCTCCACTGGCTGCGACCTGGTGCCGGCATCGGTCGGGTTCGTTTCAGGACGGTGGCGCGACGCCGGCCAGCCGGATGCTTTCGCGACCGGGCATCTCGCGTTCGCCCAGGAATTTCTCGTCGGCGCGGAGGACGCCTGGCGCATCGCGGTTCGCGCCGCCCAGGCCGGCGAGGATTTCACCGGCGCCGCCCACGAGTTGGGTGCCGCGACCGCGCACGTGCATCAGACGTTGCTCGAGGTGATGCCCGCCCGCGAGATGTCTGCGGACGACATGGAACGCATGATTGGCCAGATGCACGCCCGCGCCCGCGTTGCGCTCGGCGAGGTTCCAGCGCTTGAACCCAGACGCACGGCAATTCTTGCGGCGATCGATGGAGCGCGGGATGCGCAGTGGCCGAGACTCCAGCGCATCCACGGCGACTACCATCTCGGGCAGGTGCTGTCTGCGGGTGGAGGCCGCTGGGTGCTTGTCGACTTCGAGGGCGAGCCGCTTCGCCCCATGATCGAAAGGTCCGAGCCCGACGTTGCCATTCGAGACGTCGCAGGGATGCTGCGGTCGATCGACTATGCGGCCGGCTCCATCACCGACCACGACCGATCGGAATGGGCTGCAGCCGCTCGCGCCGCGTTCCTGGCCGGGTACGTCGAGGCGAGCGGTCGCGACCTGTCCGGCTACCGCGGACTACTGGATGTCTTCGAGCTCGACAAGGCCCTGTACGAAGCCGTCTACGAGGCCAGGAATCGTCCGGACTGGATCGGCATCCCGGTTTCGGCGATCGAACGCCTGACCAGCGCATAAGCGATCGGGAATAGACGCCCCACTGCAGCAGTTCATTAGCGTATCTAATGAATTCACGCAAGGGGTGGCACCCCCGTTTGGGGGCCGCTGTAATAGCTTCATGACTGGGATCGCCGAACGACCAACACTGACGAACAGCAAGCATTCGTTGACCCCGCGACAGCGCAAAAGCTTGCAGTCGCATCTCATGGATGACCGCGAGAAGACTCGCACCCTCATTGACGCGATCACCCTCGAAATGGGAGCCTTCGTTGAGGCTCGCCGCGATACCGCAACAGACGATGAGCACGATCCGGAAGGTCCGACGCTGGCCTTCGAGCGATCGCAGTCGTCCGCGATCCTGGCACAATCCCGCCAGCATCTCGCGGAAATCGACGCGGCACTCGTGCGCATGACCGAAGGCACCTATGGGCTCTGCCGCAACTGCGGCGACGTCATCCCCATCGGGCGGTTGCAGGTGCGGCCGCAGGCTGCTTTCTGCATTCGGTGCGCTGAAAGGCGCTAACCCTTACCTCAAGGCGTCGGACAGCAGGCTCACCAGGGCCTCAAGCTGCACGCTCGATTCCGCGACGACCTCTTCGTCCGAGCCATCCAGAGCGCGGGCCGCGAGGCCGGCCTTGCTGTCAATGAGTTCCGCGATCTTCGCGTCGATGGTCTGGGCTGCGATGATTCGCCACGCGGTGACGGGGAGTTCCTGACCGATGCGGTGAACGCGGTCGATGGCCTGGGTCTGCTCTGCGCTCGTCCAGCTGAGTTCTGCGAGCACGACGTTTGACGCGGCCTGCAGGTTCAGCCCAACCCCTGCAGCGGTGAGGGACGCGACGACTACTGAGACCTCTGGGTCCTTGTCGAACGCGTCGATCGCTGCCTGGCGCGCTTTGGGGGTCTGGTCGCCACGAATGGAGACCGTGCCGAGACCGGCCTTCTTGAACGCCTCTTCAGCCGTGTCCATGACGTCGATGTGCTTCGCGAAGAACACGACCTTGCCGACGTTACGCGCGAGCTGCGCGGTGTAGTCGGCGGCGAGGCCGGCCTTGGCCTGGCCGATCTTGCGAACCATGGTGAACACGTTTTCGCCGGTCTTCGCCGACTTCGACTCCTCGAGTTCCTCGTGCGCGACGGCACGGATGAGGCGCGCCTTGGCCTCGTCATCGAACTCCTCAT
>DASXNG010000065.1:0-14761 GCA_036495225.1 Galbitalea sp.
TCAGCGCGTGCGGCGATCGCCATGGCGATCGCGGATGTTGTGGTTCCGACATCGAGAATGATGGTCTGGCCAGACTCCACGAGTGCCGCAGCGCTCGCGCCGATCTCACTTTTTTGAGTTGCCCAGGCTTGTGCCGTCTGCTCGAACGGCAATTCTGGCGAACGTTTAGCGCCCGACCGGGTCGCCGTCGCGCCGCCGTGGATTCGGGTGACGCGGGACTCCTTTGCGAGCGCGTCGAGATCGGCACGCAGAGTGACTTCGGAGATTCCGAAGCGATCGCTGAGGTCGGCCACCCGCACGAATCCACGCTCCTCGATCAATTCCACGATGCGTTCGCGGCGCACCGTCGCGGGCAGGGTCGACTCGATCGGCATACGTTTATTGTTGATTGTTTGCGTTTTATTGTCAATTGCGGCACGCTATCTTGTGAATTCGTAAGTTTGGCATTCGCTCACACCACCATGCCACCGATCCATGAGGAGCCCCGATGAGTGGCATTGCAAAACGCCCATACGTCATGGCCGACGGCCGCGAGCTCATCTACTTCGACGATGCCGACACGCTCTTGCCGCCAGACCGCAAGCCGGATGTTCGTGCGCTCGACTCTCGCCCAGAGACAGCGACGATGCGTCAGGACCCGCTCACCGGTGACTGGATCTCCATCGCCGCCGCTCGTCAGGGCAGGGTCTTCCTGCCGCCGGCCGACCGCGACCCGCTTGCGCCGGCCAGCGCATCCAATCCGTCTGAAATCCCCGACAACTACGACGTCGTGGTGTTCGAGAACCGCTCGCCGTCGTTTGGACCCGACCTCGGTGCGACGTATTCGGTTGCCGACCTCGAGACCATCGGCCTCGGTCGCTCACTGCCCGCAGCAGGTCGATGCGAAGTCGTGTGCTTCAGCCCCAACTCGATGGGGTCGTTCGGCGCCCTCAGCGACTCGCGCGCGAGAACCATCATCGAAGCCTGGGCGGACCGCACCGCGGCGCTCTCGGCGATGCCAGGAATTCGCGAGGTGTTCCCCTTCGAGAACCGTGGCGAGGCAATCGGCGTGACCCTCCATCATCCTCACGGCCAGATCTACGCCTACCCGTACGTGACCCCGCGAACCCAGCGACTGCTCGATGCGGTCGAACGATTCGACGGCGACCTGTTCGCGAGCATCCTCGACTTTGAAAGCCAGTCCGAACGCGTGCTTCTTCGAGGGGAGCACTGGATCGCGTTCGTGCCCTTCGCCGCGCGGTGGCCGATCGAGGTTCACGTGCTGCCGCTCCGACACGTGCCGGACTTCGCCGAGACCAACGACGGGGAGCGGGCCGAACTCGCGACCATGTACCCGAGACTGCTTCGAGGCCTCGACGCGCTCTACGATTCGCCCACTCCGTACATCGCCGCCTGGCACCAGGCGCCTGTCGACGTCGGCAGAGAAGGAATCAGGATGATGCTCCAGCTGACCTCCCCGCGACGTGCCGCAGATAGGCTCAAGTTCCTCGCGGGATCGGAGGCGGCAATGGGCGCGTGGATCGGCGACGTAGTGCCGGAGGCAACTGCTGCCGCGTTGCGTGCGGCGTTGGAGCGAGCGGACTCAAGAGAGGTGACGGCACAGTGAGCGACCTCAGAGACGAGGCGGCAACCGCTTTCGAGCAGGCCTTCGGGGCGGAGCCGGACGGAATCTGGTCGGCGCCAGGACGAGTCAACCTCATCGGAGAGCACACCGACTACAACCTCGGGTTCGTCCTCCCTTTCGCGATCAACCGGCGAACCTTCGCCGCGCTCCGTCTGCGGGATGATCGGATCGCGCGCGTGGCGAGCGCCTTCTCGGGAGAGATAGTCGAAATCGATCTCGCCGACCTCCGCCCGGAGAACCTCGGTGGTTGGGCAGCGTATCCTCTCGGTGTCGCTTGGGCGCTCGGACAGCGCGGAGCCGACCTCAGCGCAGTGCCAGGCTTCGACATCTTCATTGAGTCCGAGGTCCCCGTCGGCGCCGGGCTGTCATCGTCGGCGGCGATCGAAAGTGCGGTCGCGTTAGCGCTCTCGGAGGCGTGGCGGCTCGACCTCGATCGGGCGGCTCTCGCGCGCATTGGCCAGCTCGCCGAAAACGTTGCGGTCGGCGCACCCACCGGCATCATGGACCAGTCGGCCTCGCTACTGGGGAGGCCGAATTCTGCGGTCTTCCTCGACTGTCGGAGCCTCGACGCAAAGATAGTGGATCTCGGATTCGACGAAGCTGCTCTCGCCGTGCTCGTCATCGACACGGGGGTGAGTCATGCTCACGCGACGGGTGGGTACGCAGAACGTCGTGCGTCCTGTGAACTCGGCGCAGCGCTGCTGGGTGTTGAATCCTTGCGCGACGTCGGGGTAGTCGACCTGCCGCGAGCGCGGGCGAACCTCGATGACGTCACCTTCCGCCGTGTGCGTCACGTCATCACGGAGAACCAGCGAGTGCTCGATACCGTCTCGACACTGAGTTCGTTCGGGCCGAGCGCAATCGGTGAGCTGCTCGACGCATCCCATCGCTCCATGCGCGACGACTTCGAGATCTCGGTCCCCGAGTTGGATCTTGCCGTCGAGACAGCGCAAGCGAACGGCGCGATCGGCGCGCGCATGACCGGTGGCGGTTTTGGGGGCGCCGCGATTGCGTTGGTGACCCGCGACGAGGTTAGCCGCGTACAGGTCGCGCTGGACGGCGCGTTCTCCGAACATGGACTGGCCGTACCGGACACCTTTGTGGTTACTCCCTCGATGGGAGCAATCAGGGAGCGCTAACTCGCTGTCGCCAGTATGACCAACTGCTGGGTCGTGCGCGGCTCCGCCTCAGCCATCCGTTTCCAGGATTACCTTCACCGAGAACGCGCGCGTGCAATAATCTGCGTATGGATGCAGATAAGCAGGTTTGCGGACGAGAGCCGGACAGCCAGTTCGTCGAACTAGCGGTCGAGGTCTTCTCGATGTTGGCAGACGCGACCCGAGTGCGCATCGTTCTCGCGCTTCGGGACGGCGAACTCTCAGTCAATCGACTTGCCGAAATTCTCGAGAAGTCACCAGCCGCGGTATCGCAGCACCTCGCGAAGCTACGCCTCGCTCGAGTGGTGACCACCCGCCAGGAAGCGCAACGGGTGTACTACCGTCTCGAGAACGAACACGCGTCGAAGCTCGTGTCGGACGCCATCTTCCAGGCGGAGCACTCGCTCGGCGGAACTCCCCGACACCACCACTCGGTCCAGACTCAGTCGACCCAGACGGATGTCTCGTGAGCGAACACGAGCACACGCGCGCTCACACTCACCATGACCATGACCATGACCACGACCACGGGCCTGGCGGTCACTCCCACCCGACCGGCATTCGCGGATTCCTCTATGGGCTGTTTGTCCCCCACAGCCACGATGCCGCCGACTCGATCGACGACGCCCTGGAAGCAAGCAGCGCGGGTATCCGCGCGTTGAAGATCAGTCTCTTCGTTCTCCTGGGCACGACTCTCCTGCAGTTCGCGATCCTCCTGATCAGCGGGTCCGTCGCGCTGCTTGCTGACACGATCCACAACTTCTCTGACGCCCTGACCGCTGTTCCCCTGTGGATTGCGTTTGTACTCGCTCGACGCGTCCCAACCCGGCGTTACAACTTTGGGTACGGTCGCGCAGAAGATTTGGCTGGCATCTTCATCGTGGCAGTTGTCGCACTCTCCGCGATCGTGGCCGGGTGGGAGGCGATCACCAGACTGTTCCATCCCCAGACGCTGCACAATCTCGGATGGGTCATCGCGGCCGGTGTCATCGGATTCGCGGGCAACGAGATCGTCGCCGTGTATCGAATTCGGGTCGGACGGAAGATCGGGTCCGCCGCGCTCGTCGCGGACGGCGTGCACGCCCGCCTCGACGGCTTCACGTCCCTGTCCGTGGTTGTCGGCGCGGTCGGCGTGCTGCTCGGATTCCCGCTGGCAGACCCCATCATTGGCCTGCTGATCGCGGCATCCATCCTGATCTTGCTATGGGGAACGGTACGCAGCATCGGTCGTCGGCTGATGGATGGCGTCGAACCCGACCTTCTCGAGCGGGCCGAACACGCGCTCGAGCACACCGCCGGAGTGATCGCCGTGCCGTCGGTAAAGCTCAGGTGGGTCGGTCATCGCCTACAGGGAAGCGCGGTCATCCAGGTCGGCGAGATGAGTCTCGCCGACGCCGAACGCATTACTCACGATGCTCAACACGAACTTGCCCATGCGCTACCCAACCTCGATATGTTCGACATTGGCGCGACAACAAGCGCCGAGGCGCCGATGCCGCCGCACAGCCACTAGAGCCTCCTAGGGGAGCAGGTGACCCGACGTGGTGAACAGTCGGTACCACTCCTCGCGTGACAGGCGGAGGTCTGAACCGGCCGCCGACTCGGTGACTCGCTCGGGCTTCGTTGTGCCGAGGACCACCTGCATATTGGCCGGGTGCCTCGTAATCCACGCAACCGCGATACCCGTCGGTGTCACACCATGGGCTGCCGCGATCTCGTCGAGGGCGTCGTTCAGTGGTCCGTAGTTTTCGCGGTCGCCGATGAAGACCCCGTCGAAGAACCCCTTCTGGAACGGTGACCAGGCCTGAAGTGTGATGTCGTGCAGGCGGGCGTAATCGAGGATGCCGTTGTCGCGATCAATGGACTGGTCCAGTCCCGCCATGTTCGCTGTCACCTCGGCGGCGATGAGTGGCGAGTGCGTGATGCTCAGCTGGACCTGGTTGAAGACCAGCGGCTGCTTCACCGAATGCTTCAGAAGCTCGATCTGCCCCGGCGTCTGATTCGACACACCGAAGTTGCGAACCTTGCCTGAGCTTTGCAGCGAATCGAATGCGGCAGCGACCTCGTCCGGTTCCACGAGTGCATCGGGGCGGTGCAGCAGGAGGACGTCGAGATAGTCGATTTGCAGTGCGGCCAACGATTTGTCGACCGAGCTCAGGATGTGCTCCGTCGAGAAGTCCCAGAAACCGTTCCTGATTCCCACCTTCGACTGGATGATGACCGACTCGCGCTCTGCGGGACTGAACGTGATCGCGTCGCCAAAGCGCCGCTCGCATCCGTGGTCGCCGCCGTACACATCGGCGTGATCGAAAAAGTTGATACCGGCGTCACGAGCTGCACCGACGAGCGCACGGACGGCCTGGTCGTCGAGCTCCAAAATGCGCATCAGCCCCAGAATGATGTTCGACGCCTCGAGCGTCGTCTGGTGCGGGGTAAAGGTTTTCATTCTTCCATTCTCATTTCTTCTTCATCGGTTGGCTGAAGCGGCAATGCCGGGCCAGCACACGCTCATGATGTCCACCGGCAGCTGATCGGTCAGCGGCTGGTGCTGATACATCAAGCGGTGGTAGATCGGAGCGAACAGCACATCGGCAACCGCGTCGTAGTCCAGGCCGGGCCGCACTTCACCGCGACGCACTCCCTCAACCAGCAACTGCGTTATCGCGCGACGACGCGGTGCCAGCCAGTCGTCCACGAGGGCGATAGCAACTGCCTGGTCTGCCACGGCCGCGGCCGTCAAGCCGCGGAGTAGTGCGCCGGCCGCCGTGTCACGGAAAAGTGACACCAACCCCCCAAGGTATTCGTGCAGTGCTTCGTGAGTCGTCTCGGAAGCCGGAGACTCAATCGTGTCGTGTGAGCGATCGAGGAGACCTTCGAGCAGAACCGATGCTGCCGATGGCCACCACTTATACAACGTGGTGCGACTCACTCCAGCGCGCGCTGCGATCGCGTCCACGCTCGCGCCGGCAGCGCCCTCGAGGGCGAGTTCTGCAGCCGCATCGAGAATGGCGCGGCGCGCGCTTTCGCTGCGGGGCCGTCCTCGACGCGATAACTCTTGCGAATTACTGGACACGTTGTACAGTATATGGAGCAACCCGGCAAAACACAACGCAACTGAGGAAGTCATGTCCGATACGTCGAATTCACAAAACACCACCCGCCGAGTCGCGGTACTGGGTACCGGAACCATGGGGGCCGCGATGGCTCGCTCCCTTCTCAGGGCGCACTTCCAGATAACCGTCTGGAACCGCAGCCCCGAAAAGGCGAAGCCGCTAGTTGACGCAGGCGCTCGTCTGGCATCCGACCCGGCCGACGCCGTCCACGATGCGGATGTCGTGCTCACGATGCTGTTCGACCAGGAGGCCGTGCTCGAGGTCGCCGCCGAGTTCCTGCCGGCCGCGCCGGAGGGAGCAATCTGGATGCAGAGCAGCACGATCGGTCGCGCAGGAATGCACGCGGTCGCCGAGGCCGCCTCCCCCTTCCACCTCGCTGTGGTCGACGCACCAGTGCTCGGCACGAAGGATCCCGCCGAGCATGCGGCACTGACCGTACTGGCCTCGGGCGAAGACGAAGCCGTCGCCGCACTGCAACCAGTGTTCGATGCGATCGGGTCGAAGACGATTGACGTCGGAGAACGTGTGGGCGCAGCATCCGATCTCAAGCTCGTGTGCAACACCTGGGTTGGCAGCCTCACCGCGGGCACAGCAGAGTCGATCGCGCTCTCCCGCGCATACGGGCTCGAGCCGACGCAGTTCCTTGATGCGATCACCGGCTCGGCGTCGGACAGCGCCTATGCGCACGTTAAAGGCGCGACCATCCTCGAGGAACGACGAGCCCCGCAGTTCGCCCTCAATGGACTGCTGAAAGACCTCCGCCTCGCCCGGGCGACCGTGGGTGGTTCGACTGCAACGCCGTATCTTGACGCGCTCGAGCACATCTACACCTCCGCGAGCGAGAGCGGGCACGGCAATGAGGACGTCGCCTGGGTGTACGACGCAATCGCATGACCGGCGGGCGTTCCTTTAGCGTCCGTAGCTACTTCGCTCATCCGGTGCACGGTCCGCTGCCCACGCTTCTCTTGTTGCTCACGATCGGCACGGGGCTCATCGATGCGATCAGCATCCTGGGCCTCGGCCGGGTCTTCATCGCCAATATGACCGGCAACGTCGTATTCATCGGATTTGCTCTCGCAGGAGCACCGGGGTACAGCCTGTGGGGATCGCTCGTGGCCCTCGCGGGATTCCTGGTCGGAGCGTCCATTGGCGGAGTCCTGATCTCTCGGTTTGGCACTCACCGGGGCAAGCTGTTTCGCAACGCCCTGTCAGTGCAGCTGCTGCTCTTCCTGGTCGCGCTTGTGGTGAGCCTTGACGGTGGGGCTCCGCTGGCCACCGTCAATCAGCTCGTGATCGTTGCGCTTGGCGCCATCGCTCTCGGAATTCAGAACGCGGTCGTACGTAATCTCGGGGTTCCGGACATGACGACAACCGTTCTCACCATGACGCTGACAGGGATCGGCTCCGACCTGCGAAAGAGGGACCTCGCGACCGCGGCTCGACGCCTGATCGCAGTGCTCGCCATGCTTGTCGGAGCCGGGGTTGGCGCCGTCCTCGTCCTGCAGCTCGGAGTGAGCGCAGCGGTACTGACCGTGTGCGCTCTGCTCGCAACTGCCCTCATCGGAGCAGCTGCCGCAGCACGCGGCACTCCCGAATGGGTGACGAGGACGGCAACCGCCTAGTACGCGCCGACGACCGTGAAGTCGGAAGTCACGAAGACGTGGTGCGGCCAGTTGACACCGATGTAGTGCACCTCGTATTCGCCATCGCTCAGTTTCACGACGCGGTCAACGACGCCGCCCGGGTAGGTGGCCAACGCTACTTCTGCGGCCTTGTCGGCCGTGCTTCCGCTCACGATCGTGCCCGATCCCTCGGTGTAGTCAGTTGGAACCTTTCCATCCTTGTTAGCTGCGCTCGGTGACCCCTGCTTGAACGCAACTACCGCTGACGGTGTGTACGAGGGGGATCCGCCGCTCGCTGGCGGTTGTACGATCACCTGCGATGCGGTGATCGTTGTGCTACTCGTCGATCCGAGCACGAGCACGGTGGCGCCCTTTGCAACCTCACTCGCGGTCGCCGAGGTTGTCCCGTTCTCATACGCTGTCGAGGATCCAACCTTGACCGTCACGTCCTGGCCGGCAACCGTTGTCATCGTGAAACCGGATGACGTCACGCTCGTGACGGTGCCGGATGACCCGCCTTCCGCAGCTCCGGATCGAGCATTGGAGCCCTTGCCGCCGGACGCAGGAAAACCGTGCCCCGCCGCGGCCGGGGCAGCGCTTGAGGCCGGGGTGGAAGTCGATGATGACGGCTGCGACGTGGCGGCGCACCCGGCGAGTCCGATCAGTGAGACCGATAGCGCGGCGCCCAGCATCCACATGCTCTTCTTCGTCACTCGTGGCCGGCGGTCTTGTGAACCGTTGTTCATGATTTCGCTCCTTCTTGTTCGGAAATCTCTCTCGAGAATGTCAACCGAACTCATGAGTCATCTATGACGAACCTATGAGTCACCAGAGAGTGAGACGAGCGGTCGCAACGATACGTTAGTTCGCTGCGACGGCCTGCTGACCTGTCTCTTGTGAAGTCGCGAAGGCAAGCGGGTGCGTCTTTGCGCGCCACAGCAGGCCGATGTAGATGAGGTCGAAGAGGCTACAGAGGAGCCCAATCCACAGAATGAACGGCAGGTTTCCCAGGACACCGATGAGTATGGTCGGCGCAAGTGTGCCGAGCCACTTGGCAATGGCGATCACCATCGACTGTCCCCGCGTGCCGCGTCGCGCGATCAGCATTGCAATGAACAAACCCGACATGAGCAGGTTCTGAAGGAACGCGGAGTAGCGCACAGCATCCGTCCACCCGAACTCTCCGATGAAGAGCGCCTGGAGCGCGTATGAGGTGCCGAACACCACGATGCCCCAGCCGATGAACAACGGTCGCGTCACGAACTTCGGCAGTTCCGACCGGCCATACCGGAAGAAGGTAAATACGATAGCGACGTCGGCTGCGGCCCAGACGAGGTTGATGATCGACTGCGCGGAGATCGTGCCGGCGAGACCGTGGATTCCGTAGATGGATTCCCAGGCGATATTAAGCCCGAGCGCGAACACCGGAATCGCATAGGTCTTATGTCTGAACCCGAGGCGGATCGACTCGATGTAGACGATCGTCCAGGCAAGGCCGCTGACGATGGTGAGAAAGAGTTCCACGAGATTTCCTGCTTTCTAAGGGTGTCGGGAGTCGGCGCGGCTCCCGTGATTGTTGATGGGTTCTGTCTCTCGATATCGCCGAATGAGATCGGCAACGGCCACGCCAAGTGCGTCAACGTCTACCGGGAATGCATTCGCAAGCTGTGCAATCAAGAGGCCTTGAATTGCGGCACCAACGGTGAGCGCGTTCTGACGATCACCTTCGTACGGGGCGAGAAGGTCGGCGAGCAAGCCATTGAACAGAGCAACTGTTGGACGCAACTCCTGGTCGTAGACTGCGGCAACTATGAGCTCGAACACGGCCGCGGTTTCGACCCGTCGTTCGGTCACGAGTTGGATGGCGAACGCCGCGCAGATCTCCGGCGTCTCGTCGACGCGAGTTGAAGCGGCCAGAACGAGCGCCGCCAGGTCCAGCCCGATGCTGGAACCCGCATGCTCGAGCGTCGCTCGCCGCAGCTCTCCTATGGACGCAAAGTGGTAGGTGACGGAGGCAATCGAGACGCCCGCTTCTGCGGCGACTGCGCGGTGAGTGAGTGATCCGGAGCCGCCACCGGCAACGACGTGTGTGGCCGCATCCAGCAGCAAGTTGCGTCGCGCAGCACCTCGCGCCAATCGCCCGTCGGCTTCGTTCCCCATGCTCAACTCCAACTATCGGTATAAATGTACTGATAGTCAGAGCAACGCGCAAGTGCTGGCCGCAGACCAGCAAGCCGGCCGCGATTTCAACGCCGTCATCCACATGGGGTGACCCGGGGTGATGAACTACGGCGTAGCTTCGACACAACTTCTGAGCGGGGGATCGTGACCATCAACAGTTTCTGCACCTCACCGGGAATCCGGTGACCTCCGTTAGTTCGGCACGCAGCACGCCGGTTGCGTGGTCGGTGCTCGTGCCGCTGGCTCTCGCGCAATTCATCTGCTCGTTCGCCGGCTCGAACATGAACGTGATGCTCAATGACATGAGCCGCGATCTCAATACGACGGTTCACGGCATCCAGATCTCGATCACGCTGTTCCTGCTCGTGATGGCAGCGCTCATGATCCCGTTCGGCAAGCTCACGGTGCAGCTCGGTCGGAAGGTCTGCTTCGTGCTCGGGCTTGCAATCTACGGAGTGGGCGCCGTTGTCAGTGCTTTGTCGCCGGGACTGGGCGTACTCATCATCGGCAACTCAATCCTCGAGGGAGCGGGCACCGCCCTGCTCATACCACCCGTCTACATCCTGGTGACCATGTACTGGAAGGGCATCGCAGACCGAGCGCGGGCGTTCGGTCTCGTGAGCGCCGCCGGAGGCGTTGGGGCAGCGACCGGACCGTTGATCGGCGGTTGGATCTGCGCGTTCATCAGCTGGCGGGCCGCGTTCGGATTCCAGGCACTCGTTATCGTGGTCATCCTGATCCTCGCGATACGCATCAAAGACCCCCTGCCTGCCGAACCGGGACGGCCGTACGACGTGGTGGGCGCCGTGTTGTCCGGGCTCGGACTCATCGTGTTCGTGCTTGGCATCCTCGCCGCCGACAACAATCTGATCGCGTGCCTTGCGCTGATGGCTGGCGGCGCCGGCATCATCGCCCTGTTCTTCTGGTGGGTGCGGCGTCGGGAAGCGAAGGGTCGAGAGCCGCTGCTCTCGACGAAGCTGTTCCGAGTGAGGGTCTCGAATCTCGGCCTCGTGACTCAGAACCTGCAATGGCTGCTTCTCATGGGCGTCTCGATGCTCGTGGCGAGTCACCTGCAGGTGGTTCGAGGTTATGACGCCATCCAGACCGGAGTCATCTTCAGCGCTGCAACAGTCGGCATCCTGGCGTCTTCGCTCGCCGCCGGCACCCTCGTGAAACGCTTTGCGCAGCGCACGCTGATCATCACCGGCTTCCTGATTACCGGAGTTGGTCTCATCCTGCTCCTCATCGTGGGTGGCGTCCCCGACGCGTGGGCCTATGCCTGGGGTCTGTTCGCCATCGGAATCGGGATCGGCGTGATGCTCACTCCGAGTGTCAACCTTGTGCAGTCGGCCTTCCCGGAGGAACAACAGGGGGAGATCTCCGGGCTCTCGCGCAGCATCTCCAACCTCGGGTCCAGCTTCGGGACCGCGATCGTCGGAACCGTTCTCGTTCTTGGCGTGAGCGGACCGCACGACCAGTACGTTCTCGCTCTCGTACCGCTCGTCGCGGTTGCGGTAATCGGAATGATCGTGGCCGGCTTCCTACCCGGGCGTGCAGCCCGATCGCAGCAGGCTGCGACGGCCGCGACGACTACGTAAGGGAAATCCGATCCAGCTGTGGGAGCCCATGGGCGAGCGGCCGAGACCGGCCCGAACTCTCGGCTACTTGTCAGGCCGGACATAGACCTTTGGCGGTTCTCGCTCAGGTCGCTTTGCGGCGGCGGGCGAAAGCTGATGTGAGTGACTGTCCCAACACCCCCGCGCGGCCCCCTGTCTTCCACTGTTTTCGGCATCATCGCGTCAAGCGTGATTGCCGGAGTGCTCGTCGCGGCCAGCCTCACTCCGATGATCTCCGTTTCGACCGCGGCCGCCCAGGGCGCCGTCGGAATTTTCGACGGCCTTCCGAGCTACATTTCGATCGGCACCTTGCCGGGGGCCAACACGATCTACGCGGAGGACAACGGAAAACCGGTTGCCGTCGCCACCGTCTTCGATGAGAACCGGCAGCAAGTCTCGTGGGACCAGGTTTCGCAGGCGGCCAAGGACGCGACCGTGGATGGCGAGGACCGTCGTTTTTACTCGCACGGCGGCGTCGACGTGCCCGGAATCATCCGCGCGGCGCTGTCCGACGTCACGGGAAGCAGCGCCCAACAGGGCGCGTCGACCATCGCGCAGCAACTGGTCAAGAACCTTTCCATCCAGGAGGCGCTCCAGCTCCCCACCGTCAAAGAACAACAGGCCGGGATCGCCGCGGCCGACGCATCCACCCTTGATCGCAAGCTCAAAGAGGCCAAGCTGGCGGTGTCCCTCGAGAAGAAGTACACCAAACAACAGATCCTCTTGGCGTACATGAATGTCGCGCCATTCGGGGGCACCACCTATGGCATCCAGGCGGCCGCCGAGCGCTACTACGGCGAGGACGCCTCGAAGCTGACCGTGGTGCAGGCGGCGACACTGATAGCGATCGTGCAGAACCCCAACGTTCGAGCGCCCGTCGACAAAGCCGGGTACGCGGCGAACAAGGTCAGGCGCAACGACATCCTGCAACAGATGTACCTAGCGCACAGCATCACGCAGGCACAGCTGACCACGGCGCTGAAGACTCCAGAAAGCGCCAAGACGATCAAGAACAGCCCGCCGCGCGAGGGCTGCACCAGCGCGTCCGACGACGCCCAGTTCTGGTGCGAATACGTGCAGACACTCGTGCCGTCGCTGACATCGCTTGGCACCACCACGGCCCAGCGGGAGGAGAACTGGAAGGTCGGCGGGTACAAGATCTACACCTCGCTCGATGTGAAACTTCAGGCCCAGGCACAGACGGCCGAGAACGAGTGGGTTCCCGCGACCCTCCCAACGATGGACATCGGCGGCGCAACCGACTCCGTACAGGTGGGTACCGGCCGAATACTCGTGATGGTCGAGAACCGGAAATTTAGCGAGACGGCCTCCGGCGGAGGTGCCGGCACGACCGCGATCAACTACAACGTCGACAGCCAGAACGGGGGAAGCGCTTACGGCTTCCAGGGCGCATCGACGTACAAACCGTTCACTCTGATGACCTGGCTGCAGGACGGGCACGGGCTGGAAGACGTTGTGGATGCCACGCCCGACCCGAACCTCAACCTGGCTAACTTCAAGGACAGTTGCGAACCGGGCGGCCAATGGTCGGGAACCTACGGCCGGTACACCAACGACGGTTACGAAACCGGGCCGCACACCGTGCTCAACGCGACCGCAGAGTCGATCAACGGCGTCTTCCTCAACATGGGTACGCAGGTGGACCAGTGCGCGACTCGCAACAACGCGATCGCGTTCGGTGTCCACACCGGAAGCGGCCAACCGCTCCAGCACCAGCCATCGGCCATCCTCGGCACGAACTCTGTCGCGCCTCTGACGATGGCGGCCGCATACGCCGGGATCGCGAACGACGGAGTCTTCTGCAAGCCGACCGCGATCGACTCGATCGTCGCACCGGATGGCAAGAAACTCGCTGGGCAGCCGAAGAGCTGCTCCACGGCTCTCGATCCGCAAATCGACGCGGCGGTTGGTTACGCGATGCAGGGCGTGTTCACCGGCGGTACGGCCTCCGCAGCCCGACCGTTCGGCGTGAGCGTTCTCGGCAAAACGGGAACGAGCAACAACTCATGGCAGACCTGGACCGTTGGTTCGACCACGAAGGTCTCGACCGCAGTCTGGATTGGCAACGCCACCGGAGACGCAGTGACGACCGCCACCCGGCCTCCGAGGGCCTGCCCGGGAACGGGGGATCAGGTCGCAACCTTGCGCAACTGTGTCTTCAAACAGACGATGACGGCCATCGACGCCGAGTACGCTCCCGGGACCTTCCCACCCGCGCCGACCCAATACCTGACGGGGTCAGCCGCGGCACTCGGCAACTACTCAGGCCAGACCATCGCTGCGGCCACGGCCGAGCTCCAGGCCCTGGGTTATACCGTCACGGTTGCGCCGGGCACGGTCAAGTCGAGCGAACCGGCAGGAACTGTGGCGAATACCAACCCAACCGCTGGCACAACGATTTCGGTCGGGTACGGGATCACGCTCTACACAAGTGACGGATCACTTGCCACCGTCACAGTTCCGGATGTCGCGGGAGACAGTTTCAGTCAGGCAAGCAGCGCGATCGCAAAGGCAGGGTTCACGACCGCCGCAGTGCAGGGCTGTGTGGTCACCACCTCACCGTCGCAGCTCGGAAACGTCGTGTCCACCGACCCGACCCAAGGCACAAAGCAACCACCGGGCACCACCATCACGGTCAACATCGGCAGCGCCTCGTGCCCTTGACCTGCGAATGAGACGCACGTTGTTCCGTTCGTGGTTCGCTGTGACACTGTGAGCATGGCGAATTCCTTTGACGTGTCGTGGCAGCTGGATGGCATCAGGATGGAGGGAACGGTCATCCGGCCAGACGGTGATGGGCCATTTCCGGCCGCCATTTTGGTAGCAGGCAGTGGCCCGACCGACCGGGACTGGTGTTCACCTCTACTGCCCGGCAACAACGGCAGTGGGCGCCTGTTCGCGGAGGCTTTCGCTCGTGCCGGCATCGCATCGATCCGCTACGACAAGCGTGCCTCCGGCCCGCACGCGAGAGACAACGTGACGAAGCTGGTCGGCAAGGTGAGTATGCAGGCTCACCTCGACGAATTGGTTGCTGCGGTTGGCGCGCTTTCCGAGTTGGCGTTCGTCGACACATCCAGGGTTGTCGGAATGGGCAACAGCGAGGGAACCCTCCACGTCCTCCACTACGCAGTAAGCGCGCAGCGAGTTCCCTTCGCCGGGATCGTGCTTGCTGCCCCACCCGGCCGCCCCATTTCGACCGTGCTCCTCTCCCAGCTGGCGCTGCAACTGGCGCAAGTCCCGGGCGGCGACGAGCGGTTGGCGAAGGTCGAGCAAGCTTCGGCGCGCTATTCAGCGGGCCAGCCGATGGATCCCGACCCAGCGCTGCCCGACGGCGTGAAGATGGTGCTCGCGAGCTTCGAGGCTCCGGCGAATCTTCCCCTGGCTCGCGAACTTTGGCTTGAGTCCGCTGGCGACTCACTCACGAAGG
>DASXNG010000066.1:0-5199 GCA_036495225.1 Galbitalea sp.
GCGTTCAGAATCAGCCCGGAGATCGAAGGCCCGATCGCGGGGGCAACCGAGATAACGATCGAGATGTTTCCCATCGTGCGACCGCGCGTCGCCGGCGGAACCAGCGTCATGACAGTCGTGATGAGCAGCGGGAACATGATCGCGGTGCCGCACGCCTGAACGACGCGAGCGAGCAACAGCTCCGGGAAGGCGGGAGCGATCACCGCGATGAGAGTGCCTGCGGTGAAGAAAGACATCGCGGCAATAAAGATCGGCTTCGTGTTGAAGCGCTGCAGCAGGAAGCCCGTGATCGGAATCACGACCGCCATCGTCAGCATGAACGCCGTGCTCAGCCACTGGGCCGCGCTCGCGTCGATCGAGAACGAGGCCATGAAGCGCGGAATAGCAACGCCGATGATCGTCTCATTGAGGATGACGACGAACGTGGAGATCATCAGGATGCCGATGACCAGGCGGTTGCGGGCGTTAAGTGATGCGTCGTTCGCCCCGTCGGAATCGGCGATTCCCGGCGCGAGCTGGGCGGTTTCGGTCATGACGATCCTCAAGACGGTAGTGATGGGGGAGCGCACGACACCGTGCAGCGTGCTTACTGCAGCACCCGACCAGTCTTGTCTATTCCCCCGACATTGAAAATTACGGCGGGAAAATAAACCACAGCTCGGCGATGGCGAACGGCCCGAGTGCGACGAGCACTGCGAGGGTCACGCGGCGGAGGCGGGGGCGCATGCTCAGGGCGGGCATCCCGAACAGCGGAGACAGTGGCAGCAGCAGCCGCGCGATGCTTTGCTGCGGCAAAAATACGGCAACCAGGTAGGCGCCGTAGCTGCCGCTGAATGCCAGGATTTCATCCCCCAGCGCGCGCATCCCGGGACGAGTGAGCCAGAAGACGAAGCCGGCGACAAGGGCGATGACGGCAACGACGCCCGCAGCGCCGAGGTAGCGGTAGAACAGGTCGAACCACGGGGTGAATGGCACGAAGTGCTCGATCCGCCCCACCCAGCCGGTCCACCAGGACAGCTCCGTATCGAAGTAGGCGCTCTTGTTGCCCGTCACAGAATCGGCGATCAACGGCCAGGCAAACCCGGCGGCAGCAAGAGTGAGTCCGGCCACGATCATCCGGATCCGTTCGACGCGACTGACCGCCTCCCGCCGGATGAGCCCAGAGATGAAGAGAATCGCGAGGGCGGCAGCGAGTGCCAGCTCGCCGGGGTGCGTGAACGCCGCTGCAACTCCCAACGGAATCATGAGCAGGTAGTGCTTCATCGCCATAAGCAGGAGGCACGCGAACAGCAAAGCAAGGAACAGGGTGTCGGCGTAGGTCACCTGGAAGAGGAATGACATCGGCCCGAGACTGAAGCAGGCCGATACCCAGAGCGCTGGCCGGTTGCCGATGCGCCCCGCGAGCAGGCGGTACAGCAGCACCGCTGCGACGGCGCCGAAGAGCACAGACACGGTGATGCCGGCCGCGGTGAAGCTGAGCCCGGTTGCCATCATGAGGCCGCGCGTGAGCCACGGATAAAGCGGCAGGAATGCCCACGCGTTGGCGGCCACATGGCCGGTTGCGTCGAGCGGAAGCTGGGTCGGGTACCCGATCAACGCGATTTGACGGTAGTACTTTCCGTCCCATGCGCTGAAGAGTTGGAGGAACGTGGGTTTTGTCGAGTGATGGCTCGCATACGGCAGATTGAGCACCGGGGCCAGGAAGTAGACGAGCGCGAAGAATCCGGTCGACAGCACCCGGCCCGCAACGTAGATCACGAGTACCGCACCAGAGCCTCGCAGACCACGGACCGCGTTTTCGGCGCGGTCGAGCGCTGGCTCCCTGAGGGGCGCAGTTGCTTCGACCGTCGCAGAAAGCGCGGTTCGCGGGACTCGAAAGCGCACAGTCGATATTTACACAGGTTGCCTGCAAGCTTGTGACATGACCATCACTCTAATCACCGGCGCAAACAAGGGTCTCGGATTCGAAACCGCTCGGAGGCTGATCCAGGAGGGCCACTCGGTCTATCTCGGTTCCCGCGATCCGAAGAAGGGACGGGTTGCCGCCGAATCTCTTGGCGCCCGCTTCGTGCAACTGGATGTCACGAGCGACGAATCCGTCGATGCCGCCGCCCGGGACATCAAGCGCCGTGATGGACATCTCGACGTGCTCATCAACAACGCGGGAATCGCGGGCCATTCGGGAATTCTGCCTCGCGATGTCACTGCGGAAGACGTGCAGCACGTGTTCGAAACCAACGTCTTCGGCGTCGTACGAGTGACGCACGCGATGTTGCCGCTGCTCCTCGAGGCCGAGGATCCGGTGATCGTCAACGTCGCCAGCGGCCTCGGATCCCACGCCATCGTGAACGACAAATCCAGAGTCGAGTCAAGGTTCGTGACGATTGCGTACTCGTCGTCGAAGTCAGCGCTCACCATGCTCACAATCCAGTACGCCAAGGCGTTTCCGGAGATACGCGTCAACGTGGTCGACCC
Organism: Galbitalea sp.; assembly: GCA_036495225.1. Taxonomy (GTDB): domain Bacteria; phylum Actinomycetota; class Actinomycetes; order Actinomycetales; family Microbacteriaceae; genus Galbitalea. The sequence goes on from DASXNG010000066.1 coordinate 2,476, forward strand.
GGGCTACACCGCGACAGACCTCAATTCGAATCGCGGAACCCAAAACATCACCGAGGGAACCGAGGCGATCGTGTCGCTTGCCACGATCGGAGGCGATGGTCCGACGGGCACCTTCAAGGACCGCCACGGCGTCGTTCCGTGGTAGCAATTGCCCGCGCGAGTCGACAGACTTGAGGAGATGACATCCTCACCGCGTCCGCTCCTGATTCTTGCCGACGACCATCGTGACAGTCTCGAGAAGCAGCTCTACAAGCTCACCGCGCCGCCGACCGCGGCAGAGGCGGCGCGCATCCGCGCAGACAAGCGACTCGTCTTCGACGCCCTGGTTTCGGCGTCGGAGCGACTTCCGGACGGCGCGCAGGCGGGCATCCTGGTCGACGAAGAATACGGTTCGGATGTTGCTGAACTTGCCCAGAAGTCGGGTGGAGCGATCAACCTGTCGATGCCGATCGAAGCGAGCGGCAAGGACTGGCTCGAATTCGCTTACGGCGACGACTGGCGCATGCACGCCGAACTGTTCGAGACCGACCACGCGAAGATTCTCGTGCGCGACAATCCGGCGCTCTCGGTGCCGGAACGACTTCAGCAGGCGGAGAAAGTCAAAGTCATCTCGGCATGGGCGAACGAAAAGCACCGCGATCTCATCATCGAATTGCTGGTTCCGCCAACCGACGACGATCTCGCCTCGGTGGGCGGTGACCGTAGGCGCTACGACGACGAGTTGCGGCCGAAGTTCACGCTCGACGTCATCGGCTACCTGCAGGACCACGGCGCAGATCCCGCGATCTGGAAGGTCGAAGGACTGGACAAAGCCGAGGATGCCGCAGCCGTCGTCGACCTGGCGCGCCGCGGCGGGCGCAAAGCCGACTGCATCGTGCTCGGTAGGCACGCGGCAAAAGTGGACCTCGACCGGTGGCTGGATGTTGCCGCACCCCTGCCCGGCTTCGTGGGTTTCGCGATCGGCCGAAGCATCTGGTGGGATCCGCTCGCAGATCACCTCGCAGGAACGATCAGCGCGGACGTTGCGCAGCAGCGCATTGCCGAGAACTACCTGTACTTCGCGAACGTGTACCTCGCCGCGCGGTCGTAGCGACTGCCATTGGGGATCGAGCCGATACCGCTTCGCACCGCGGCTGCTCGACCCCCGTATCGCGGACTAGGCCCAGATCGCCTGGGTGCCCTCCTCGACGAGGGGCTCGTCGTACGTGTAGCTGTCATCGAGCGGGTCTAGGCGATAGGGAACCAGCACAGTTATGCACACACCGTCCCGGTGCTCCAGCCGTACCTCGATGGCGTCGGTTGCCTGGGACGGGACCTGAACGTCCGCACCGATCGCGAGTGCGCGTATGGAGTCTTTGCGCTGCCGAAACAGCTCGACGATGCCGTGGATGACGTCTTCCGCGACTGGCACCTCGGGTGTGATCGGCTGGTCGAGGCCGATGAGTGCGACTTCGCCGTCCGACTTGACCGCCATGGGAAACGGGATGAATTCGCCGTTCCGGTCCAGGAAGTTTCGTGCGGCGGCGATCGTCACCTCTGCGAGCCGGTCGAAATCATCCTGAACTTCTTCTGATGCACCTTCGCGCCAGTTCGTCATGTCGCCACGCTACAACACCTCGTGGTTCCGGTTAAGCGTGGTGGTGTTGCGCATAACAAACGCTTGACACCAGGTCGGAGGGGTCGTACGTTTGAATAATCAACTAATAAGTTGATAAAGCGATAGGTTGATAATGCCAAACACGAAACAGCCAAACACCAAGGCTGCGGATGACGCGCTCGACCGAGCTTTTCTCGCCCTGGCCGACCCCGTGCGGCGCGCGCTGATTGCGCGGCTGTCACGCGGGCCAGCCACCGTCAACGAGCTCGCCGAACCCTTCGCGATGTCGAAGCAGGGCGTCTCAAAGCACATTCAGGTGCTCGAGTCTGCAGGTCTCATCACGCGAACGCGCAACGGCCAACAGCGTCCGTGTCACCTCGACCCAGCGGCCCTCGAGGCACTCACCGCCTGGATCGACACCTACCGCCTCGAGGCCGAGCGGCGATTCCGCCAGCTCGACGAAGTACTCAGAACCACAAGGCAAGGAGAACAGAAATGACCAACCCAACCACGATCACCGCGAACCCCGGCGAGCAAGTCGTCGACGTCGAACGCGTTGTGGATGCCCCGATCGACGCCGTATTCCGTGCGTACACAGATCCAGAACTCTTCAAGCAGTGGGTCGGCCCGCGCGGCTACGAGATGGAACTCACCGCGTTCGATCCGCGTGACGGCGGAACCTGGGCGTACGTGCATCACACGCCGAACGAGGGGAGCTACGGTTTCCACGGCTCGTTCCACACGGTGAAACAGAACGAGCGCATCATCCAGACGTTCGAATATGCCGGATGGCCAGACCACGTGAACCTCGACACGACTACGTTCGAGGATCTCGGCGGCGCGACCCGCATCCGTATCCACACCGTCTTCCAGAGCGTCGAAGACCGGGATGGCATGGTCGCGGCAGACATGGCCAAGGGCGTCGTCCAGGGTTTCGAGCAGTTGGACGAGCTCGTCGCGGCCTAGGCCCGGAGCTTGCGGTCGGCCGCCCTCGTTGCCCACTTCGCCACCGAAGGTGAACGGTCAACGATGGCCGCCACGGCTTCGTCCGCGGTTGTGACGACCGAGACGACGGCGTCATAGCGGTCGCCGAACAGGCGTTGAAGTACCGGGATGACGGGGTATGT
>DASXNG010000067.1:0-2510 GCA_036495225.1 Galbitalea sp.
GGTCGCCCCTGGAGCTTCCAGTAGTACTTGGCGAGCTTAAAGGCGGTCTCGACAGCCTCTCCGCCGCCGGTGGAGAAGAAGACACGGTTCAGGTCGCCCGGGGCATACGAAGCGAGGCGATCGGCGAGTTCGATTGCGTTCGGATGCGCGTACGACCAGATCGGGAAGAACGCGAGTTCTTCCGCCTGCTTGGCGGCGACCTCCGCGAGGCGGCGCCTACCGTGACCGGCGTTGACGACGAACAGTCCCGAGAGCCCATCGAAATAGCGCTTGCCCTTCGAGTCCCAAATGTGGTGGCCTTCACCGCGCACAATGATCGGAACCCCACCGCCTTCTTCCATGACGGACTGCCGCGAAAAGTGCATCCAGAGATGGTCCTTGGCTTTCTGCTGGAGCTCGGCCTCGTTGAACTTCGACCCTGTGTTGGATGACCCCGGGGCGGTCGACCCTGTGGTGACGGTTTGTTCTGTAGCGGTCATGATGTTCCTTCTTTAGCGAGTGCCCCAGTTGTAGAACTGCTTGTGCAGTTTCAGGTACACGAACGTTTCGGTGCTCTGGACGCCAGGGATGGCGCGAATCTTCTTGTTGAGCAGGTCGATGAGATCGTCGTCGTTCTCGCACACGATCTCGGCGAGCAGATCGAAGCTGCCTGCGGTAAGAACGACGTAGTCGACGGCGCTGAGCTTGGCGAGCTCCTCTGCGACGATGGTTGTGTCGCCCGATACTCGGAGCCCGATCATCGCCTGACGGTAGAAGCCGAGTTGCATAGGGTCGGTCACCGCGACGACCTGCATGACGCCGGAATCCGTCAGCTTTTGGACTCGCTGCCGCACGGCGGCCTCGCTGAGTCCCACCGCCTTGCCGATTTCGGCATAGGAACGCCTACCGTCGCTTTGGAGCTGTTCGACGATTGCTTTTGACACGTCGTCGAGTTGCATCGGCTTCGATGCTGGCGCGAGTCGTCCTGAGCTCATGGTTCGATTCTGTCAGCGTGTTCGGGCTTGAACAAGCGAATCCGCATCTTTGGCGAGTTTTTACTGTCGAAATCAGCAGAACAGACCCTAGAGCAAGGCATCCGTTCTCAGTAGTGTTGATGTCATGAGCGAGCGGACCATTCGTAACTTCATCAACGGCGAATACGTGGATGCCACGGCCGATACCACCTTCGAGCTGATCGATCCGGCGACCGAGGCAAGCTACGGCTCGTCGCCGGTTTCGTCTAAGAAAGACGTCGACACGGCGTTCAAGGCAGCCGCGGCGGCGTTCGAAGAGTGGGGGGAGACCACGCCCGGTGAGCGCCAGCTCGCGCTCTTCAGGATCGCGGACGCACTTGAGGCGCGAGCCGACGAGTTTGCTGACCTTGAGTCGAAGGACACGGGCAAGCCCCGCGCAAACCTCGTGGCGGATGAGATCCTCGTGTCTGTCGACCAGATCCGATTCTTCGCGGGGGCCGCTCGCAACCTCGAGGGCAAGTCTGCTGGCGAGTACATGAAGGACCACACCTCCTTCATTCGTCGTGAGCCGATCGGCGTCGTCGGACAGGTGACTCCGTGGAATTACCCGCTCAACATGGCCGTGTGGAAGTTTGCGCCGGCTATCGCGGCAGGCAACACGACCGTGCTCAAGCCTTCAGATACGACGCCATCATCCACTCTCCTGATGGCCGAGGTGGCTGCTGAGTTCCTTCCCAAGGGCGTGTTCAACGTGATCACCGGTGACCGCACGACGGGTGCGGCGATGATCGACCACAAGATTCCGCAAATGGTGTCGATCACGGGGTCCGTTCGCGCAGGAATGGAAGTGGCCAAAGCTGCTTCGAGCGATCTCAAGCGTGTGCACCTCGAGCTCGGTGGCAAGGCCCCGGTGATTGTGTTCGACGACGCCGACATCGAGGCGGCGGTCGAAGGCATCGGCACTGCCGGATACTTCAATGCCGGCCAGGACTGCACTGCGGCGACCCGCGTCCTGGTGCACGCGAAGGTGCACGACGAATTCGTCGCCGCAATGGTGGTGTGGGCGAAGGACAACGCCAAGACCGGCGCACCGGATCGCGACGACATCCTGTTCGGACCTGTCAACAACGCAAGCCAGCTCGAGCGCGTGTCCGGCATCATCGACTCCCTGCCCTCGAATGCGAACGTCGAACTCGGCGGTCACCGCCAGGGCTCCAGCGGCTACTTCTACGAGGCGACCGTCGTGTCTGGGCTGAAGCAGACGGATGATGCGATCCAGAACGAGATCTTCGGACCCGTCATCACCGTGCAGAATTTCACCGACGAGAAGCAGGCGCTCGAGTGGGCGAACGGCGTGCAGTACGGTCTGTCGTCGAGCGTCTGGACGAGGGATCACGGTCGCGCGATGCGATTTGCCAAGCACCTGGACTTCGGATGCGTGTGGATCAACACCCACATCCCGCTGGTCGCCGAGATGCCACACGGAGGCTTCAAGCACTCGGGTTACGGCAAGGATCTTTCCGGCTACGGGTTCGACGACTACACGCGGATTAAGCA
>DASXNG010000068.1:0-1713 GCA_036495225.1 Galbitalea sp.
GTGCAACTGGATGGAGGCGTCAGCGTTCTTGTCCGCGATGAGCGAGAGGACCTCGCGGATGCCAGCAGACTTCGAGTCTTCCAGCAGACGTACGAGTAGCGCCTTGCCGAGGCCCTTGCCCGTCGCCGCAGGCCCGAGGTAGATGTTGTCCTCAACCGTGTACCGGTTGGCGGTCTTGCCCTCCCACGGATACACATAGGCGAAGCCGAGCAGCTCACCGCGCGGTGTCTGCGCGACCAAGTACGGCATCTTCAGCTTGGTCGAGATAGCGAATTTGCGGCGCAACTCGTTGAGCGTCATCGTCTTCTCGTCGAAGGTGACAGACGAATTGCGCACGTAGTGGTTGTAAATCTCGCGAACGCTCGGCAGGTCAGCCTCAGTTGCCTGCCGAATCGTGTACTCGAAAGCGTCGTCGTCTGGTGTGACGGGCCGCAGGTGGGGTGGGAGCTGTCGTCGCTCCTGGTATTCCTCTTCGAGCACCTGACTGTCGCCTTTCCGAAGGTTCGTGATCGAGTGGATGAAGCCTACGCCGAGAGCGTCCAGTCGACGGGCTCTCCTCCGAGGCCCACCAATAGTTCGTTTGCTCGGCTGAACGGGCGAGATCCGAAGAAGCCGCTGCTCGCCGACAGCGGGCTCGGATGCGCAGACGCGATGATCGGCGTGCTCCCCAGCAGCGGCCGGAGCGTCCCGGCATCCCTCCCCCAGAGGATTGCGACCAGGGGTCTGCCACGTGCGACGAGAGCACGGATGGCCGCCTCCGTCACGACCTCCCACCCGACGCCCCTGTGCGATCCCGCGACGCCGGGGCGAACGGTCAGCACTCGGTTGAGCAGCATTACGCCGTGGCGAGCCCACGGCGTGAGATCCCCGTTCGCTGGAATCGGCAGGCCGAGATCATCGTGCAGCTCCTTGTAGATGTTCTGCAGGCTGCGGGGAACCGGTCGCACGTGCGGGTCAACCGCGAAGGAAAGCCCAATCGCATGGCCGGGTGTCGGGTACGGATCCTGGCCCACGATGAGAACGCGCACGTTGTCGAGCGGATACGTGAAAGCCCGCAGAACGTTCGCCCCCGACGGCAGGTAACCGTGGCCAGCCGCGGTCTCGGCCCGCAGAAAGTCTCCGAGCCGGGCGACATCGCCCTGCACCGGCGCGAGCGCAGCGGCCCAGCCGGGGTCCATGAGCTCGGACAGCGGATGCGGCGTCATGCCCGACTAGACCGTGTCGATCGTGACGGGCGGCAGCGCCGACCACGGAAAAAGGATCCAGCGTGCGGTGTTGCGCCACGCGTAATCCGGCCGATACATCGAACCCGGTTTGGTGTACAGCACGACGGAGCGCACTTCGACGCCGACATCCTTCAGGATGTCGGCGACAAGTGCGAGCGTGCGGCCGGAGTCAGCGACATCGTCAACCAGGAGGATCCGCTGGCCGGTGAGCGACTCCTGATCCAGCAGCGGCGGAATGATGATGGGCATCGGCAGGCGCTCGTTGACGTCGGTGTAGAACTCGACGTTGAGGCTGCCGCAGTTTTTGACGCCAAGCGCGTAAGCGAGTGCGCCGGCGAGCAGCAGCCCGCCGCGGGCGATCGCGATCACGTAGTCCGGTGCGAACTCACTCTGCACGATATCCGCCGCAAGATAGCGAGCGGCCTCACCGAACTCGAGCCAGCCGAGGACTTCCTTCTCGGCGAGCGATCCGCCAGCTCCCAGAACG
>DASXNG010000069.1:0-8872 GCA_036495225.1 Galbitalea sp.
CTCTCAAGCGAGACTGCGAGGTGTGCGCCGCGTTTGGTCGCGGCCACGGCGTGCACCTCGTCGACGATGATCGTGTCGACGCCGAGGAGTGTCTCGCGAGCGGCCGAGGTCAGCATGAGGTAAAGCGACTCCGGCGTGGTGATCAGGATGTCAGGAGGAGTTCGAGCCAGCAGCCGACGATCCTGGGTAGAGGTGTCACCCGACCGAACGCCAACCGTGACGGTCGGCGCCGGAAGTCCCAGACGCTTGGCGGTCTGCGTGACACCGACGAGCGGCGACCTGAGATTGCGCTCGACATCGACGCCGAGGGCCTTCAGCGGGGAGATGTAGAGAACCCGAGTTCGCTTTCTGGGTTCAACCGGTTCGGCGGCGAGCAGTCGGTCGATCGACCAGAGGAACGCGGCGAGAGTTTTGCCGGAGCCCGTCGGCGCGACGACGAGGGCGTGCGAACCCGAACTGATCGCATCCCACGCTCCAGCCTGCGCGGCTGTCGGCACGGCGAAGGCGCCCGCGAACCATTCGCGAGTCGCTGGGGAGAATCGGTCGAGCACGTTGCTCATCCGTCAATCCTTGCGCGTACCGCCGTCATGCGGGTCGCTGTTCGCGGGCAGCGCTCAGGCGTGCTCGCGTAGAAACTCCGTGATGTCGTTCAGCTCGTCGACCGAGACCCCGTGCGCGAGGTCCTCGTAGATGCGCGTTGTCGCATTCGCGTGTGCTGGAAGCCACACCTCCGTGCGTTCGATGAGGGCTGGGCTGATGATCTGGTCGCGAGTTCCCCTGCCCCAGAAGACCGGCGGCTTGAGGGCTTCGAGTTCGTGGTCGCCCGGCTCGGTGCCTGCCGCAGAAAATCCGGAGAGCGCGACGACCGACGTGAACCGCTCGGGCGCCAGCCGCAGAGCCTGCAGCGAAACGGTGGCGCCCTGCGAGAAACCCAGCAGGCTGACACTCGTGAACTCGAGCCCGTCGAGCCAGGCGAGGAGCGCGGCTGCGGCTTCGGTGACATCCGCGGGATCCGGGTCGGCGATGCCGGTCTCGGCGAAAGAGAACCAGGCCCATCCGCCGCTCTCCGAGATGGGTGCACGCAGTGAAGCGATGACCGGGGTGAGTGGCAATCTCGGCGCCAACTGGAAGAGGTCACCCTCATGGGAGGCGTAGCCGTGAAGCAAAACCAACAGGGGCCGACCCGCCCTCTCGCGTTCCGGGGCTGACCAGATGACGGCCTCTGTATCGATGTTCACGTCTTCTCCATCACCCTCGACAGCGGATCGTCCGTTCAGAAGACGTCTCCCGACTAACGTAACCCGCACCACCGTAATCCGGGCGAAGGCCGCCGCAGAGGTGACAATGGAACATGAGCTCCATTGGAACCCCCGACCCGAACCCCGGCTGGCTCTCCGACGACGAGCTTGCGGATGCCCGGCGCAGGTTGCCGCTCCTCTACGTGGAGGCCGTTCCGGTACGTGTGGATGGCGTCGGCCAGGTGACCGAGGTCGGCGTGCTGCTCCGTGCGAACGCCGATGGTGACATCACGCGCACGCTGGTGTCCGGGCGAGTCATGTACGGCGAGAGCCTGCGCGATGCGCTGTTCCGCCACCTCGAGAAGGACCTCGGCCCGATGGCGTTCCCGCTGTTGCCCGCCTCGCCCGTGCCGTTCTCGGTCGCCGAGTACTTTCCGTTCCCGGGCGCCCAGTTCACGGATGATCGCCAACACGCGGTCGCGCTCGCCTACGTCGTTCCCGTCACCGGAACCTGCGAGCCGAGGCAGGACGCCCTCGAGCTGACCTGGATGGGTCCGATCGAGGCGGCATCCGACACCGTTGCCTCCGAGATGGAGGGCGGCCGCGGTGCGCTGCTTCGCGCCGCACTCGCGTCGGTGGGGCGGCTCTTCTAGCCAGCCTGTCTGCTTGGGCTCGACCCGGCAGTGCGGCCTTGTCCATAACTCAGGCAATTTTCGGGAGTGCTCGCCGACATCCGCCCATTTCCGGGGCAGTCTCCGCGCCAGCAAAAATTCTGCCTGAGTTATGCACAAAACCTGGGGCCCGAACGGTGGATGTTGCCCGGGCGCGGGACAACGAATGCCCTGTAAGTGCTAGTGCGGAGTGGTCCACACCCGCACTTACAGGGCATTCGATGAAGTGGCGGAACGGTTAGCGGCCGCGGCGGCGTCCGTTGCTCGACTGGCTCATGCCGACGAGGCCACCGACGCGGAGACCGCCAGACGACGAACCCTGTCCGCTCGAGCGCTGGCCACCGGATGACTGGCCGCCAGAGCGCTGTGCGCCGGACGAGGAACCCCCGGATGACTGTGCCGGACGCGCCGAGCGCTGACCGGAGCCCTGCGCCGGACGGCCCGCGCGGTCGGTGCGTTCGCCGTCACGAGCAGCGCCGCCGTCGCGGTTGGCGCGCTTGCGCTGGGCATTGGCACCCTGGCTCCGTCCACCCTGCGACTGCCCGCGCACGGGAGCCGCGGCGCGGGGCGCCGGCTTCACATAGGCGGCGACATCGCCGACGAGGGCTGTGACCGCAGCGGAGGATGAGTCCACCTGCTGTGGTGTCACGGTGATGGCGGCCTTCCGCAGGAGCGCCGCGGTGTCCTTGCGCTGCTCCGGCAACACGAGCGTGACGACGTCACCCTCGGCGCCCGCGCGAGCCGTACGGCCCGAGCGGTGCAGGTATGCCTTGTGCTCGGCCGGCGGGTCGACGTGGATGACGAGCTCGATGTCGTCGACGTGCACACCGCGGGCGGCGACATCGGTCGCGACGAGAACACGGACATCGCCGGCGGCGAAGGAGGCGAGGTTGCGGTCACGCTGCACCTGCGACAGGTTTCCGTGCAGGTCGACTGCAGGGATGCCGTTGTCAGTGAGTTGGCGAGCCAGCTTCTTGGCATGGTGCTTAGTGCGCATGAAGAGGATGCGACGGCCGCTACCGGATGCGAGCTTCTCAACCAGCACGCGCTTGGCCTCGACTCCGGACACCTCGAACACGTGGTGCGTCATGGCCGCGACGGGCGAGTTCGCCTCATCCACCGAGTGAAGAACCTCGTTGTGCAGGTAGCGGCGCACGAGCTTGTCGACGCCGTTGTCCAGGGTCGCGCTGAACAGCATCCGCTGTCCGTTCGAAGGCGTCTTGTCCATGATGCGGGTCACGACGGGCAGGAAGCCGAGGTCGGCCATGTGGTCGGCCTCATCGAGGATCGAGATCTCGACGGCGTCGAGTGACACGAAGCCCTGCTTCATGAGGTCTTCGAGGCGGCCGGGGCAAGCGACGACAATGTCGACACCGGCCTTGAGCGCGGCCACCTGGCGCTGCTGCGAGACGCCACCGAAGATGGTGGTCGACTTCAGTCCGTACGCGTCCGCCAGGGGCTGGATCGCGACGGTGATCTGGGTGGCGAGTTCGCGCGTTGGGGCGAGGATTAGGGCAAGCGGGCGACCGGGGCGGCGGTTTCCGCCGGCGAGCTTGCCGCCAAGACGGGCGACCAGCGGGATGCCGAACGCGAGGGTCTTGCCCGATCCGGTCTTACCGCGGCCGAGCACGTCGCGGCCCGCAAGGGTGTCGGGCAGAGTGTCCTGCTGGATGGGGAATGGCTCGGTGATGCCGGCTTGGACAAGCGCGGCAACCAGCGGAGCGGGCACGCCAAGCGCGCCAAAAGGTGTTTCAGTCAACAGTGGTGTCTTTCGGATTTTGTTGAACCGGCAGGGCGCAGTGGCACCGCAGACGGTTTCAACATGTTGGCGAGAGCAGCAATGGCCGCAATCGATCGCCGGAGAAAGTGTCTGCAAACCGGATCGAACTAATGGGGTTCGAGTCGGCGAGAGAGGAAGCGTTCAACGACGCAGGGAGTCCAACGGTGGGCTCGCAAGTGCTTTAACCCTAGCAGGCCAAGGCATTGCGCCCGTTCGCGTGCCCACTAGTGGGGCGTATCTGAGCTCCCCTCCACGCCAATAGCCTCGGGGATGGCACCCGAAGCCGCGCACGTTCCCTGTGCCCGCCTGCCCTTCGGGCGACGACGGCTTGAGGGGTGAACACGTGCATTTGAGAGGTTCACGCTCGCGCACACGACGGGCACCCTTCGCTCGCAGAATCCGCTACATCGTCGCGGCTGCGGCATCCGTTCTCCTGGTCGCGAGCGTTGTGGCGCCGAGCGTCGCTACCGTCGCGAGCGCGGCGGAGATTCCCGTCATCCACATCTCGCAGACGGTTTCGCCCGTGTACAACCCTCCGACATCAGCGGTCGGGCTGAACGGCCACGTCACCTTCACGTACAACGTGGAGTGCTCATCGCTGACGACCGAGTGCGACAACTTCCAGGTGACTGACACCATTCCTGCGCCCTTCGTGCTGGACGTTGTCTCCTCACCTTCCGGCGTGCACTCGACGGTGAAGACGACGGGCAATAGCTTCACCGTTTCCATCATCCAGCCCCTGGATGACGGAACGAACGGCCTCGACGCCGGCGGCCAGGCGAGTTTCACCGCGACCGCGCACGTGCCATCGTCCGGGGTGCCGTACAGCTACAACGGCACGAGCGTGACGAACCCCGCCACTGCTACTGCTACAAATGGGCCGACGCCTGTGACCGCTTCGACGCAGGTTCTGTTGTCGATCCCGGTCGAGCCGGCATCGACCATCACCAAGAAGGTTGCCGCGCCGACGGGCTCTACCTACGGCAAAACCGCGTCGATCAACAGCACACCGGGGCTCACCTCGACCTTCTCGCTCGCGGTGGCTAACACGTCAAACGCGGGCGCGGACACGCTGACAGTGCAAGACCCGGTGGATGTCTCGACCAACCCGTTCAGGTACGCCCAGGTCACGGGCCTCACGATCCCGAGCGGCGGTTGGCCGGGCGGTGCGAATCGGGTCGAGGTCGACTGGTTCGACGGTTCCGCGTGGCACGCGGGAGCTGCGGTCGCCACGATCGCGCTTCCCGCTGGCGTAGACCCGAAAACCATTGAGGGTCTGAAGTTCATCTTCTCGAAGACCAGCGGCACCATTGCCGCAGGCAACGCGGGCGAAGTCGACATCACCACGGCCCTTTCGAGCGATGTCGCGTCCGCACCGACGGGCACGACGATCAACAACATCGCATCCGACTTCGTGACCATCAGCACCAAGAACCCCGACAACTCCATCAGCACGGTGAACTCCACGCCGGCAACGGACAGCGCACAGCTCACCATCAACTCGTTTGTGATCAACCCACAGATCACCAAGAAGTACGCGCAGGCGAGCATCCTCGGCGGGATCTCGGACGAGGCGACCGTCACCGCAACCAACGGCGGCAACTACAAACTCAAGAGCATGGTTGTCACCGAGCCCGCTGCGGGTCACGACAATCTCGTGCAGCAGGGGTTCACTTTCACGCGGTGGGACGACCAGAACACGAGCGGCCCGAGTACCAACATCCAGTGGCCAGCATCTGCCGACCCGACGGCGACAATCGAGTACCTCTACGACGGCGACGCCACATATTCCGCACCGCAGAGCGCGACGCCCGCGCTGATGCCCGAGCCAGACCCCTCCAAACAGGTCGACGGGTTCCGCATCACCTTCACGAACAGCGGCAGCGGTTTTGCGCCGGGCGAGTACGCGGTGCTGCCGTTCCTCTTCACGACACCCGCCGTGACCGCCGACCAGAACCCGATCAACTGGGTTTCGCTCGGCGTCGTCACCGAAGACAACCAAACCGCGGAGGCGCTGGGCAACGCCGACCTCACGCTGCGGAGCGCCCGCGTCAACACCTCGGTGCAGAAGGCGATCACGCCGCCGAAGATCTACTCGATCGCTGGAGCGAGGTCGATCGTCTCGCTGTCCGACCAGGTCGACCCGGCACCGACGAGCCCGACGGACACCGGTGGGTCAACGGTTGGTGCTGACTCGCTCATCATTCGTGACCCGCAAGACCCGACGCAGCTCGGCTTCTGGGACGACTTCAATGCCACCAGGATCCTGTCGACAAGCGTTCCGGTTGGCACGACCATGTCGGTCGAATACTGGGACCTCGCGTCATCCAGCTGGCTCCCTCTGGCGGGCGCTCAAAACATCGCCGGTTCGAGCGGCCTGTTCAACTACACCCTGACTCCCACGCAGCAGGCGGATGTCGCTGGCCTCGAGTTCGTCTACACGCCGAACACCGGCACACTTGCACCGGGGTTCAAGGTGACAACGAACATCCAGGTCGCGCTGCGCGGGGTGCTGCGCTCCGATGGCACCAGCAAGCCAAACGCGAGCACCACCGCCACGGTCACGGTCGACAACGTGGTCGAGTCGCTCGTGCACAGTGGTTCGGCGACACCAGCGGATGTCACGGGTCAAGCAACCGCCAGCATCAATCTTCTGCCGATCAACGGGAATGGCGGCGTCGACCTCATCACGAAGTCGTGGCAGCAGCCCACCGTTGACGCGCGGTCGAACGAGAGTGCAACCGCCAAACTCAGTTGGGGCACCGGGTCGCTGAACTTCGCCTCCGTCGTCATCTCCGACAGCCAGGACGACCCGACGAATGTCGCAGACACCGTCTACGACGCGTTCAACCTCACGCGCATCCCGGCGATCACTGCGGCCATGGACCAGGAGCTGACCTTCGACGAGGTGGAAAAGGTGGAGCTGTTCTACCCCGGCACCGGACCGGGCAGCGGATGGCAGGAACCGGCGGATGACCCGTGCCCGACCGCCTGCGCAGGAACGTTTCCCGGGTACACGCTCTCCGCCGGGGACCAGCAGCTGGTCGAAGGTGTTCGCCTGACCTTCGTGGAGAATCCGAACAGGGCGTTCCGCGCGAACCCGCAGCCAACCGATCCGCAGGCGGGCGACGGCGTCGCCTCCGCAACTGACGAGACGCGAACGGTCGACCTCGACTTCCAACTGCGCAACACGAAGCGCTCCGACGGTTCGCCCGTGCTCGGCGTGCTGGCCGGCACGACCTACAACGACCCGGCAGATGCGCCGGTTGGCTCGTTCGTTCCGGGTGCGGTCGTCAACACCGTGCGCGAGGACGGCCGCGATGCGACGAACGCGACTCTGCAGACCGACACTTCGTCTGACGTCATCGACATCCTCGATCCGTCGGTCAATGTGCTCGCCAGGAAGTCCTGGAACGATGGCCCGCTGAACCCGGGTCCCGTTGAGCTCGGCCTGCCACCGGATGGCACTGCCGTGTCGTTGTACCCGACCGCGGAGCTCAATCTGAGCGGCACGAACAACTCGACTACGACCTTCGTGAATGAACTGTCGCTGACCGACCCGACCGGCGGCAACGACCCGTTCGACTACGTCGACATCATCTCCGTCGACGGTATCGCCTGCCCGGCTGGCTCGGTTGGCACAGTGAAGTTCACACCGGCCGCCGACTTCGCAGCGAGCTACTCGCTCGCGGACGCGCAAGATCCGTCTGTGTTAACGCCCACGGAACTCGCGAACGCGACGGGCATCAGCGTCGACTGCGTCGGATCAATCGCTCCGGGTGGAAGGGTCACTGTCGCTCTTGACGCGCGCCTGCGAGCGACCAAACGAGGAACCGCGCAGTCGGTACTGCCAGATCCGGTGAATACGCCGAGCGTGACCATCGACAACGAAGTCACGGTGAGCGTCACCGACCCGGAGGTCTACAACCGGCCAGACAACACCACGTCGACTACCGCTACCGCGAGTTTCGACATCGAGACGAATCACTACGGTGTCAAGGCGGTCAAAACCATCGCGCCGAACATCCAGCTCGATGGCGCATCCCGCGACACAACGATCACTCTGAGCGGCCAGCCGACCGGGAACGTGCCGACCACGAGCATGGTCATCGACGACTTCACGCCAACCTTCTGGAACGCGTACAAGCTGAAGAGCCTGAACGACCTGACGTTCTCGCAGCCCATCGATAGCGTCGAGGTCGACGCGCTGGTCGGCGTGACGTATGTCGTGACCACGCCGGCGCTACCCGCTCTGCCCCAGATCACAGCTGAGTGCAACGGTTCACCCGATCTCTCGGCGTGCTGGTACGACGGTACCGTGAGCCAGGCAACAGCTCTAAGCCTTCCGGCAACGGTGCCGTCGGGCACGACCCTCTCCGACATCCAGGGCCTGCGCTTCACCTTCACCGAGAAGAGCGGTGCGGGCTGGGAGCGAGTTCACAACCCGCTGCAGAGCGTCTCATTCCAGGCAACACGCCGCGACAACCTCGTCGCCGGGGGCGCGGTCGAGGACGACCTCTACACGAACACGACTCCTGCTCCTGGCGAGACCGAGGTTGGTGTCTTCACCAACACCGTCAACGTCAACGCCTACGGCGGTTGGTGGCACGCCCAGGACAGCGACACCCAGCAGATTCAATACGAGCACGTGCCCGCGGATGTCTCGATCACAAAGACCCCGACGGGCTCACTGTCTCTCGGCCAGGACATCCCGTATTCGATCTCGATCACAAATCCGAACCCGAGCGCGTCCTTCGCGGGTAACAAGGCGCTCTCGAACGTCATCGTGACGGACGTTCTTCCCGGCGATGCCGCCGGCGCCTACCTGGTGCTTCCGAACGATCCAGACACGGGCAACCCGGAGGCGCCAAGCGATGCCTTCTCGTACAGCCTTAAGAATGGCTCGACGGTCACCACGCCAAGCGTCACGGCGTCGGTCGGCGCGTACGACTTCACCACTCACAGCGAGACGATCGCCTTCACGCTGGCGAGCGGTCAAAGCATTCCGCTTGGCGCGACGCTGACCATCAACACGACCCTCGACTTCCGTGCCGGCCTCGCCGCGGGAACGCCCGTGACCAACACCGCGACCGTTGTGTCAGACCAGGTGTACGACAACTGCGACTACACCATCAACGGAGTGCCAGAGACGACACAGCAGGATGTCGCGTCCTGCACCACCC
>DASXNG010000070.1:0-36833 GCA_036495225.1 Galbitalea sp.
GGTGCGGCCGCCTATACGGCGGAACAGACCTATTTCGCGGCCGCCGACAAACAGAAAACCCTGGAGACGCAGTTTCACGCTGCGACCGCCAGGGCAGCCAAGTCGAAGCAGCAGCTCGGACAATACGTGGGACAGCTGGCCCGCACCGGCGGCGATGACGGAGGGGTGTCACTGAACCTTCTCCTGGATGGCAAGGGCGCGAGTCAGCTTCTCGACAACCTCGGCACCCTCAGCAAGGCCTCCCAACGTGAGGAGGACATCTACAAGCAGGCGCGCGCCGACCGGAACTCAGTAGACCAATTGAGCAAGCTCGCATCAGCACAAACCCGGATTCTCGATAAAGACAAGCAAACCGCGGAGGTCGCGAGCGCAGCAGCAGCGGCTTCGGCCGCGAACCTCCAAACCGCTCTGACGGCGAAACAGGCGCAGGAAAGTACGCTCAATCTGCAGTTGGCCGCGTTGACGACGAAGCTCAATCTCACCGAGAAGCAGTACGACGCTGGGGTGAGGGCCGCGGCGGCCGCGGCTGCTGCAGCTGCCGCTCGGGGCGGCGGCGGCGGTGGTGGCGGCGGTGTTGTGGATTCGTCGGGATGGGCCTTGCCCACCGTTGGCGTCATCACCTCTCCATACGGATACCGCAACGACCCGGCAGCCGGCGGTGAGTGGCGAATGCACTACGGCGATGACATCGCCGACGGTTGCCTGCGCCCGATATACGCCGCGCACCGGGGAAAGGTCTCCTATGCCGGTCCGTACGGCGACATCGGCAACTACATCCAGATTCAGGATGGCGACCAGTACTCGACCGCGTACGGCCACATTGCCAACGGAGAGACCTTCGTGCACATCGGGCAGACGGTCTCTGCGGGCCAAATGATTGCTCGAACCGGCTCAACCGGCTTCTCGACCGGTTGCCACCTCTACTTCCAGGTCTTCGTCAGCGGTGTGCCGACCAACCCGGTGCCGTTCATGCGCGCCCGGGGCGTGATTCTCGGACAGTAGCGCAGCGTCAACGATCAGACGGCGAGAGAGCGAGGAGACGCAACTTTTCGCACGAACTCCTGGAGCCTGCGGTACACGTGCTGCGATTCGGGGAGGCTCGAATCCTGCTGCCAGGTGTGACGGGTCTTGGTCGAGTGCGCGCCATAGACGAGCGAATCGACCTTCACGCCCACCGACAGAAGTCTGGCGAGAAAGTTCATGTTCGCCCGGTACAGGAAGTCCCGCTCTGACGTCGTCACGAACACGGGTGGGAAGGTCGGGCCGACCCACTCGATGGGAGACAGGAAGCGCATGGCCTCCGACAAGATCAACCCACGCCCACGGGAGGGAAGCAGCATGCGGATGAAGTCAAGGCTCATGATGAAGCCGCGCTCGAGAATGACGGAGAAGTCGACGACGCTACAGTGCTGAACAACCCCGCGGATCTCGGCGCTCGGCCGGATCCCGTAGTGTTCGGCCAGCTCGTCGTCGTGTGAAGTCGCCGCGAGCAGAGCTGCGATCTGTCCGCCCGCAGAGTCGCCGCCGACCACGATGCGGTCTGGATCTCCGCCGAACTCCGCCACCTCGCGGGACACCCAGGCCAACGCCGCTGCCGCATCCTCGAGTATGTGCGTCATTTGGAATCGCGTCGCCATGCGGTAGTTGACGTTGACGACCACCATGCCGTTCGCGGCCTGGCTCGCACAGTATTTCGTCAGGAGCGACTTATCACCGGAGGTCCAGCCACCGCCATGAAAGTAGAGATAGACGGGAAGCGACTCGGCTCCCGCCGGCGCGTGCTCGCGGGGCACGATGACATCGAGTCGATGACCTCGGATTCCGTCGCCAACGTAGTCGATGTCGAGTGTGTAGTCGACCGTGTCAATCGGATTACGGCCAAAACGTCGAAGGTCTGCGAGAGAAAGACACGCCATGAGGGCTCGCCATGCCCACACGGGTGCTCTGAAGTTCATGCGGACGACCATACGTCACTCTTCCTTTGACGATGCTGGGCACTCTTCCTCGGATGACACAGCTGCAGATGTCAGTATTCACATTGGGCGCACCAGCGCATGCTGGGGGTGATTTGCTAAGCAACAAGAGTTGGAGAGCGAGGTCGCGTGGTCAAGGTACTAGTTGTCGAGGACGACCCGACGATGGCAGCACTGCTCGAGAAGGGTCTGACCGACGAAGGCTACGACGTCACCAGCGTCGAGAATGGCGTCGAGGCGCTCATAGCCGTCGCGAACAACTCGTTTTCGGCAGCGGCGATCGACGTGATGCTGCCCGAAATGAGCGGCTACGAGATTTGCCGCCACCTTCGCCAGCAGGGCAACCTCTTGCCCGTACTATTGCTGACCGCACGCGACTCCGTCGATGATCGAGTGCACGGTTTGGACTCTGGTGCTGACGACTACCTCACGAAGCCATTCGCTTTCGTCGAGCTGAGCGCACGGATACGCGCCCTTGTCAGGCGCGACGGCGCCATGCCGAAGCCGGTGATTCTGGTTGGCAACTTGCGGCTCGACATCCAGGCGGTCAGAGCGACTCTCGATGACAAGGTCGTTCCCCTCAGCACGAAAGAATTTTCACTGCTTCGCATGCTGGCGACGCGGAACGGCGCAATTGCAACGCGGCCGGAGATTCTGCAGGAAGTCTGGGGAACGACGCGGCACATCGACCCAACCATCGTCGACCAGTACGTTCGCTATCTCCGCAAGAAGCTGCAGCCGATCAACTCCGGCGTCGAGATCGAAACCGCACGCGGTTCGGGCTACTCGCTTCGGATCGTCGAGGATGACGCGTGAGGAGATCGCTGTCGATTCGCGCCCGCATCACACTGGGCAGCGCGGTGGTCGCGAGCATTGTCATAGTCATCGCACTTTTCGCCATCCGGTACAACGCCGCGGCCACACTCCACTCGTCTGATGTCAGCCTCGCAACGACTGACCTTGCTTCGTTTGAGAAGGACCTCACCGAGAATGGGGGATCCCACGTCGACGCTCCGGGCGCCGGGGTGCTCGTGCTGGTCCGATCGCCGCAAGGGCAGACCGTTGAGAGTTCGCTCCCGGACGAGGTGCGTGCCGAAGTGGAGAAGCGCGCGCCGTCGAACCAGACATTTTCAACACCGGAAGACGAGGCTCCGTATGTGGTGGTGTCGAAGACGGTTGAAACGTCCAACGGCACCTGGGGGCTGTGGGCAGCGCGAAGCACGGCGTCATCCCGACTCGTGTTGGCAGGGCTCGACGGCGACCTGGCCCTAGGCGGCGGCCTTGCGCTTGTCGCTCTGGCCGCGGCCTCGTGGCTGCTGGCCACATTCGCGTTGCGGCCAGTAAATGCGATGCGTCGCCGGGCACAGTCCCTGAGTGGCACCGGCGAGGACGAACGTCTGCCGGTCGGTACGGCGAACGATGAGTTGGCAGCGCTCGCGCTCACGCTCAACGACTTCCTTGACCGCGTGCACGCGGGAACGGTTCGCGAGCGCCGAATGGTCTCGGATGCTGCCCACGAACTGAGAACACCGCTGGCCGCGCTACGAACGCAACTCGAACTCGCGCATGACGACTTCGGGGACGCGGAGGCACTCGCGCGCGAAATACGCGGCGCCGAGACCTCGGTCACTCGCCTCACTGCTCTCGCCACCGGACTCCTCGAACTCTCACGCATCGATGGGGATGATTCGCCGCAGGGGCGAGCGACCACTGCGGAGCTGGTGGACGAGTCGATGCTGGCAGTGGATCGAGCGCGAATGATCGCCCTCGCAAAGCAGGTGGATGTTTCGTTCTCGACCGATGGACTGAGTGCTCTGGACACCTACGCGATCGAACCAGCCGCGTTCGGCCGGTTGCTGGACAATCTCTTTTCGAACGCGCTCAACGCGGTGGGCGACGAAGGTGTCGTCGAACTGACGCTCAGAAACGACGATGGCATGCTCGAGGTCGAAGTCGTCGACAACGGTCCCGGCGTACCGGCGAGCTTTCTGCCGACGGCGTTCGACCGCTTCAGCAGACCGGATGAGTCGCGCACAGCGTCCGCCGGAGGTAGTGGCCTCGGGCTCGCCCTCGTTCGTGCGATCGCCGAGTCGGCCGGGGGCACTGCCCAACTCAGCAACGGTGAAAGTGGCGCTCGAGCGCTCATTCGGCTGCCCAATATGTGAGGAAACACACGCGAGTAGTGCGTTTTCTTCGGCTTTCGCATAGTCGGATCCGCGAATGTAGTACGTGGAAGGGCGTACTTCGAGCCGAAAGGGGACGAGATGACGACCACCTCTCGGCCCGAGCAACCATGGGCGCTCGCACCCTCTGTACCCACGTCACGGCGCGAACAATTTCGTCGCAGAATGCGAGCGGCGGACCTGCTCACGACCGTGGCCGTGACCTCAGCTGCGGCGGCAGTGGCTCTCTATCTCGCATACGGCGGAGCGGGTGACTTCACAACCGTCGGTGGCTTCGTGACGAGTCTCGGAATCGTCGCTGGCCTCATTGGCACCGATTTCATCCTGATGATGCTGGTCCTGGCGGCACGCATCCCCGTTATCGATCGCGTTTTCGGTCACGACCGGGCGATGGCAACTCATCGGTTGCTTGGGAAACCGGCGATTTACCTCATTCTGGCGCACACGGCTCTGCTGATTCTCGGCTATGGGATCAGCTCAGGCGTGAATCCCATCGCAGAGACGGTGTCGATGTGGAATATCCCGGACATGCCCCTCGCGTTCATCGGATTGGGCTTGTTGCTGGTGGTCGTCGTGACCTCACTCGTTGCAGTTCGTCGCAAGTTCAAATACGAGTTCTGGCACGTGCTGCACTTGCTCAGCTACGCCGCCGTTCTCACGGCCCTTCCGCACCAACTGAGCGTTGGGGGAATGCTGGCAGCGGGTACGGGGCAGCGTGTCTATTGGATCGCCCTCTATGTGATCGCGCTCGGTTCGATTGTCGCATTTCGATTCGTTGAACCGCTGGTGAGGAGCGTCCAGCACGCGATACGAGTGACCGGCGTCGAGTCGCTGGGCTCCGGAGTCGCTTCCATCCACATGAGCGGCAACAACCTCACGTCGCTTGGCGCAAGCGGTGGCCAGTACTTCATCTGGCGTTTCTGGACCTGGAAGACGTGGTGGCACGCGCACCCGATCTCGCTGTCTGCCGTGCCGACCGCGACAACAGCGAGAATAACGGTGCGTGCCCTGGGAGATGGCACCACACGCATCGGCCGGATTCCACGCGGCACTCGCGTCTCGATTGAAGGACCATACGGACTGTTCACGGATGCGGGTCGAACCTCGCCCAAGCTGGCGATCGTCGCGGCCGGGATTGGCATCACACCGGTGCGGGCACTACTCGAAGACTCGCGACTCGTGCCCGGTGAGACGACGATTCTGCTTCGCGGTTCCGACGAGGGTGAAAACTTTCTGTGGGACGAGATGGCGGAACTCGCTCACGCAAGGGGAGCACGTTTTTACAGTTCGGTGGGACCGCGAGCGCGACGCGCGCATTCGTGGCTGTCGGCCAGGGACGTCGACCGAAATGTTTCATTGAGATCCGTGTTTCCTGACCTCAGGAATTCAGATCTCTACGTCTGCGGTCCACAGGCATGGAGCGACGCGGTCGTGGCAGACGCGAAGGCGAGCGGGCTACCGGACCATCAAATCCACATGGAAAGGTTCGACTGGTGAGAATTCGCGCTGTACTTGGCAGCGTCCTTGGTTCAGTGACCGTGCTCGTCATCGGATGGCAGGCGGGCGCGGCCGCAGCTCACACTGCGGCGGCTGGCGCAGCGACGGAATCGTCAGCTACCTCGCCGTCGGCAGCGACCGATCCGACATCGTCGCCTGCCGACACACCGACCTCTACCTCTAAGCCGACATCGAGCGCCACAGCCGCGCCGCCCGCGGGCTCCGCGTCGTCTTCGGCCGGCGCAACGGGGACATACGTCGGTTCGACCATCGAAACGCCGTTCGGGCCGATGCAGGTCGAGATCGTCGTTTCGAAGGGCAAGATCACGGATGTCAAGGCCCTCAAACTCACCGATCAGGGCGGCCGTTCCGTGGAGATCAGCAACTATGCAGCCCCAATCTTGCGCAGCGAGGTGCTCGCCGCACAGTCCGCAAACGTCAGTACGGTTGGTGGAGCCACCTACACGAGCGAGGGCTACCTCAATTCATTACAGTCAGCGCTCGACAAGGCTCACCTGTGAGCTGGCAGCGTCGCGTCTTTTCGACCATGGGAACTGTCGCGTCGATCACGTTCGACTCGATGAGTCCCAACGGCGCTGACCTTCGCGCGGTGCGCGCCGCCTTCGACCACTTCGACGCAACGTACAGCCTCTACAAACCGGATAGCGAACTCTCCCTTATCGCATCCCACGTGCTGGAGCTTGGGGATGCCTCCGTGGAAGTGCGCCACACGTATGCGGAAGCGCTCGAGTGGCGAGCGGCAACACAGGGCGAATTTTCTCCGCACCGGCCAGACGGCGTGATCGATCTTTCCGGGATAGTCAAAGCGCTCGCGATGAACGCTGCCGGTACCGAGCTCGCCAACATGGGCGCAACCAACTGGTGTCTGAACGTCGGGGGCGACATCCTCGTGTCTGGACTGGACGACAAGGTGGAACCGTGGGCCGTGGGAATCACCGATCCCTTCGACCGCGGCGAGTTGCTCACCACGGCAACCCTGAGCGGGTCACGACGCGCGTGCGCAACTTCTGGGAGCGCGGAACGCGGTGACCACATCTGGACCATCGGCGCGGCTCCCACGCAATTCGTTCAGGCCACCGTCGTCGCTGACGACATAGTGACTGCCGACGTTCTCGCGACCGCGATCATCGCCGGTGGGCCCACCGCGCTGGACCACAGCTGCGCCAACTGGAGCATTGATGTGCTGACAATCGACAAAGAAGGCGAAATTCGAATGACCCCTGGCTTCGCGATGCACGTTCCGAGCGAACCATGAGCGCGCCGGTCAGTAGTCCGCGCCGATACTTCGGGCCACCTGTGTTGCGACTCGACCTCCCGCGCGGTGCAGCGCAACCAGCGGCCTGGCGATGGGTGCTGGGCACGCTTTTAGCGGTCGGAGCCTCGCTGCTCGCGTGCTTTGGGCTGGCACTCGTAGCGATTCTGCTGGTTCCCGGGCTCACTGGCTACGGCCACTTCGCGTTCAGCGACTACAGCAAGCTGACCATCGTCGGCGTTGTCATTGCCTGCATCGGCTGGCCCGTCGTCTGCTGGTTCACCACCAGCGCGCGGCGTCTCTATTTTTGGCTTGCTGTTGCCGTCACAGTGGTGAGCCTTCTGCCTGACGTGTGGATCCTCCACCTTGGCCAGCCGTTCGGCGGCGTGGTGACTCTGATAGCTATGCATTTTGCGCTGGCCGTGATTACCTATCCAGCGATGGTATTCATTGCGCCCCAGCGACGCGCGAGCGAGGTGAGCCCGATCAAGCATGAGTAAATCGTCGGGAGACCCGGACGTCGATTCGGGCGGTCGGGGGCTGGCCCAGCGGCTGAACTGGCTGCGAGCCGGGGTGCTCGGGGCCAATGACGGCATCGTTTCGGTTGCCGCGATCATGGTTGGCGTTGCAGGGGCGACATCGGCCGTCGCACCAATTCTCACCGCCGGTTTGGCCGGTCTCGTCGGGGGTGCGGTATCGATGGCCCTCGGCGAGTATGTCTCGGTCAGCAGCCAACGGGACAGCGAACGCGCCGCAATCGCGACAGAGAAAGCCGAACTGGCCGAGTCACCAGCCGACGAGCTTCGCGAACTCGCGGACTACTACGAGGCAAAAGGCATCTCCAGCGAGACCGCCATGGAAGTCGCGCGCGAGTTGACCAAACGTGACGCGCTCTCCGCGCACCTCGCTGCCGAGTTCAATATCGATCAGACGGATATCGCGAGTCCCTGGCACGCCGCGTTGGCATCCGCGGTCGCCTTCACCATCGGGGCGGCGTTGCCCTTCGCGTCGATGACGCTTGTGCCCGATCCGTATCGCGTACCGGTGACGTTCGTCGCGGTTCTCGTGGCGCTCGCGATCACCGGCTCTGTCGCCGCGACAATCGGCGGAAGCCCCAAGCTGCGCGCCACCCTTCGAGTAACCATCGGAGGCGCGCTGGCGCTCGCCGCGACGTACGGAATCGGCACGCTCCTCGGGAGCAACGGCGTCGTCTAGCTGCGAACATTCGGGATCGCTAACAGTCGAGCCGAATCGTCCGGGTAGCCTGAATTGGAAGGCCCGAGCGATGAGGAGCTGTCATGAGTGATGACCTCGTAGGTCGCACCCTCGCCAATCGATTCGAAATCGTGTCGCTCATCGGCCAGGGCGGAATGGCCAGCGTGTACGAGGCGCGCGACACTCTGCTTGACCGGACCGTGGCGCTCAAGCTGTTCACATTAGACGCGCCGGAGGATCGGTCGCGCCTGGAGATCGAAGTCCGGTTGCTGTCCAGACTGAACCATCCGAATCTCGTGACGGTGCACGACGCGTACATCGCGACCGGCCCTGACGATGGCCCGAGTTTTCTGGTGATGGAGTACGTTCGGGGCAAATCGTTGCGCGACGCCGCATCCGATCGTCAGTTGTCGGCAGCGGAGATCGCGACCGTGGCCGCGGACATCGCGAGCGCTTTGAGTGTCGTTCACGACGCTGGCATCGTGCACCGCGACGTGAAGCCCGCGAACATTCTCATCGAGCAGACAAGCGTCGGCGCACCCGGTTTACGGGCGAAGCTCGCCGACTTCGGAATCGCCCACACGATCGGTTCGACCCGACTCACGGCTGTTGGCACGGTCATCGGAAGCGCTGCCTACCTCAGTCCCGAACAAGCCGAGGGCGCCGACGTCACAATCGCTTCCGATATCTATTCGCTCGGACTGGTACTGCTCGAACTGTGGAAGGGCACGAGGGAATATCCCGGTCCGATGGCAGAGTCGCTCGCGGCCCGCCTCTCACGCGACCCGGTGCTGCCCGACTCGTTATCTCCTGACTGGTCGAGCCTCCTGGAACGGATGCTGGCGCGCGACCCAGGGTCGCGGCCGGCGGCGGCAACCGTGGTCCGCGCGGTTGGGGGTATCTCCGATACAGGGTCAGGCGACAGCGACGAGTCCGTGACTGCGGTCATGCCGACCGTTCTTCTGCCGACCGCGCTCCTGGCGGCGTCCGACCTGGCGGATCCCGTCGCCGACGTGCCGTCGGCGTCGACGCGTCCACCGGCTTCCTCCCAACTCACGGTTGCCATGGCTCCGCCCACGCAGGCGGCCGTGCCGCGGTCTCGCGCCACCGGCATCCGCATCGCCGTCGTGGCAGCCATCGTCCTCGCGGTTGTTGTGGTTGTGCTTGCGCTCCAACTGAATGCCCCGGCGTCGGTTACGCCCCCACCGACACAATCGAGCACGTCATCACCGAGCGTGTCACCATCGACCACACCGAGCCCCGCGCACCCAACGCCCCCTGCGCCGCCAGGAAAGGGGGACGGCAACGACAAAGGCCCAGGAAAAGGACACGGCAACGGGCACGACAACTAAGTCGGCTGTCCGATGCCGGTCTCGCCGTCGACGTGCTTCCCGCGGTAGATTTCGTCGACAACCGCATTTTCGTCTCAAGGAAGAATCGAGCGCGTCGGCATGGACAAACCCTCCCCCTCAACCCTCAGAGTGTTTTCGGCTCTGGTCGGACTCACGTCACTCGCCATCTTCTTGCAGGCAATCACTGCCGGTGAGTTCGTGTCGCAGAAAGGCCGAGACGGTTGGATTAACGCTCACGACGTGATTGCGGACGTTGTCGCGATCCTGGCGCTTGCGACGATGATTTTCGCAATCGTCGCGCTGCGGAAGTTCAGCCGCGCCATCCTCATCGGCTCGATCGCTCTATTCGTTCTCGTGGTGATCCAGACGTTTCTCGGACATCAAATCACCGACAACCACCAGGACTGGCTGATCGGAATCCACGTGCCGCTAGCCTTCATCATTTTCGGAATCGCCGTCTGGCTGCCGATTCAGTCGGTTGCGTTGCGGCGAGCGGCCCGCAGCTGAACGTTTAGCGAGAGTCAGAACTGCACCTTCACGCTCGGCTTGTCGCGATATATCGTTAAGTATCGGCGAGGCCGGATGGTCCCGGCACGCGGAAGGACATCATGAGCGGGTCATTTATGGGAGATGGGTTCATGGGCGGGCGAGGCGCCCCGGGCGAAGGTTGGGTCGGCGGCTCCATCTGGGAAGCGATCGATCAGCTTCGCGGACAATTCGAGCGAAAGGCCGGCACGAGGGTAGGACGTGGCGACGTGCGTGCTGCGGTGCTTGCACTGCTGAACGAGAAACCCATGCACGGCTACCAAATCATCCAGGAGATCGAAGAGCGCAGCGGCGGTGCATGGAAGCCGAGTCCAGGCTCGGTGTATCCAACGCTCCAGCTTCTCGCGGACGAAGGACTCATCTCCGCCGAGGAGTCCAACGGTCGCAAGTCGTATTCGCTCACGGATGAGGGCAAACGGGTGGCGGACGCGGCTTCAGATCGCGCGACCCCCTGGGAGGCGCAGAGTGCTCGTGACGGCTTTCGCTCAGGCGTCCTGACCAAAGCCGGCATCGAGTTGGCCCAGGCGACGGCACAGGTCGGACGTTCGGGAAATCCGGAGCAGGTGAAACAGGCCGCAGCCGTCCTCGACGAGGCGCGACGTAAGCTCTACTCGATCCTTGCCGAGGACTGACCCTCGCACCGGCGCGTCGGCTTCTGTCAAGGAAGATGACCGAGACTAGATGACCGACGTCGGAAACATGCGCGCCCGCTACCGCAGGATTATGCGGTTCGCTGCGCGCTATCTGGTGCAGACGTGGTGGTTCGAGTTGTTTCTCCCCCGGGTGGGTCTCGGGCGAGTCGCTGCGCGTAATAGGTCCACGCGACTGCAGCACATTGCCCAGCGTTTTCACGCGCTAGCGGTTGACCTCGGTGGGCTCATGATCAAGGTCGGCCAGTTCATGTCGTCCCGACTCGACGTGTTGCCGCCCGAGATCACGAAGGAACTCGAGGGGCTACAGGACGAGGTTCCACCGGTGCCGTTCCCCGCGATCCGCGCGCTCGCCGAGGCCGAACTAGGGGTGGCGCTTGAGCGCGCATACTCGTTCGTCGACGAAATGCCGGTGGCGGCAGCATCCCTCGGTCAGGTCCATCGGGCGCGACTTGCCGAGGTCGACGCAGGCGAGACCGGTCTGCTCGATGTCGTCATCAAGGTTCAGCGACCGGGCATCGGCCAGGTCATCGATGTCGACCTGCGTGCGCTTCGCCGAGTCGCCGGATGGCTCAGCCGCGTGCACGTCGTCTCCGATCGGGTCGACGTGCCTGCGCTCGTCGAGGAGTTCGCCTCCACGAGCCTCGAAGAGATCGACTACCTGCACGAGGCGGCCGGCGCCGAGAGGTTCGCGGCGAACTTCGCAGGTGACGACCGGGTCAGCGTTCCCCGGCAGGTGTGGGAGCGCACGACACGGCGGGTGCTGACCCTGGAGGATGTGACCGCCATCAAGATCAACGATGTCGAAGGTCTCAGGGCCGCCGGTATCGACCCGTCGGCCGTAGCCAACGAATTCGCGGCTGTCATGTTTGATCAGCTCTTCGTTCACGGCTACTTTCACGCCGACCCGCACCCGGGCAACATCTTCGTCACACCTCATGGCGACGCTGGTGAATCCGAACGTGCATGGAATTTCACCTTCGTCGACTTCGGGATGATGGGCGAGGTGCCCGATGCGCTGCGTCGGGGCCTGCGTAGGGTGCTCATCGCCGCCGCATCTCGCGACGGCAAAGGCATGGTCGATGGCATGCGGGATGTTGGAATTCTGCTGCCGTCCGCCGACAGCGCGGAGCTCGAACGAGCGATGACGCACCTGTTCGCACGCTTCGGTGGGATGGGATTCGCCGAACTTCAGGATGTCGATCCCCGCGAGTTCCGAGCATTCGCCGTCGAGTTCGGTGATGTCGTTCGTTCACTCCCGTTCCAGCTGCCGGAGAATTTTCTCCTCATCGTGCGTGCCATGTCGCTCACCTCGGGGATGTGCAGTTCGCTCGATCCCAAATTCAACATCTGGAATGCGGTCGAACCGTATTCCGCCCAGCTGATTCGAGACGAGAGCGGAAACGTGGTGAAGGATCTTGTCCAGCGGGCGGTGACGTTTGCTGGTCTGATCGCCCGCTTGCCTCAGCGCCTCGACGACCTCACGTCTCGGATCGAAGACGGCGCCCTCTCCATACAGACCCCAAAGATCGACCGTCGCCTGGGCAGTCTCCAACGGATGTTGCGCCAGATCATCGCGGCCGTCCTCTTCGCCGGGCTCCTGATTGGCGGCATCCTCCTTCGTCGTGAAGATGTCGGATTCGGATGGGTGCTGTTGGGACTCTCGGCGATCCCGCTCCTGTACGCGATCTTCGCAGGCTTAGCAGCTCGACGAGGCCCGCTCTCCTAGCCCTCGCCAGCATCCGGGTACTGCTCGCTCGTTTTGCAGTTGCCGCAGATATGCATTCGTGTATTATTGCGCAGTCTGCAAAAACAGCACGCCACTGTCGGCGATCGCCCCGTCTGCACTTCATGGCGACGCGACCGAAACCCGATGCATCGCTTACCTCACTAACACCGCTTATTTCACTAAGGGACTGTCTTGTCTACTATCACCGCGCCTACAAAGGTGCAGCCCGCGGCATCCTCACCGCTGGAATCCAAGCCGATCATGTCTCACA
Source organism: Galbitalea sp. (assembly GCA_036495225.1). Classification (GTDB taxonomy): domain Bacteria; phylum Actinomycetota; class Actinomycetes; order Actinomycetales; family Microbacteriaceae; genus Galbitalea. The sequence continues at coordinate 12,690 of DASXNG010000070.1, forward strand.
GGCAGATTCTGCTTGTCATCTACGGCCTCATGGCCGGTATGTTCCTGTCCTCGCTCGACCAGACCATCGTCGGTACGGCAATCAGAACCATCGGCGACGACCTCCACGGTCTCAACGACCAGGCGTGGGTCACCACCGCGTACCTGATCACCTCAACCATCTCGGTTCCGATCTACGGCAAGCTCTCCGACATCTTCGGCCGCCGCCCGCTGTACATCTTCGGAATCGTGGTCTTCCTCGTCGGATCGCTCCTGTCGTCGTTCTCGACCTCGATGATCATGCTCGCCGGGTTCCGCGCGTTCCAGGGAATCGGCGCAGGCGCCCTTATGTCGCTTCCGCTCGCGATCATGGCTGACATCCTCGCACCGCGTGAGCGCGCCAAGTATCAGGGTTACTTCCTGGCCGTCTTCGGTATCTCGTCGGTCATCGGCCCGCTGATCGGTGGACTATTCGCGGGTGCGAACCAGATCCTCTGGATCTCCGGATGGCGCTGGGTGTTCCTGATCAACGTGCCGATCGGCATCGTCGCGCTCATCATGGTGCTGGCCTTCCTGCACCTCCCGAAGTTCCACAAGGGCACGAAGCCGCGCATCGACTGGTGGGGCGCGACCGCCGTCATCGTGACGCTCGTTCCCGTTCTGCTAGTCGCGGAAGAGGGACGCACCTGGGGTTGGGATTCGGCCGGCTCGATCTCCTGCTACGTGATCGGTGCCGTCGGCCTGATCTCGTTCATCCTCATCGAGCGCGCTATGAAGAGTGACGCGATCATCCCGCTCGGCCTGTTCCGTTCGCGGGTCTTCTCGATGGCGACCGTTCTCGGTGTGCTCGTCGGTTTCGGAATGTTCGGCGCCATGCTGACCCTGCCGCTTTACCTGCAGATCGTGTTCGGCCTGAGTCCAACGGCATCCGGTTTTGCAACACTGCCGATGATGGCCGGTCTGATGATCGCGTCGATCGCGTCTGGTGTGATCATCTCCCGCACGGGTAAGTACCGCATCTTCCCCGTCACCGGCACGCTGTTCACGGCTGGCGGCTTCCTCGTGCTGACGTTCCTCACGATCGACAAGCCGCTCTGGTTCATCATGATCGCGATGTTCCTCATCGGTCTCGGCCTCGGCCAGATGATGCAGACCCTCACGCTGGCGAGCCAGAACGCTGTTGAGCCGACCCAGATGGGTGTTGCCACCGGCGCATCCACCTTCTTCCGGCAGATCGGTGGAACGCTCGGTGTCGCAGTGCTGCTCTCGGTGCTCTTCGCGGCGCTGCCTGGCAACATCGTCAACGCAACGGCCGACAAGACGACGCTGAGTTCCGCACTGAACGCGGCGCTCACGCCCAAGGTCGCGGAAGCGTCCGACAACAAGGCGATCATGAAGCAGCTGTGGACGCCGATCGTCACGCCACTCAAGACAAAGATCCAGGATGGACTCGACGCCGGCACCGCCAAAGCGAAGGCCGCCGCGGACGCAGCGGTGAATCAGCAGGTCACTGCCGCTATCGACAAGCAGGTTGCCGCCGGTGTCATCCCGTCGGCCGCCGCAGCGTCGATCATCGCCCAACAGGTTGAGGCGGCAACGCCAACAGCCGAGTCTGCGGCCCTCGTGGCCGTCGCCAAGGCGGCGCACGCAACAGTCGTGGACGGTGGCGTCCAGGTCAACTGGGCGAACGCGAGCCAGCGCAGCTTCTACGTCGACAAGCTCACTCCGACGCTCGTGAAGGCGCTCAAGAAGGGCGACTCGAGCGCGAACAGCTCAAGCAACAGTTCGACGAGCGACACCTCGTTCCTCAACGGCGCAGACAAGCGCCTGAGCAAGCCGTTCATGGTTGGCTTCAACTCGTCGGTGAACACGGTCTACTGGATCGGGCTTGGAGTCATCCTGATCGCCTTCATCCTCACCCTGTTCTTCAAGGTGCCGCCGCTGCGCAAGACTTCCGCTCTGCAGCAGCGCGCGGACGAGGCGATGCCGACCCCGACGGGAAGCATCCCGGCGGTAGCGCGGGCCTGATCCGAGAGCGGGCGGCGCACCAGCAGCGCCGCCCGCCTTCGCAAACAACCATGACGACTATCGAAATCAGCTCGGAGGATGTCGGCCGCCGCGAGCGCAAGAAGCAACAGACTCGCAACGCGATACACGAGGCCGCGTTCCGCCTCATCGACGCGCAGGGTCTCGAGGCAACATCCATCGATCAAATCTGCCAACAGGCGGATGTCTCGACGCGGACCTTCTTCAACTACTTTCCGTCCAAGGCCGCCGCGGCACTGGAATTTCAGGGAACATCCATCGATCCCGTGGTGAAGGCAGCGTTCCGATCTGCGCGCGGCGGCTTGGTCATGGCGATGTGCGATGTGATCGGAGGCAACGCAGAGCACGGCCCGAGCCTTGCCCGCATGAAGCAACTCTTGGCGCGACGCCCCGAACTGTTGACCACGGCGACTCAAATGATGGTTCAGGTGCGTGAGATGTACATCTCGCTGGCGGCCGAGCGCGCGAGCAACCGCACGCAGGCCGAGCTCGCCGTCGCGCTCGTGATGGCGGCGCTCAGCACAACCATGCACGACGGCAGCTCGTCAGATGAGCCAATCTGTGACCAGCTGAAAGCGAAAGTTCAAGAGCTCATGGCTGTCGGCGTGGAAGAAATGCAGCCGTCCCGGCCATAGTCAGACCGCGTGATGCTCGCGCTCGAGTCCGGCGCCCTCGACGTCGAGGTTCGGCAAGATTCGGTCGAGCCATTTCGGGATCCACCATGCTGAGCGCCCGAGCAAATGCATGATCGCGGGCATCAGCAACAAGCGGACCACGAACGCGTCGAAGAGGATGCCGGATGCGAGGCCAAGACCAAGCGCGACGATGAACACCGAATCCGAGAAGATGAAGCCGCTGAAAATTGCGATCATAATGATCGCGGCGGCGATGACGACGGTTCGGCCCGCCTTGAATCCACGCATCACGGCCTCACGCGCCGTGGCGCCGTGAACGTACGCCTCGCGCATCCCGGAGGCGAGAAACAGCTGGTAATCCATTGCCAGCCCGAACAGGATGCCGACCAGAATGATCGGCAGGAAGTTCAGCACCGGCCCCGTGCTGTGCAGGCCGAACACCGGGGCGAGCCAGCCCCACTGGAACACGACAACCAGCACCCCGTACGTCGCCAGTAGCGACAGGATGAAGCCCCCGGTCGCGATGATCGGCACCAGTATCGAGCGGAACACTCCGATCAGGATGATGAGCGAGAGGCCAACCACGACGGCGAGGTAGATGGGGAGCGCCGCCGCGATCTTGTCGGAGACGTCGATGTTGCCGCTCGCGGTTCCGGCCACTCCCAGCGTGCTCGACGTGCCGGGCGACTTCAGGGCGCGGAGGTCGCGTACCAGCTGGGCGGTCGACTCGTCATTGGGTCCCCCGGTCGGGAGCACCTCGAACGCCGCAAGCGTCTCGTCCTTCGAAACACCGATCGGGACGACCGCGTCCACGTTGTCGAGCGCGTCGATCTTCTTCGAGATCGCAAGCTGCTGGGCGGCGATCTGTTCGCTGTCGAGTCCCGGCGGCAGCGAAGCCGCAACCACCAACGGTCCGTTCGAACCTGCACCGAACTTGTCGTGCATGAGCGTGTACGCCTTGTAGGTGGTCGAATCGAGCGGATCGGATGATGCGTCCGGCAGCCCGAGCCGAAGGGAAAGCACGGGCAGCGCGATCACGAGTAGTAGCGCCGCCGCGACGATCGTCGTCAGCACTGCGCGCACGGTCGACATCGGCTTCACATCGATCACCGTGTGCTGCTGCTGTCCCATCGTCTGTCGAGCCTTGCGCGTGAGCACCCGCGGTCCAACGAAGCGCAACATCGCCGGGGTGAGCGTCAGCGCGACTATGACGGCGATCGCGACACAGATCGCTCCGACGGTTCCCATCGTTCCGATGAACGGGATTCCCGTGACGTTCAGGGCGAGCAACGCCACAACGACGGTCGCGCCGGCGAAGACGACCGCGTTGCCTGCTGTCCCGTTGGCGAGTCCGATGGATTCGTGCAGCTCGATCCCCTGCATCAGTTGTTTTCGATGCCGGTTGATGATGAAGAGCGAATAGTCGATGCCAACCGCGAGCCCGAGCATGACGCCCAGGACCGGCGTGACGGATGCCTCGTCGACAACATTCGAGAACGAGAGGCAGAACAGCACCCCGACGCCGACTCCGACGAGCGCGTTCAGAAGAGGAAGTCCGGCTGCGATGAGCGTGCCCAGCATGATGAAGAGCACGATTCCGGCGATGATGAATCCGACCACTTCACCCACGCCGATGACCTCGGGGATGGTCTGCGCGATGGTCGACGAGAAATACAGGTCGACTCCGTTAACGGGGTGGCCCTCGAAGTAGTGCTTCACCGAGGTCTTCGCGGAGTCGGGCAACTCCTCGATGGTCTTGTCGAAGCTGATGTTGACTACCGCGGTCGTACCGTCAGCCGAAACGGTGCGTACGTTCTTCGCGAGGGCAAGCTGCGCGGATCCGGCCGTGGCCTGCTGGCGCTGCGCCGTCAAGGCGGCCTGCTGCTTCTCGAGCTCGGCGGCCTGCGCATCCAACTGCGGCTTGGCTTGCGCGTACGTGCCAGCCGCCTTCGACTGTGCGATCGCAGCATCCAGCTGTTGGCTGCCGGCATCCAACTGTTTCTGGGCCGCGTCCAACTGCGCAAGGCCAGCCTTGAGCTGCGCCTCCTGCCTGGCGCGCTGGTCTTCGATGGCGAACGGATCGGACACCGTCGCGACATCCTGCAGGTCGTTCGCGTCGGCGACCACTTTCTGGATGTCCGCTTGCTGGGCGTCAGTAAACGGCTTGTTGTCGGTTGTGTGATAAACCACCGAGCCAGATGCACCGCTGAAATCTGGCAACTTCTTCGCAAGCTGGTCTGAGACCTTTTGTGTCGCAGTTCCGGGGATGTCGAAGCTCGCGCTCAGCGATCCGGCGAACAACAGGAAGGACGCAGCGGCCAGCCCGAGCAACACCGCCCACGCGACGACGACGACCCCCGCTCGCTTCGCCGCCCACTTGCCCAGTCGGTACAGCAGTTCGGCCATCTCGCGTCCCCTCGCGTCGATGACAATCGTATGTTGCCGCTGACGCCCCGAAAGAACCGCTAGGCAGCTACCTCGCCATCCCGAGCAAGCTCTGCGTCGACCAGCGGTTTAACCTTCGTGCCAAGCAGTTCGATCGACCGCATGAACTCGATGTGAGGGAGCTGGCCAACATCCGTCTGGAGGAAGTGGCGCATGTGGCCCATTCGGCGTTGGAACGCGATCATCCGCTCGGCAACAGCCTCGGGTTCGCCCACGAAGAGCGCACCTCCTTCGTGCGACTCCGCGTCGTACTGGGCGCGTGGTAGCGGCGCGAAGCCGCGTTGGCCGCCGATGTACGCCATGACGTTGCTCCACGCCTTCCAGAACGTGTCCTGCGCGACGATGTCGGATGTTCCGATGAAGCCGGGCGTGCCCACCGAGATCATTCGCGAAGAGGATGGCGATCCCGCATCCACGGAGGCCTGGCGGTAGAGGTCCGCGAGCCTTGCAAATCGCGCGGCCTGGCCTCCGATGATTCCGTAGGAGATCGGCAGTCCCAGCTTTGCGGCGCGCACAGTCGATCCCGGATTGCCGCCCGTGCCCAGCCAGATCCGCAGCTGTCCGTTCTCTGGTCGAGGCACGATCACCGCATCGTTCAGGGGCGCGCGAACGGTTCCTTGCCAGGTGACGGTTTCGGACTCGTTGATCGCGAGGAGAAGGTCCAACTTCTCGGCATAGAGCGTGTCGTAGTCCTCGAGTCGATATCCGAAGAGGGGAAAGGACTCGATCGAGGAACCGCGGCCGGCGGTGATCTCGGCACGGCCATGTGATAGCGCGTCCAGTGTCGCGAACTGTTGGTACACCCTTATCGGGTCGTCCGTGCTGAGTACGGTGACCGCGCTGCCGAGTCGGATCTTGGACGTGACCGATGCCGCCGCCGCCAAGATCGTCGCGGCCGACGACGCGGGCATCTCCTTCGTGTGATGCTCGCCGATACCGAAGTAGTCCAAGCCCACCTGATCGGCTAGAGCGATCGCCTCGACGAGGTTGCGTACCGCTCGCGCCGAGGGTTCGTAGTCGCCGCGCGCGTCCCTCAGCCCGTTTCCAAAACTGTAAATTCCAAGCTCCATGGCCGATCCTTTCGTTGGTCATCTCATGGTGAAGCTGTTGCGCACGGGAGACAACCATCGGGTAGGCGACTTACAATAAGTAAGTGAGCGTTACCGAGTCCCAGATCATCCACATCGCCGACGAGGAGTGCCGGCGGTTCCAAACCGCCGCCGAACTAGCCGGCCGTAAGTGGACGGCCTCGATCCTCATGGCCGCCTATCGCGGCGCCCGGCGCTTTAGCGAATACCGCGAGCTCGTGGCTGGTGTCTCCGATCGGATGCTGTCGCTGCGGCTCCGCGAACTGGAGAACGAAAACCTCCTCGATCGCACCGTCATTCCGACCACACCCGTGCAAGTCCGCTACTCCCTCACGCAGCGCGGGCAGGAACTGATTCAGGGCTTGCAGCCCCTCGTCGCGTGGGGGAATCGTTGGGAAGGCACGCAGCAGCCGGCAGACCGCTGACCGTGCTCATGGTGATATGGCGCAGTTCGGCGCTTGGTTCACATGGTGACTTCGTTGAGTTTGCCCGTCGCGACATCGAAGACAAACCCGCGGATTGAGTCCTTGATCGGGATGAACGGACTCGCCTTGATCCGGTGAATGGACTGCTTAACATCCTCCGCCGCATCCGGAAACGCTTCCGCCGCCCAAGCGGGGCGAATGCCGGTCTCGTCTTCGATCGACTTCTTGAAGGCGTCATCGGTGAAGGTCAACATCCCGCAGTCGGTGTGGTGGATGAGAATGATCTCCTTCGTTCCGAGGAGACGCTGGCTGATCGCGAGCGACCGGATCTCGTCCTCAGTGATCACACCGCCGGCGTTCCGGATGACGTGGGACTCGCCTTCTGCCAGGCCGAGAATTGCGTAGACGTTCAGGCGCGCATCCATGCACGCGACAACCGCGAGCTGTTTCGAGGGCGGAAGAGGCAACGGCCCCGTGAATTGTGCCGCGTATGCTTCGTTGTTTTTGAGTAGTTCGTCGGTGACGCTCATGATCGTCCTCACTGTCGTGGGCCGCAGGTCGGCCAATTCCAGCCTGCGCCCAGACGGATGATTTGCAACCGGCCAACCAGAGAATGCACTCGCGTCCGAAGGTGATCTTCGAGGTCAGGCGTCGTCCGACGCGTCGGTGGACTCCTTGTCCATCTCGCGTCCCCGCTTCAATGTGGCTGTCCACCAATGCAGGTCGGCAAGCAGGAGGTCGAGCCTCGGGACGAGTGGGGCGAGAACGATGCTCGGATCCTGATGCTCGGCGCGGATGGCCATAACGTGTGCGCCGAGGATGTTCACCGTGGGTCGCACCGATGCCATGTCCAGCTCGTCGATCACGAGACGCAGTTGCTCAATGGCACGCGCACCGCCCACGTTGCCATACCCGACGAACGCGATCGGCTTGCGGTTGAACTCGACGAAGAAGTGGTCGAGAGCGTTCTTGAGGGCTCCGGAGAAGCTGTGGTTGTACTCGTTGGTGAGCACGATGTACCCATCGGCGGCGTCCAGTCGTTCGCCAAGTGCGCGCTCGGCAGCGGTACCGTACTCACGCGGCGTCACCGAGGGCGGAGTCGCGAGATCGAAATTTGGCAACGGATGCTCGCGCAGGTCGATCACCTCGAAATCAAACTCGTTCCGGGTCGCCGTCTGCTCCAGCAGCCACGCCAGAGGATTGTCCGCGAACCGGTTCGGCCGAATGCTAGCGACGATGATGGCGATGCGAAGCGGCGAAGGCATGCCGCAAAATTACTACGCGCGGGGACTTGGCCGCCGGGGTCGTCACGGATGACGAGAATCGGCTGCTCTCAATAGAGGCCAGGAATGATCCTGTACTTCACCCTCGCCCGGTAGTCGTCCCACAGCTCGCCGTACTTTGCTCGGCACAGCCTGTCGTCATCGGCTTGGCGGCTGATAAAGAGAGCGACGTAATAGATCGGGTAGAGCCACACCTGCCAGATCCCGAAGTAGCCGGCAGCAAGGGCGATGGCAACCGCCTGGATGGTCTCGCCGAGATAGTTGATGTGACGGCTGGCGCCCCAAAAGCCGTTGACGAGGAGGCTGTGCTTGCCGTCGCTCAGCACCTCGGGTGTGATCCACAGGAAATTCCGATCGGGCGCGGTCTTGAAGAAGTACTTCTGCATGTTCGACCCGCGCGTGAGCACCCAGCCGCAGAGGAAGAGCACTCCGAACAGCACTGTCAGCCACACGGGAAGATCGGGATTGGGCAAATCAGCGGTGAACCACAGCGCGACGGTATAGAAGTACGGGTAGAACGCGAGGCATCCGAATCCCAGCTTGAACCCGACGCGCTCGGCGATGAAGTCGTACGTCCACAGGTGGACTCTCTCGAAGATCAAGTAGTCAAAGCAGAACCACGTCAACATCGCGCAGGCGAGAAGGAAGCCGGGGTTCACATTCGCGACGCTCTGGAGGTGAAACGCCGCGAAGGAGAGCACATTCAGCTGGAGCATCACTGCGCCGACGAGGTAAAACCAGACCTTCGCATCAACGAAGCCGTCGTTGATTTGCACGTCCTTTGACCTGCCGAACCATAGGTCAGCGGCGAAGGACCTGCCAGTCGACGGGTACTTCAGAACGATGAACAGCGAGAACGCCAATCCGATCACACACGCGCCGATCAGCCCCCACCAACGGGTTTCGTACAGCCAGACGTACGGAACGAGACCCGTGTACCCGAGCACAAACCAGATGAGGATGCTCGCGACGAGAACGAATAGTCCATTCGATCGGTATTTCAACACCTCGCCCGTCACGTCGCTCTTCACGTAGCCCGTGCGTCGTCTCGCGGGAATGGCGACATGAAGGAGAGTGATGGCCACGTAGGCGACCAGTGGGGTGATGAGCCCTAGGAAGATCGTCATGACAGGCCTCCGGTGTTCTGCGACATGATGGCGATTGCGGCACGTCGGCTCAGCAGCCGCATGAGGACGAAGCGGGCAATCTTGTTCACGGGTCCGGGAACGAAGATCGGACCCTTCCCCAAAGCGTTCAGAGTTTGTTCCGCGACATCCTTTGCCTCGAGAGTTCCCGGCGCGGGTTTGGCGCTCTCTGCCGCCTGGTACGCGGGGGTGAGAATCGCGCCGGCGAGGCAGGCAAGAACGTCGACTCCGCGCGGCTTCAGTTCCTTCCAGAGGCCCTCGGCAAGGATCGCGTTGAACGACTTCGTTGCCGCATAGGCCGCGATGTTCGGGCTGCCCTGCGACCCGGCAAGCGACGACATCAGCACGATGCCTCCTCGCCCCCGCGCGATCATTTGCGCCGAGAGGAACTTCGCGAGCAGCAGAGGTGCTCGTACGTTGACTTCCGTGGCACGAGCCAGTTGATCCTCACTCACATCTTCGAATCGGCCGATGGGAGCGTATGCGGCATCGTAAACAAGGAGGCCAATGGGAACCTTCAGCTCGCCCAGCCGTTCTTTCACGTTTTCGTAATCGGCGACGTCGGCCGCGAAAGCAATGACATCGATGCCATAGGCGTCCCGCAGTCGGGCTGCCGTCGCCATCAGGCGTTCTTCCTGCCTCGCAAGGAGAACCACGTTCAATCCCCGTCGCGCAAGCGCCTCTGCGAAAGCGGCGCCCAACCCGTAAGAAGCCCCGGCGACCAGAGCGTATGGCCCGTACGTCTCCTTGAATCGCGTCGTTCTCAGGAGGATGACCCTTCATCTAGGGAAACGTCTTGGTCTCCAAACGTGTCGCTCAGTTTAGTGATTCTCACGCCCCTCTAGACGGCCGACGGTACTCTCAGGACATGACCGCCACCTCCCCACCCACCGACGGCGAGCACAGGATCCACTTCGCCGATGGGTCACTCAGCGGAGTCGAGCACTACGCCCGCGGGGAAAAGAGCGGCGCATGTGAATACTGGTACAAGAACGGCCAGAAGAAGGTCGAGGGGCAGTTCGAGGCCGGCAAATTCACCGGTACGTGGACCTGGTGGCGGGAAAATGGCGAGCTGCTCCAGAAGGGGTCCTTCGTCGATGGTGAGCAGGACGGGTTCTGGCAGCGCTGGCACGACACCGGCGCGCTGATGGATGAGGGACGCTGGGTCGCAGGCAAAAGGTCGGGTGAATGGAGTCACTACGACAAATCCGGCCACATTCGTAAGGTCGAAAAGCACCCCGACCGCTGATCAGTCTCGAAGCGGTGAGCCCACTACCTCGAATCCGAAGCCGTCCACCACTCCGGAAAGCAGCGGACGTGCATCTTCAATTGCGGTCTGGACCTCAGGCAACACAAGCGACGACTGGTGGGCGGCAGCGGATTCCCACAACTCAATGACGAAGACCGTGTCGGGTTCATTGTCATTGACTCCGACTTCGTACGCCAGACAGCCGACTTCCTTCAAGACCTCGGACCGTTGCGTGAGGCGCGCGACCAAATCGTCGCGCGCACCCGGCACGGCACCAAGAGTTCCGACATTTGCGAACACCATGCGGTTCAGATTAAATCCCGCTGGCGTCATCTCGCAAAGCGCGGAAGCTTCTTCAGTCGCCCAGGTAGCCGGTGCGGCGGCGATGGATCAGCTCATTCGAAGCGGTTCAAAGTACGCACTCCAGCTCAGCTAGCGGTCAGCCCGTCGATTTCGACGAACTCTTTGTGCATGGCCGTCTGAGACAGGGCTGAATACAAGTAGAACCCAGCAAGGTTCTCCCAACCGGCCGTCCAGGTGAGTTGGCTAGCGACCTCCCAGATTGATGCGTCCGGCGCAGCACCCAGAACGGCAGCGACCTCCCGGGATCGTCTGAGGTGGTGCTCGGCAGATTGTCGGGCACGATCGACCACCCCGGCGAAGCGGTAGCCATGACCTGGGAGGACCTCGTGCTGCGAATATGCACTGAGCAAGGCGAGCGAGGCTAAGTAGTCATGGAGGGGGTTCGACGGCGTCGGGCCACCGAGCCCGAGGCCCGCGTGCATTGTCGGAAGTATCACGTCACCGGTGTACAGCAGCTCGTTCGCATCGTCGCGAAGGCTGATGCTGCCCGAGGTATGCCCCGGAGTGAGCATCGCGACCAGGTCGAACCCAGGGATGTCGAGGCGTTCGTTGTCCTGGACTACTCGGTCGACATCGACGGTCGGGCGAGTCGGCGCACCGGTGAGCATCTGCTCGAGCTCGTCGCGACGCTCGACTGGTACGTGCCACCCATCGAGTTCAGCGATCAGTGCGGAGGGAGTCCATCCGCCCGCTCCAGCGGTTTCGAGGTCGAGTTTCTCCTGGGCGTGGATCTGCACCGGCGCGGCGCTTTCAACGTGGAGGCGCTGAGCCATGCCGATGTGGTCCGGATGCAGGTGTGTTGCCGTGATTGACCTGACCGAACTTAGGCCGGCATTAATCGCGGCGAGAGCATCGAGCAAGCCTTGCCAGTTGCGTTCGGAGTCCCAACCGGGGTCAATGACATGAACACCGCCGTCTGCGTCGCGCACGAGATACAGCAGCGAGTATGGAATGTGGCCGCCGGGCATGTAGGTGCCAAGCGCCCAGATTCCGTCACGCACTTGCTCGAGCGGTGGAATCGTACCCGCTCGCGAGGCGTCAAATTGGCTTGAACTTGTGGCGCGCATCTCGACCTATTCGTTTTCTCGTGTTCCCGCCTGAACCGTAGCGGCAATGCCCGTCAATGCCGTAAATGAGCGAGGAGGATGACGTCAGATGCTCGTCTGGCTGACGCAGAGGTTGGCTAGCTAAGCCGCGCACGAATAGCGTGTGCAGCTTGTTGCGCCGCGGCGACGAGCTGGGCTGCACGATCCGCCGGGTACGGTGGCGCCGACGTCACGGCAACACCGACCGGCAACGCGCTCTGCGTGATGCTCACATCGGGGTCGAGGTCAATGGCACGGCGCGGTGCGGGAGTGGTGATGGTCATCTTTGAGCCTCCGTTGGGGAGTTATCGATTGAAGCGTAGGTGTGCCCGTCCAAGGAGGTTACGGATACCGTCGCTCCAAACGGGTCGCCCTCAGCGAGCAGTCGAAGGGTTGCACTGTCACCCTCTGGCACGGTCCCCAGGAACCGTTGCCCCGAGGCGAGCCGACCGATGATGACGCCGAGCGGGGTGCCCGACCGGTCGAATTTGACGGTGTAGGTCTCGATTGTTCCGGGACCTTCTGCGCACTCCGCCACTTCGGGAGACGGAACGGAGTCGAGCTCCGCCTGGGCTTCCGCGTCATCCCAGGTCGTCCACGAGGCCGGCGTAGTCGAGTAGAGGGCGGCGGAGTATTTGCTGAGTACACCGCCGTTGGCCCCGACCAATCCGAAGGCGCCCGGACTCCGGCGCAGCGCTGACACAGTTTCGGCGATGGCGTGCATCGAGTAGTTGTTGCCGGCTCCGCCGAAAAATGGCAGTCCGCCCGTGAGGGTAAGGCCGCGCGGATCCGTCGGGGACAGACCAAGACCGTCACACACGTTGAAGACAGCAATGGAGAAACAGCTGTACAGGTCGAATGTCGCCACATCGTCGAGTGTGATGCCGCCGCGCTCGAGAGCCGATCGTGCCGCACGGACGGCCGCCGGGCTGGTCGACAGGTCAGGTCGGTCAAGCAAGTTCTTTTCTCGCAAATCGGCATAGCCGTGCAGAAAGACCCACCTGTCGTCCGGAATTCCCGCGGCGCGAGCTGCCTCGACGGAAGTCAAAACGACCGCAGCTCCCTGATTGACCTGATCACGAGCGACGACGAAACGCGGATAGGGGTCGGCGATCATCCGATTCTGTTCCGTGACGCTCATGAGCTCGCCGGCATCCCGCTGTGTTCTCGCTGCGGCATAAGGGTTGTTTGAGGCGACCGCGGTAAACGGCGCGAAGAGGTCACCGATCTCCGCCGAGTACGCGTCACGATTTTTCCGCTCTCGCCCGCGGCGGGCGTTTTCGAGCAACGCGTATTGAGATGGCGCATCGGTGAGGCCGTGTTCTACCTGGGTGGCGCTTGTCAGTCCTTCTAGCCCGAAACCGCGATCCTCGAGCTGACCACCTATCTGCTCCTCGAAGTTGGGGACATCGTCCCGCCCGGCGAGTGCGCGCGTCGTCGAGATGGCTTCCGAGCCAAAGATCAGCACCGTGTCGGCTTCACCATTCGCAATGACGCGGGCGAATTCGGTGATCAGGTGCTGGGGGCTCTGCCCTCCGGCTACCTCGAGCACAGCGCGCTTCGGATCTGCCCCGATCCGTTTGGCGACGGAACGCGGATAGTTGTCCGATTTGCCGAGCGGTGCTTTCGCGCCGGGTACCGAGATTTCGAACTGGCGCACACCCGCCACCGTGTCGATGGCGGAAGGATCGATGCCGGCATCCTCGATTGCGATTCGCGCGGCCTCGGCCGCGAGCCCAACGGCGGAAAGACGCCGATAGTTGGGGGAATCGAGCGGGTCGGCAACCTGCCCGACACCGACGAGGACCGGAGTGCGTGGGTCGAGCTCGTTCATCGGCTGGTCCACTGGGGCTGGCGCTTCTCGGCAAACGCACGCATTCCCTCTCGAGCGTCGTCGGTGGCAATGAGTGCCTTCGATTCGACGGCCGTTCGATTCCAGTCGGCGTCCTCAGACTCGATGCGCCCGTCCGTGATTCCTCGCGCGATGCGCTTGCTCGTCTGGACCGCGAGGGGTGCGTTGGCGCAGATCGCCTCTGCGAGGGCGAAAGCTTCCGTAAACAGTTCTGCGGCAGGGACGACTCGGTTGATCAGGCCCAGTTCATGCGCTCGCTGCGCGGTAATCGACGTGCCCGTGAGAATGGCTTCCATCGCCACCTTCTGAGGTATCTGTCGGGGCAGCCGAAATGTGCCACCGGCTCCGGCGACGATTCCGCGCTTCACTTCCGGAAGGCCGAAGGTAGCTGTGTCGACGGCTACTGCGAGATCGCTTGCCAGAACGATCTCCGTTCCACCCCCGAGGGCAAACCCGTTCACGGCCGCGATCGTGGGTTTGGAAATGTGGTGCGTGACATACCCCGCGAAACCCCATGCAGCGAACCGAGCATCGCCCTGTCCGAGCCGTCCGAGTGCCGCTTCCTTGAGATCGGCCCCGGCGCAGAAGGAGAGGTCACCCGCGCCAGTGATCACGACGACCCAGACATCGGGGTCGGACTCGGCGTCGTCCAGCGCTTCCCCAACTCCAAGCCAGAGCGCATTGTTTACCGCGTTGCGAGCGTGAGGTCGGTTGAGCGTGACAAGCAGCACGTGCCCTCGTCTCTCTACCAGGACGGCGTCTTGTTCGACTGGGGACGGATCGGCGACATTAGTCATGCGGAGACTTTCCTGGGTTGAGCGGACGGATGGATCTCAAGAGCCCCGACGGCGAGGAGCTTGTCTATCGCGTCGTCGTTGAGGCCGAGCACGGAATTAAGAATTTCGCGGCTGTGCTCCGCGAGGAGCGGTGCCGGCTGAAGCAGCGGCTCGGCCAGGTTGATGGCCGGGGCCTCACGTAACAGCGAAGTGAGCGGCTCGTCGATTTGTGGCTGGTGCTGCAGACCGAATGCGTGGCGCGCGAGCAAATTGTCGTCGGTTTCCAGTTCCTGCACGCGAAGCATCTCCCCTGCAGGAACGCCGTGCGCCTGGAGCGTGGTCATGGCCTTGCGCGCCGACCGCCCGCTCGTCCATTCGCTCAACGCGGCATTGAGCTCGGCAGTCGCATTCACGCGGTCAACCGCCGATGCGAGGTGGGGTAGATCGAGCAGGTCCGGCCGGTCGATCGCCTCGGCGAGGCGACGGAAACGTGCGTCTCCAGTGCCGTCCACGACAACCCAGTTGTCATCGCCGGCCGCGGGAAACACTCCACGGGGCGCATCATCAGTGACATCAGAGGCGACGCCGCCAACAGCGATCGAGTCCGCCACGAGGAGGTCGCCCATCGCCCCGAAGATCGCATCGACCTGGGCCGTACTCACTCGTCCGCCACGCCCGGTGCGACCGCGACGCAGCAGGAGCGCGCTGACAGCGGCCGCGTTCAGACGCGCTACGACATGATCGGGGAACACAGTGATGGCGTCGCTGAAGCTGTCCTCCACCTCTGGGTATCGCCATTGGGATGTCATCCCAGCGCTGGCGCGAACCAGAGGTCCATATCCGAGCCGTTTTGCCCACGGACCGGTGTTCCCGAAGGCGCTCGATTCGGACAAAACGATCCGCGGATTGATGGCGACCAGCTCGTCCCACCCGAAGCCGAGCGAGGCGAGCGTTCCCGGCTTGAAATTGGTCAGGACGACGTCGGCTGTCGCAACGAGGTCGCGGAATATCTGCTTGCCCTCATCGGATTTGAGGTTCAGCCCGAGGCTTCGCTTGTTCCGGTGCCCCCACGCCGTGCTTTCGCTCATCTCCGTCTGCTGAGCGGATTGACGTCCGCCGTCTGGAAACGCGCTGCTCTCAATTTTTATGACCTCGGCTCCGTAGTCGCCGAAGAGTCGGCCGAGTTCGGCTCCGACCACGATGACACCGAGGTCGAGTACGCGCAGCCCGTCGAACGGGCGCTCGGATGGGGTCGGGCGATAGAAGTTGCGGAGCCGAGTCATCCCAACTTCTTCGTCGGGGCGTGATCCGAGTTTCGGAGCCGCGTTGCGGATCCCCACGCGGTTGCCGTCGACTTCATACCAGCCGGCGGGTACCTCGATCTGTGATCCGTCTTCAAGCTCGAGTTTGGTGAAGGAACCACCCTCGCGGAACGCGTCGGTTTCGAGAGCTTCGGCGGGCGACACGATGGAGGCGACGGGGACGCCGAGTTCCTGGCCCGCATGGGTGGCTTCTTCACGCGTGTATTGGGAAAGCAGCCGCCCGATGGCCGGGTAGAGAGTGCCGGCAGCGGCAAATCGAGCACGGGTGCCGTCCAACTCGGGGCTGGAAAACTCGCTGGGTTCGCCGAGCCAGGTGTACATGCCGCGCCATTGGCGAATACCCAGCAGGCAGATCCGAACCCAGCCGTCCCTGACAGGGAAGATCGGGTACTGGTAGCGAACGTCGGGTCTCCCACGTGGGAGGTCGCGCATCGCGGCGCCAGCCCGCGCACTACCGGCGACGCCCATCGCCGGGTCCAGAACGTGCACGAGTCCCTCGGAGACGGAGAAGTCGAGGAAGTCGCCGACGCCGGTGCGGGAACGTTCAGTCAGGGCGAGCAGGGCAACCCACAGTGCTTGTACGGCAGCCGCCTCGTATGCGAGGTACTCGGGCGGAACAAGAGGTTCCGCAATTTCTGGCAGGCCAGAACGGGCGAGGACCCCACTCAACGCGAAGTGGACGGCGGGAGTTCCGGCCCATCCACTGCGTGGGCCGGTGAGCCCGAAGTCGCTGAGGGCCAGCACGACGAGTTGCGGGAAGGCTTCGAGGACACGCGGGTCAAGCAACCCCGCCTCTGCTGCGATGGGACTTCTGTCCGAAGCGAGAACCAGATCGGCGTCGGACAGGATGTCTCGAAGCGAATGGTCGTTTGCAGAGTCGACGACAAGGGAATCCTTGTTTGCGTTGCGCAGGGCGAAACTCACGCTTGCGCCGTTCGCGACCACGCCTGAGCGACGATCGCGGCTGCCCTCCGGCAACTCGATGCGGACGACGGTGGCGCCGAGATCAGCCAACAGCCTCCCGATGGTCTGGAACGGACCATCAGCAAGGTCGGCGACGAGGACGCCGGCCAGTGGCAGGTCAGTGGTGGTGTTATTCAATGTGTACTCCGTCGTACGGGTGGGAATTCGGATGCTGCTGGTCAGTCCTTGGGAAGGCCCAAGGCACGGGCGAGAATATTGCGCTGGATGTCTCCGGTGCCGCCGCCGACGGTGCCGATGAGGCAGACCCGCAGGCTGTAGTCGAAGAGCCCGCGCGCGATGGACCCCGGAGCCCCTTCGTCGAGCATTGAGGCGGGCCCGAGCAAATCCACCGCGAGTTGGGAGAACTCCTCGGTGGTCTCGCCGCTGACGATCTTCGCCAGTGGCGCCTCAAGCGCGGCCGCGCCTCCGCGTACCCCAGCCGCCTGGGCGGCGATGCCTCGTGCGGTGAGGACTCGCGTTCCCTGGAGGCGAGTGGCGACACGGCCGAGGCGATGACGTTCGTGGGATCCGCGCGCGGGAAGTTCGCCGCGGCTACTCAGTTCGTCGAGAAGCAGCTCAAGGAGCCCGCGTGTACCCGCGGCAAAACCGGCCATCGTGATGCGCTCGTCTGCAAGAGCAGCGGTGATGATCTTCCATCCGCCGTCGACCTCGCCGATCAGCGAGTCGGCCTGCACCCGGACGTTGTCGAAGTGACTGAAAGCGTGGGTCTCGCCGGCCAAAGAGGTGATCTCCTCAACCCAGAAACCCTCGACCTCGTGCAGCGGCACGAGGAAAACACTTATTCCGGCGTGCCGAGGCTGAGCCTCGGTGTTTGTTCGCGCAGCAATCCAGCCCCACTTCACTCGCTGCGCCTGCCCCCAGCGCTTGACTCCGTTGAGAACCCATTCGTCGCCGTCGCGGACCGCGGACAACTGCAGACTCGCGAGGTCGCTTCCGACGTCAGGTTCCGAGTATCCGAGATAGAAGTCCAGGTCGGCGTCACGGATCAACGGAAGGTATTTTGCCTGCTGCTCTCGAGTTCCAAAATTCATGAGCGCTCGTCCGATGAGGGTGCCGGCACCGAGCGCGGACCCGGTTCGAAGCTTCTTCAGCCCAACCTCTTCGGAGAGGACGGCGCGCTCGTCGATTCCCTTCCCAGCGCCACCGAATTGCTCCGGCCAGTCAAGCGTGATGAGACCGTGTTCGCGCAGGCCGGCAACAACGTCGGGCGAGACATCCGCCTGTCGGCCGCTTCCCATCTCGGGCTGCCACTGGGCGAACAGTGCACGAAGTTCTTCGCGAAACGCTTCCGCGGCCTCGCCGAGGTTGGCGCTCGGGAATCGCGTGTCTGTCTCGATCATCTCGTCGGCAACACCGCCCGCAGCTCGTTCGAACAACGGGATCCTGGCGACATCCGCTTGGACTCGACGAAACAGCCACGGCGCGGGGTACAGGTCGAAGAACCCTGACGCCGCGAGCGTGTGGTGGGCTTCGAACTGCACCCAGGACGCTCGGTCGAGAGTGTGAAATACCGCCATCTCCAGAGCCAGTCCAGTAGTCGGGTCCTCGAGGCCATCGAGACGCACCGCGTCATCGACGAGAGCCGTCGCGAGCGCCACCTCGATGGCACAGTTCACGGTCCGGTGCTGAACGGCCTGGTAGCTGCCGATGTGCTTGCCGAACTGCATGCGCGAACCGCCGTGTTCGACTGCAAGTCTGTGGGTGGCCTCGGCCGCAGCGAACGCGCGGGCGGCCAGAGCAAATCGAACTCTGCTCACAACGCGGTCCGCCAACTCTGGAGCGACCTCCGTTTCGAGCACGACTTCACCGAGGGTGAGTCGCTGCCAGGATGGCATCGCCATTCCGGGCGCGTCTTCACGGCCAGCGACAAGGGCGACGGTGACATGACCGTTCGGCTCGACACAAACAATGTGGGTCACAATGCTGCCGAACTCGGAGGGGAAGATCACGCCTCCCTGAATGCTCTTCGGGGTGGCTAGCGCTGGCACGACTGATTCGTCGGAGAGTCGGTGGTCGCCGAGGAGCTCTCGGAGGGCCCATGCATCCGCGACTGGTGCCGGAGCGGCGGTGGCGCCCAAGGCACGCTGCGCGACGATGAGCGATTCGAGGGAATTAGGCACCGCGAGGCCAGCAGAGTGCAACGCCGACCAGAGGCGCGCAGGGGAAGCGGAAGCGATGTCGACAAGAGCGGGCCACGCCCCAGCGACGACGGATTCGTAGTCCGAATCGGACTTTACATTCGGGGCCATCATCGTCATCGTTGACACTCGCTTTCTAATTACGGACTTGAAACGTCCGAAAAGCCACGCTAAACCTAGAATCTAAGAAACGCAAGGAGAGTCACATGGGTTCGTCGCCGGGTCGCCCTCGCGCAGTCGACGCGGAATCGCGCCTCGCCCGTGCCGCAGTTGAGATCTACGGGCGCGACGGATGGGCGGGCTTGAGCATCGCGACGGTGGCGCAGCGCAGCCAGATGGGCAAATCCTCGGTATATCTGCGGTGGGAGACCAAAGGTGATCTTCTCGTGCACGCCCTGGAACGCTATGGCGCCCACGTGGAGGATGTCGACACCGGCAGCTTGCGCTCGGACCTCGTGGAGCTCAGCCTCAACCTTCTGGCTGCGTTTGACGGTTCATCCGGACTCGCAAACCGCCGTTTGCAGGTTGACGCGGCAATCGTTCCCGAGCTGAAAGAGGTCGAGCAAAGGATGCGGGACAGCCAAGTCGCGGCCGCCCGCCGGATAATTCGCCGCGGTGTCGACCGGGGTGAAGTGGCGTCAGATGCTCCGATCGGTTTGCTTCTGAACGCCATCTGCGGCGGCGTGATCAATCACTCGAGCACCAACCCGGCCGACGAAAGCGAACGGGACTCCGCGGAAGCTCGCCACTTCGCAGAGCGACTCGTAGACCTGGTACTGAGGGGCCTCGATTGACGCTGCCCGATGCGCAACGTGACTACATGCCCATGAGAACAGCCAATGCCTCGCGATGAGCGTCACCGTCCCCGAGAAATACTTCAGACGAGCGAGCCAGGGTTGCGACCGGGGCGGGACACGACGATGTAACGTCCCGGCGCTGGGTAGTCGACGAGTTCGAGAACGGCCCTTCGTGGTTGTCCGCTCTGTCGGCAGGCGTGCTCCCGATACAGATATTGCTGCTCAACGAGGCACCCAAGCCCGACTCGAAATGCGTAGCGCCGCAGATTGTTGATCATGGCGGTCAGCCGCCCTGTGTTTCGAGGGTTTGCAGGAGGTACTCGAGCTGTTCCGTGGTGATGCTGCCGGGATGCCGCACTACGACCTTTGCTTTCGGGTCGAGGATCACGGTGTACGGCAGTCCGGGAATCTGGAATTGTGCTGCGGTAGTCCCAGACGCGTCCGAGAGCATCGGGTAGGTCACTCCCGATTTGCTCACCAGTTCGTGTGCCGGCGCGGCCGCATCCGACACATCGACGCCGAGGGTGACGGCCTTCTTCCCCGTTGCGGCGCTTGCCTTCTCGAGTGCTGGCAGCTCGTGGGTGCAGATCGGGCAGGATGACGCCCAGAAGTTCAGCACCACGAATTTGCCGCGATAGGTTGCGGTGCTGATTGGCACCCGTGTGGTGAGCTGAGGCAGCTCCACGGGCGGTGCGATTTCGCCCAGGGCTGTGCTGGTGGACTGCTTCGAGCTGGTCGACGGCCCGGTCACGTGCACGGAGCCTCCAACTGGCAGAGTGTCGACCGCGAGTTGCGCCATCGCGTGCGCGTAGAGGCTGGTGTTGGCGGACTCGACACCGAATTGTCCGATCTGAACCTCTTCGCCTGCGGGGTCGATGAAGAACAGATCCGTGCCGTGAACGATCGATTTGGTCTTGTGGTCGAGTTCGATATCCACGCCGTACGCCTTCGCCAGGCGCGCGAGGGTCGCAGGCGACCCGGTCAGGAAGTGCCAGTTGCTGGTCGCGCGGAGACCGTGCTGGTTCGTCCACTGGCTCGTGTCGTCAGTCGTTGGGTAAAACGGGTTGGCGTTGATGGAGACGAATTGCACGTCGGAGGCGGACTTTCCGAGGTCGTGGTCTGCCGCGACGACGTCTTGCGCGAGAAGGGTGCAGAGGTCGGTGCACTTGTCGTCACCGAAGGTGAGCACGACGGCCTTGCCCGCGAAGTCTCGCAATGACGTGCGCTTGCCGTGCTGGTCGGTCAGGGTGAAGGACGGCGCGGGCGTTTTGAGGGTGATCATCGGGTTGACCTCGAGCAGGTTCGCCATGCCGTTCGAGATCGACAACGTCGGCGCGGCCGCCGGAGTCGCAGCGGCGGCGATGCAGATCCACACGATGGCTATGACGCCGGCCGCAAAAATGACAACGAGTGGCCATTCCAGTTTTCCGTGCCGAGGGTGAGTCACGGGCGGAACGTTTCGTGGTCTCGCGACGCGAGCCGCGTCAGATAGTCGTTGTAGGCGACGCGCTCGGAATCGCCATCGTTGTCGGCTTTGCGATCGGCGGTTCGGTCGTGCCGTGCCGCGGTCGACTGCCACTGGTAGAACAGCACTCCGAGCACTACGAGGGTGGGGATTTCGGTGAAACCCCAGGCGATGCCTCCGCCGAGTTGCTGGTCGGCCAGCGCGGAAACATGCCATGACGGATTCGGGTGGGCATAGAAGTGCACAATCAGATCGACCGACATCATCACCACGACTCCGAAGAAGGCGTGGAATGGAACTGTCGCCACTATTTCGCCGATGCGCAGCACGGGGCTGCTGAGCGCCCGAATGCCGCGCTTGTGGCGCTGCGGTGACGGGTCGACGCCCATCACGCCCCAGAAGTAGAGGAACCCGATGATGAGGAAGTGGGCGAGCATGAGGTTGTGGCCCCACAGCGAGCCCATCAGGTAGTCAAAGATCGGCGTGAAGTACAACGCGTACAGACTCACCAGAAACAGCGACACCGTCACCGCGGGATGGGTGAAGAATTGCGCAACCTCGCTGTGCAGCACGGCCAGGACGACCTTCCGGGCGTTCCAACCCCCGCCGTGCCTTGAGGGCAGGACCCTCAGCACAAGGGTTATTGGGGCGCCGAGGACGAGAAAGATCGGGGTGAGCATGCTGAGCACCATGTGCTGCACCATGTGCACGCTGAACAACTCCATGCCGTAGCCATCAATCCCGGTGGCGGTCACCGCGAGGATGGTGGCGATTCCGGCAGTCCACCAGATGGTTCTCTGCAGGGGCCACCTCACGCCGCGGCGATGCAACATCAGGACCGCACCCAGGTATGCGAGCAAAAGAACTGCTGCCGCGACGGGGAAGATCGGCACCGGCTGCGGATGCCACGCCAGAAGTCGACCAAGCGTCGGGGCGGCGCCGGGCATCCACATCGGTCCCGACATCGTTGCCGAGCCGCCACCCATGCCGGGCATCGGGGTTGCGCCAGTCAGGTTCACGAGGAGAACCGAACTAAAGGCCAAGGACCAACAACTCCTCGGCGGAAGCCTCACCTGCCGCCTCGGAGAACGAGACCAGAGCACCCTGCAGCACCGTGCGTTCATCCTGCGACATCCGAGACAGGATCTCGGCAATTTCGTGACGGCGGCGCTCCGTCACCTCGTCGACGAGGGCCCTCCCTAGCGAGGTGAGACGGATGATCACCTCACGTCGACTGTCGGGGCTGTCGATGCGCTCGACCCATCCGCCGTGCACCATCCGATCGATCGAGCGACTGAATGTGGAGGCCACCGCGTGCATTCGCTCGGCGAGCAATCCCATCCGCATCGGCCCGCTGCTGGAGAGCACGATGAGAACCCGAAACTGCGGCAGGGTGACCGAATCCAGTGCCGTTGAGACCGAACGAGCGACCACTCCGAGCAGGGCTCGAGAGGCCGTCAGCGTAGTCTCCACCGAATTTCGATCCGCATAGCCGTCATCGAGCGTCGTCATCAGTATCCTCCCACAATGAGTTGCATCTTTGCAATTGTTGCACACATGCACGCGTAGTAGCCTTGTCGCTCGACGACATCACGAAGCGTCGCATCACGTTCACAGCCCGCAACCCACCGCAGGAGCGATCATCGTTCACGCCAGCATCCCGAGCCCTCCCGTGAGCTTCTTCATGGTTGGGCCGATCGTCGTTCACTACTACGCGCTCTGCCTCCTGGTCGGCATCGTCATCGCAGCGTGGATCACCTCGCGACGCCTCAGACGCCTCGACATCAATCCGGCCGTGGCGTTGGACATCGCCCTCTGGGCCGTCCCCATCGGAATCATCGGGGGCCGGCTTTACCATGTGGTCACGCACCCGGGCGATTACTTCTACACCGGGGCGAACCTGTGGGTCATCCCCGCCGTCTGGGATGGTGGCCTCGCGATCTTCGGATCGATCCTGTTCGGCTGCATCGGTATCTACATCGGATGCCGCCGTGCAGGCATCAAGTTCCTGACCTTCGCGGATGCACTCATCCCGGGAATGCTTCTCGCGCAAGCGTTCGGCCGGCTCGGCAACTACTTCAACCAGGAACTCTTCGGCCCACCGACCACACTCCCGTGGGGACTACAGATCTCGTCGTCCGCGCCACTGTTCCCCGTCGGAACCGCACCAGGTACACTCTTCCAACCACTGTTCCTCTACGAAATGATCTGGAACATCCTCGGCGCGTGCATCCTCGTCTTCCTTCTGGAAAGAAGGTTCACGATGAGGTGGGGCCGGGCGCTCGGCTTCTACATGATCTGGTACGGTCTCGGTCGCGCGTACCTCGAGTCGCTCAGGCTCGACCCGACAGAGTTCCATTTCCTTGGCCTAAAGATCAATGAGGACGTCGCGATCGCCGCCGCGATTGGTGGAATCATCCTGCTGATAGTCCAGCGTCACCGGAGCGAGGCGAGTGCAAGCGCCTCCACCGCCGACAAACAAGAGAAACCGCAGCCGGCCCTGCTGCCCCCGGTCATCCTGTAGGAGTAGGCGCTTCCGCCCGAACATTGGTTTCGTTCGCGGAAGTCATCACTTCTCCAGGTGGTCGCGACTTGGCTCGTCCATCAAGCGGTCGCAGCAGTTGCTTGTGTTGTCACGAGGAGCCGCGCCACCGAGTCCAGGGCGCCGGGCACGAGACTGAAGTAGGCCCACGTGCCGCGCTGGCTGCGGTTGAGGAAACCCGCCTCGGTGAGGATCTTGAGGTGGTGGGAAACCGTCGGTTGCCCCAGGCCGGTCGGCTCGGTGAGGTCGCACGCACATACTTCGCCACCCTCCGCTGCCGCGACGATTGACACAAGGCGCAGGCGGGTCGGGTCGGCGAGTGCCTTCAACGACCGAGCCAGGTCGACTGCTTGCTCGGCAGCAATCGGCTCGCGGGTGAGGGGCGAGCAGCAGGCTGCTACCTCAATGACCGGCAGGAGGGTTAGAGTCGTCACCCCATCACTGTAAACCATATTGACATTCATCGATATAGGCCGGATGATCGTTATATCGAAGGTTATCGATACAGCGGGAGCAGACATGTCAC
>DASXNG010000071.1:0-4070 GCA_036495225.1 Galbitalea sp.
TTCCCGACGGAACCGGTGTCATCAAAGCGATCGCCGTTGGGCTCGCGGTGGGGATCCTCGCCGACGCGTTCCTCGTTCGCATGACGCTTGTGCCAGCTGTCATGGCGCTGCTGGGCAAGAGTGCCTGGTGGATGCCGAAATGGCTCGGGCGCATCCTTCCGAACGTCGACATCGAAGGCGAGCGCCTCCGCGAACACACGGATGCGGTCAGCTGGGCGTCCGGGCAGTGCTCGGGCGACATCATCACGGCTTCAGAACTCGTCGCGGGGTCGGGGCGTCAACTCGTCGGACCGCTCACGACACGCGTAAAGCCGGGCACCCTCGCGGTCGTCACCGGCACTGGCGCCGACCGCAAACTCCTTGCTGCAACGTTGGCTGGTCGACTCGACCCCGTTTCCGGGCGGGTTCAGGTTGGCGGACATCCGTTGCCGTCGGAAAGCGGTACGGTTGCCCGACTCGTCGCGCTTGAAGACATCGGCGGAACGGACCGCACCGAGGTTCGCGTCGGCATCGGCGATCTCATGGTCGAGCGGCTCCGTCTCACTCAACCGTGGTACCGAGCGTTCGCCGTGAAGCGACGAGCCCGCACCTGGCTCGACCGAGTGAACGCCGTGCTCGGCGAGGACGCGCTCGTCTCGCCGCGGTCTACTGTCGAGCAGCTGACCCAGCTGCAGCGAGCGATTGCACTCTCGGCGGTCGCGCTTTCGGAGCACACACCCGTGGTCATGCTCGATCTGCTCGACGCCTTCGCCGACAGCGAAGAGGAGTCGCGGTTCCTCTGCGCGCTCGACAAGCTGGCGCCGGCGACGACGACGATTCTGCTCGGAACACCGGTTGGACCCCGCGAATTTGACGCCTCCGCGATCGACCGCACTGTCGTACACATCGACCTGGACAACCTCGGCGCGTTGGCGCTCGATCGAAAGGGTGCGCACTCATGAGCGCAAACACCGTAATTCTGACCCGCAGGCCCTGGCTGCGGTGGGCCGCTCTCACTGCGGTCGTTCTTGTGCCGCTCGCGTTTGCGGGGCTCTTCATTGGCGCACTCTCCGGCATCAACAAGGGCGTAAACAACATCCCGGCCGCCATCGTCAATAACGACCAGATGGTGACGCAGACCGCTGCGGATGGCACGAAGACTCCGGTGCTCGCCGGGCGGGAGCTCGTCACCGAGCTCACCGGAAAGAAGTCGGCGGGCTTCAACTGGACGATCACGAACAGCAAAGACGCCAAGGCAGACCTCGCCAACGGCACCGTCTACGCGATCCTGACCGTGCCCAAGGACTTCTCGAAGTCGATCACCTCGATCTCCGGAAGCAATCCCGTTCAGGCGAAGCTGTCGATCACGACGGATGACTCACACAACTACCTCACCGGCTCGGTCGCCCAGATCGTGGGCGGCGCGCTCACGAGTGCCTTCGGACAGAGCGTGACGAAGCAGTACGTCGCCGGGCTCTACTCGGGCATTGGAACGGTTGGTTCGTCGCTGTCGCAGGCAGCTGACGGCGCGAGCAAGCTGGCGGATGGCGCGAGCGGGCTGTCGAGCGGCCTGAGCAAGCTGTCGAGCGGCACCGCCCAGTCGGCGTCCGGCGCGAGTTCGCTCGCCTACGGAACTAGCAAGTACGTTGCTGGCGTTAGTCAGGTTTCATCGAACCTCAGCAAGGTGAGCCCGGGACTCAAGCAGTACACCGACGGCGTGACGAGTCTTTCTACGGCGCTCAGTCAGGCCGCCGCGGGGCTCAGCAATCCGGCAACTCAGGCGCAGTCGATCGCCGCGATCCAGAACACGATTGCGCCCACTCTGGCGAAGACCGCGAAGGGCGGCGCCGGGCTGTCATCGGGCGTGCATCAACTGGCATCGGCAGCGAGCCAACTGGCCGCGGGAGGGTCATCCCTGACCTCGGGTACTCGAGGTCTCGCATCCGGACTTTCGCAGCTGGCGACGGGCACATCCCAGTCGGCGTCCGGTGCCTCATCCCTCGCCTCCGGTGCCTCATCGCTCGCATCCGGCCTGAAGTCGGGTGCGAGCCAGGTGCCGTCGGCGTCGGCGAGCCAGGTCAAGAAGACCGCGGATGTCGTTTCCAACCCGGTCAGCGTCTCGGTCGACCGCAAGCACGAGGTTTCGTCGCCGTCGCAGATCATCGCGACACTGTTTGTGCCGCTTGGTCTCTGGATTGGCGCGCTCGCGGTGTTCCTGGTCATGCGGCCGCTCACTCGGCGCACGCTGACGTCGACGGCCGGAAACGCTCGGATAGTCCTGTCGTCGATCGCTCGTGCATCAGTTGTCACGATGGCGCAGGCACTCCTGCTCGTCGTCCTGCTGCACACCGCGGTCGGCGTCAGTTGGACGTTACTGCCGGCGACCATCCTGTTCTCGCTCGTCATGGCGATCGCGTTCACTGCGTTCCACTACCTGCTGACCATCGGGTTGGGCAGAGCCGGGCTGGTGGTGTCGATCTTCCTGTTGGCCATCCAGATCACGTCCACGGGTGGGCTGTATCCGATCCAGTTGTTGGCGGCGCCGTTCCAATTCATTAGTCCGTTCCTGCCGCTGACCTACGGGGTGCGCGGGATGGAGGCGATCATCTCGAATTCCGGCGCCGGCACGGCGATCGGTGCCGCGGTCGCGCTCCTGGCCTTCGGAATCGGAAGCCTGATCGTGGCGCTGTTCGCGGTGCGCCGAGTGCGGCGCGCTCGCGCCCTTGGGCTAGTGGCCGCGCCAGCGTAGCTCGCTTCGGGGCACCTCGGGCGTGACCTTGTTCATAACTCAGGCAGAATCTGCCGGAGCCGCCGAACATCCGCGCATTTGTGGCGGGTCCTACGCTCGGGGGTATTCCTGCCTGAGTTATGCAACCTTGACCTGCGCGCGGGCGCCATCCCGAGGCGAGCCCGTCCGTAACTCAGGCAGAATTCGCCTGCCTCATCGGACATCCGCGAATTTCCGGGGCCGTTCCAGCGCGCGCCGGAATTCTGCCTGAGTTACGGACGCTCGTCCCGAACGGGGTGCTCGCCTGCGCTACTGCGCAAGCTTCTTGCGTGACTTCTTTGCAGGCTTCTCGCGCGGGATCTTCTCCCGCTTCGGCGATTTCGTCAGGGGAGTGGCACCGGCGAGGGCGGCGCGTGCGAACTGCACCGTTTCGGTGAGCATCGCGATTCGCTCGTCGAGCGAACGCGCGCCGTGCGTGTTGACCTCGGCAACGATGGAGCCGTTCCACCCGGTCGATGCCAGGTAGGAAAGCACCTCGTGGACGGGTTCGTTGCCACGCCCCGGCACCAGGTGCTCGTCGAAGAGCGTGCCGCCAAGGCCGTCGGCGAGATGGATGTGACGAAGGTGCTTACCCATTGCGAAGGCGAAGTCGAGCGAGTCCCGCCCGGCGAGCGCCGCATGTGAGAAGTCGAGCGTCATCGACTTCACGTTGAGGTCAGTCGGGTACGGACTCGGAGAGTAGGCGCGGATGTTGCGGTCGTTGATGGTCCAGCTGAACATGTTCTCGACCGCAACCTCGACCTTGTACGCCTTCGCGGTGGCGCCAACGTGGGTCTCGAAGTCGCGCGCGTACGACTTCTGCCATCTGAACGGCGGATGCACGACAACCGTGGAGGCGCCGACATCCCGAGCCAGCTCGGCAGACTTCTCGAGTTTCCTGCGCGGACTTGTGCCCCAGACGAATTGGGTCGCAAGCAGGACGGGAGCGTGGATTGACAGGATCGGGATGCCGTAGCTGCGCGAAAGCTCGGTGAGATTTGCGGCATCCTGAGTGAGTTTGTCGCCCGTGACCATGATCTCGACGCCGTCGAAGCCCGTGATGCGGGCGACACGGAAGGCCTCTTCAAGAGGCAGCGGGAAGACGCAGGACGTGCTCATGCCGATGCGAATCATCGATTCTCAAACTAACCAGCGTGTCTGAACGCTGAATGTCCACCGGGAGAACGGCCGCTGAGCGGCTGATAACGTCATTACGACGGGTTTCACCTATGGGGCGAGGCAATGACAACTGGCGGATATGAATTTGTCGTCGTGTCTAATCGGCTGCCGGTCGACCGCGTCATAGAGCCGGATGGGTCTGCGT
>DASXNG010000072.1:0-2425 GCA_036495225.1 Galbitalea sp.
CGCGCGGGTCGTTTGCCGAGATGTCGATCTGGCTGGTGACTAGCTCGTCGGGAAGCTCGAGCGGACGCCTGCCGTAGTACCTGCGACCCTTGCGCCAAAACAGCGCGATCGGGATGAATCCGATCGCGAGCGCACCGAACCCGATCCAGATGACCAGGGGGTCGCCGCTGTCCGCCGGAATTGCCTCGACGAACAGGAAGACCATGAAGAGGGCACCTAGTCCCGGCCACAGCGCGATGAAGATGAAGTTCTTCACCGACTTGAACAGGATCTTGCGGTAGGCGACGATGACAGCGATTGCGGCGAGCGCGTAGTAGAACGCGATCTGGATGCCGATCGACGAGACGGCTGCGGACAGGATCTGGCCGACCGACCCGATGAAGTTCGATCCGACAAACAGGATGATCGAGACGCCGGTGACGACGAGGGTGGCGAAGGCCGGCGTACGCCACTTCGGGTGTGCGCGTCCGAAGATCAGCGGGATGGTGTGGTCGCGACCCATGGCGAAGAGCGTGCGGGTCACCTGGATGAGCGTGGTCTCAAGCGTTGCGATGGTGGAAAGCGCGACGGCGACGATCAGGATCTTGCCGCCGATGCCGGGCCACAGGTAGTCACCGAGCGTGGTCAGGATGTTGGGATTGTCCTTGATGGAACTCGCGGGCAGCAGAACCTGCACGCAGATGGTGAACACCTCGAAGAGCAGGAAGACGATGATCACGCCGATGATGCCGCCGCGGCCCGCCCACTTCTTGCCGTTCTTGGTTTCCTCGCCGAGGTTGGATGCGACATCCCATCCCCAGTAGTAGAAAGCGGCAATCAACGCAGCTGCCACGAACCCACCGACGCCACCGAAGTGGCTGAAGCCCAGCCAGCTCCAGTCGAAGGAAGGACCGGCATGATGACCGGAGGACGCGGCGATGATCGCGAGGATGCCGAAGATGATCAGCAAGGCGACCTCGATGGATGTCATGACCCACTGCGCGCGGGCGGTGAACTTCACGCCGAACAGCACGGCGGCGGCCATCACGAGGAACCAGATGGCGCCGACCAGAGTCACGAGGGCGGTGTTGTCTGCCGCCTTCGCGTCGAAGAGGGCGACGGTTGCCGAGCCTGCTGGCAGCGCTCCTGCGACCATGAAGATGGTCGCGGACACCACAACTGCCCAACCGGCCAGGAAGCCGACAATCGGATGCAGCGCCCTGCCCGCCCAGGAGTATGAAGCGCCCGCATTGACGTCAGCGCGACCGAGGTAGGCGAAGGCCCACGCAATGCCGAGCATGGGAATACCGCACCACAGAAGTGCTGCCGGGCTCGCGAGTCCCGCAGCCGCGATGATGATGGCAGTGGTGCCAGCGATCGAGTAGGCGGGCGCACTCCCGGCAACCGCCATCACGATCGAACCAGCCGCTGTTATGCCGTCGGCTCGAAGCTCGTGGTGCTCTTCGCGAACGGGGTCGACCTTCGTCATGCGCATCTCCCTGATAGCTAGGCGCCATTGCGGCGTAGGCAGACGTTAGCAGCCTAGCAAGTAGCGAGACAAGCACCACGCGACGAATTCCGTCGGCGCCGACTCAGTTAGGCGAGCAATCCGAAGCAGCTTTGATGCGTGCATGGCGAAAACGGTCGTCCGCGCACGATTTCAGCTATTCAGATTTCGCATAAAGTTCGCCCGGGTATGGCGGGCATTGTGCCAGCAGAACGGGCTGCGATACGCCCTTCGGCAGTCGCGCGTGCGTGAACGGGTTCAGCGCCCCGACGTTCTCGTAGCCCTCGCCGAACTCGCCGACCGGCGGGAGATTCGCAACGATCGCGCCGTGCGCACGCATGCACGGCACGGTCTCCTGGCCCCAGTAGGTGTAGAGGAATTCCTCCTGCGCGTCACTCAGGTAGCCGAGTTCGAGCGGGTCCTGCGGATACTTGGCCTCGCAGATGTAGATGGCGACCTCGACCGGAAAACGGTCGATGGGGTGCACGTCGGTGTCGACGAGTCCACCACCGAGACTCCAGACGACATGGGGATAGCCGG
Source organism: Galbitalea sp. (assembly GCA_036495225.1). Classification (GTDB taxonomy): domain Bacteria; phylum Actinomycetota; class Actinomycetes; order Actinomycetales; family Microbacteriaceae; genus Galbitalea. The sequence continues at coordinate 2,027 of DASXNG010000072.1, forward strand.
CCTCGTGCATACATTCGGTCTGAAGCGGCCCGGCGTCGAGATAGTTGGTGTACTTCACGATCGCAACGACGGGCCGCGGGTAGCTCGGGTTTCCCGGTTCGACCTGCTCCCACCGCATCTCGAGGTCGGCCCTGGTCGCCGCAACCCGCTGGGCGGCGGTGATACCGCGCGGTGGTGGAGGGGCGGATGTCGCGCACCCGGCCAGAACTGCGGTGACGGCCAGCGCGCAGAGCGCCTGGCCGAGAACCGCTGCAACGCCCCTTCGCCTCACCCCTCCAGACTACAAACGCAGTCCAGTGGAGGCACGGGTCAGGCAGCCGGACCCGCGACGAGCGTAACGGTGCTGGTGTGCTGGCCGCCCTGGCTGTCCAGCCAGCTGATCGTCACTTTGTCGCCGAC
>DASXNG010000073.1:0-8935 GCA_036495225.1 Galbitalea sp.
GATATCGACTACACCCGGGCCGGCGCCAGCGTGCTCCCGGACGCGGCCGCGGTGTGGGCGCGCAGCGAGCTGCTGCTGAAGGTCAAGGAGCCGATCGCGAGCGAGTACGGCTACTTCCGCGACGACCTCGTGCTGTTCACCTATCTGCATCTCGCTGCCGAACCGGCGCTCACTCGCGCGCTGCTTGACTCGGGCATCACCGCGATCGCCTACGAGACCGTGCAGTTGCCGAGTCGTTCGTTGCCACTGCTCGCACCCATGAGTGAGGTCGCTGGTCGTCTCGCGCCGATCGTGGGGGCAAACGCGATGCTTCGTCCGAACGGCGGCCCCGGTCTGCTCGTCCCTGGGGTACCTGGCACGTATCCAGCCAGCGTCGTCGTTCTCGGCGGCGGCGTCGCCGGCACCAACGCGGTGTCGGTAGCGGTCGGGCTCGGCGCGGATGTGACAGTCCTCGACACCAACATCCAGCGACTGCGCGAACTCGATGCCCTCTATGCCGGCCGAGTTCGCACGATCGCGTCGAACTCCTTCGAAATCGACCGCGCGGTGGTTCGCGCCGACATGGTCATCGGCTCGGTGCTCGTGCCTGGCGCGAAGGCGCCGAAACTCGTCAGCAACGAACTGGTCTCCCGAATGAAGCCGGGCAGCGTTTTGGTCGACATCGCCATCGACCAGGGTGGATGTTTCGAAGACTCGCATCCGACAACGCACGCCGACCCGACCTTCGTCGTCCACGGTTCACTGTTTTACTGCGTTGCAAACATGCCGGGAGCGGTCGCCAATACTTCGACCTACGCGCTCACCAATGCGACCATGCCCTATGTGCGCGCGATCGCGAACCTCGGTTGGCGCGACGCCCTGCGCTCGGATGCCTCTCTCGCGCTGGGGCTGAACGTTCACGGCGGTCACGTGACAAACGAGCCGGTCGCTAAGGCCCACGGGCTGGAGCACGAAAAGCTGGAGGTCGCGCTGGCCTAGGCGTCGCCTGGGTCCCGCCAGCGGGCTCGGGCCAACGTCCCGTCCGGCTCGAGCAGCCACAGTGGCCGGTCCGCTCGCGGGAACGGTGGAGGCAGCGCCCGGGATCTCGTGAGCGCGCGGAACTCGGCGACGGTGCATCCGTCAAACACGAGTTGCGAGCTGCGTCGCAGCGACCCGAACAGGCTCCACTGCGACTGCCACACGTCCGGATCCGCAATCAGGATGTCTGGCACATCCCCAACGCTCACATGAGTCTCCGCCGGAACCGGAGCGCCAAATCCGGGTTCGAGCAGCGTCACCCGACGCTCTGGCGCAAGGCGTCGGACCAAAATCGCACACTCATCCGGGCGGGTCGAGACGACCGCGACGATCGCTGTCGAGGGATCGATCATCGATGCGGTCACCGGACTGGTGACAACGGGCGAGACCACGGTGTCGAAGACCTGGACGCGATTGCCGCGCCAGTGACCGGCTCCGGGCGCACCAGCGCCGAGGAACTCCGCTGGCTCACCGCCCGCGAGCACGTGTTCCTGCCGGTTCGGCATTCTGAGGGTGAGCGTCGATCCGCACAGCGAGGCGATCGCGTGCATTCCGCCGCTGACCCGCTGGGCGGTGATGACGGCATAGGTGCCGCGAGCCGGACCTTCCCTCAACGCACGCGCAAGCAGGTCGAGAAGCGTCCCCTGGTAGTCATCCGGGCAGGCGGCGATCACGGCATCGAGATCGTCGACGAGCAACACGCGACCCGTCGGTTCGGCGCAGAGCGCGTCCCACAACCGTGGAAGGTCGCTTCCGACCTGTTCGACGACGAGCTCTGATGGCACGGCGGCGAGCGTCGCGAGCAGCGCCGACTTGCCGGACCCACCCGCGCCGACAACGAGAAGCGATCCGTGCTCGGACGGGCGATAGCGCGCCACGGCGCGACGTTGTTCGCCGGGCAGGTCGACGAGCGCGAACGGGATGTCGGCGCCGACGACTTCGAGTCGAGCGGCATCGAACACGACCCGGTCTGGCAGGGGCGGCCGCCACGGTGGTCTTGGCGTCGGTGCCTCCGCCCATCGCTCCACCACAAGGTCGATATCCGACTCACGCGCGAGGGCGACCTGAAACGTGGTCGGGGCAGCGCCGGCCGGGCTGGCGAGCGCCCGGCCCGGCGGTCGGGCCGGGAGGTGAGCCGCGGCATCCGTCCCGAGTAGAGCGACGCTGTCCGCGGCGGAGTGCACCCGCAGGGAGACACGAAGTGCGCAGTTGGCGAGGATGCTGTCACGTACGACACCCGCTGGCCGCTGGGTGCAGAGGATGAGGTGCAGCCCAAGCGACCTGCCCCTCGCAGCGATGTCCGCCATGACCGTGTTGAGACCGTCGTGGGCCTCCAGCAGGGCTGCGTACTCATCGACGACTACGACGAGTCGGGGGAACGGTGGATGTCCGTCGCTGTCGTCAATCGATCGGAGGCCGCGCGCGGCGAGGCTGCGCTCCCGAGCACGAAGTTCCGCCGAGAGGCTGCTGATCGCGCGATGCGACTGCTCTGCGTCGAGGTCGGTGATCACGCCGACGCAGTGCGGCAGCCTGCGGAGTGTTTCGAATGCCGCTCCTCCCTTGAAATCGACAAAGAGAAAACTCACCTCCGCCGGGCTTCGGGTCGCGGCCATGGCGAGCACCCAGGTGACCAGCAGTTCACTCTTTCCGCTGCCGGTCGTTCCGCCGACGACGGCATGCGGTCCGTCTGCGGCGAGATCGAGCGGGAAATTTCCGCCTTCGTACGTTCCGACGAACGCCGACAATCCGCTGACTGACGACTGCGGAAGCGACGCCAACTCAACCGTCTCCGCGAGCACGCTTGGCTGCGCGAACCGCACCCCTTCGCAAACGGCGAGCGATGCAAGGGCCGCCGCGGTCGCAACCGCGGTTTCCTCGCCGACCAAGTCGGGGTCGAACTCCAACTGTGCACTCTGACTGGCAGCGTGAGCGGTCGCGTCGCCGGCGATCGTCACGGGTAGCTGTGTTCCGCGCGGCAGAGGTGTGCCGTCCGGCACGACGGCGACAAGTAGAGATCGATTGCCCTCGACGAATCGCACGGAATCTGTTTGGGCGACCTGCAGCGCGCCGGGCAGGCTGTGTGCCCACGACCACTCTCCCCCGGCGGGTACCTCGATCTTCGTAGTTGCGGGTGTGACGGCATGAGCCAACTGGAGCACGATTGCGCGTGCCACCGCGAGCGCAACAGCGCGTGGGCCGGCGATGCCGACACCTCCGGAGAGCTCGAGCGCGATCGGGGCATCGGTGAGTCTCGCGGCACGCTGTCGCAGCTCCTCGATTCGCTCGGCGATTCCCTGCTGTGCGGGGTCCGCAGCCTCCGTCGCCGCGTAGCGGACGCTGCTGGCGAGCGTCGTCGTCCCCACGCGGAGTATGAGCTCATCGGAGAGGGTGCTTCGCCACCGCGTTGGGCTCCGCTCAAGATCGCTCGCAAGCAGGTCGATCGACGGCAACCGGCGAAGAAGCTCGGCCCGCTCTGCATCGTGGACGCGTTCCAGATGGTCGATCGTCGACCGCGCATCCGCCTCGAATCGGGCGCTTTCGCGCCGCAGCGCGCGCCGACGCTGCAACCACGAGTCGGCAGCCGCGGCCACGGCAATGATCGGACCGAGGGCCGCGAAGATGAGCGCGAAGCTCGACCCCGTGAGCAGAAACAGCGCGATCGAGGCGACTATCGGTGCGATCGTCGCGAGCACAGGCAGTCGGTGGCGTGGCGGGAGTACGGGCGGCCGAGGCGCAGGGACCGATACCCGCGTCTCGGGAGCTCTGGTGGTGTGCACCTGACGACCCAAGCACCATCAGGTGGCTGCCGTCCGAAAGCATGCACAGGCGTCTAGCTCACGACGAAGAACTGTTCCCCTATGTCTACGCGAGTCCCCCGAACGATTCGGTACCGCTTGCCAGCAGTCAATCGCTTCGGGCTCGACTCCGGTTCTCTCACCACTGATCCGTTGCCCGAGTAGCGGTCGCTCACCCAGAATGCGCCGGCCTCCTGGCCGAACTCGAGATGCGTCTTCGACACCGACTTGCCCGGGTCCGAGATGGCGACCAACTGGTCGAAGTACTCGCCGGGTTGCGGCGACGGATTTCGTCCGAGTAGCCCGGAACCGAACACGGTCACGCTCTCGCCGGTCGAAAACTGAAGCACGAAGCGCTCGCCAGCCTCACGCCTTGGCACGATCAGGGTCTGCTCGAGTTCGTCGGAGTCCAGGAAGATCTCCGAGCCTCTGTTGCCCCACGGGAAGGTCGGAAGTGGTGACTTTGCGGGAGCTGTCACCGGTAGCCCACCGGAAGTTTCGACGGGCGCGTCCTCGATGTCGCCGGCATCGTCCTCGGCGATCAGTGCCGGCGAAAGGTCGTTCTCGAGAGCGGGTGCGTCTTCCTGCTCGACCGGGTCTGCGACGAAGTCCGCCGGCGTCGGGTTGGAGGCATACTGCAGGTCCACAGGCTCGAGAATCAGCGTGTCGCGTGCGCCCTGCGGCTGGGGCGCGGGCGCGACGATCGGCATTCCGCTATCAGGATGCCGCGTGACCGCCGTCCGCGCACCGACGGCGCGACCGCACTCCCCGCAAAACATGGCCCCGTGCGGAAGCTCGGTGCCACACGCGTCGCACTTCACGAGGAGGTCCCCTTCGGTTTGAGCTGGTTTGGCTTGAACAAGTAGCTGACACTATAACCGCGAGCCGAAATTCCTCGCAGGGACCGCACGGACAGCCTCGCGCGAAGCCGCTGCCATCGGGTTTTGTCACGCCCGAGGGCTGTCTCAAGCTCAGCGACGGAACGCCAGACCAGTTCGACCTGTTGTGCGTCCGGCTCGTCGGGACCAAACGTCGCGCGGTCCGCGACCGCCGCGAGAATGCCCGGCCGCGTGCCACCGACGGTATCCGCGACTTCGCTTCGCGTTGCGGCTAGCGGCGGCTCGAAACCGTGATCGAGAACGCTGTCTTCGAATTCTCGCCACCCGCCGCTGATCTGCGCGGTCGCGGTGGGCGCACGACGTCGCATCCTCCTTCTGCGCATTTTCACGCCGAGGATGACGAGAAACGGCGACAAGAGAATGAGGAGGGCGAGGAAGACCCACCCGGTCACCTGGAGCACGACGAGAAGCGCCGCGAGGAACGCGTTCGGCGCGGGTGCGCCGTGCTGCTTGGTGTCAGGAATCGGCTGTGGGTCGGGCGGATTGGGCAGCTGCACGGGTGGCGGCACGATCGTCTGGGGACGCGCGACCTCGTTCGGGTTTTTCGGCGGTACAGCTGGGATGGGGCGCACCGGCGGGTTGGGGTCGACGGTCACCCACCCGTACTGTGCCGTGTCGACTTCGATCCAGGCCGAGACATCCTTGCCCTTGATTTCGCTCGTTCCCGCGCCCGTGGTTTCCGGCACGAAGCCCATGACGACTCTTGCGGGGAAACCGAGCTCCCTGGCCATCAGGGCCGCCGTCACCGAGTACTGCTCGGCGTCGCCGATCATTCGCTGGTCGGTGAGCAGTTCGTTGATGCGGTCCACAGCGTGGCCCGATCGGCTCGGGGCTTCCTTTCCAATTCCGTGACTGACGTACCCGTTCGCCCGCAGCGCCTTGATCATGGCGACGAGTCTCGCCCCGGGCGTATCCGCACCGGCGACGTAGGTGTTGAGCACTGAGCTCAGTTCCGCCGGAAGAACGGTCAGCGGCGGGATCTGTGCCGGACCCGCGTCAACCCGGGAGAGGGCGTCGAGGCTTGGCTGATCGGGCACCACGGTGTCGAGCGTGTAGCCGTCGCCCGGCCCGAGTTTCGCCACATCCGCTGCGGTACCGGTCGTGTCGTTGTAGAAAAAGCCGTCGCGCAATGCGGTGGCATCCGGTCCGGCGAAGCTCACTTGCTCGAAGTCGCCGACGGTTGGCAGCCAGACCCCCGTGTAGTTCTGCACGCCGATCTGAAGCGAAACCTTCTTTCCGCGCACACCACTCTGGTCAAAGAGGTAGGGCACCCGCGTGAATGACCCGGATGCGGCGTTGACCTCAGCACTCCCGACGGAGTACACGATGCCGTCGTACGTGTCCATCGTGGCGACGCGGATGCGTGCGCCGGCGGGCAACCCGCGCACCGTCAAAAGAACGTCGTCTGTCTTGGGCTGTTGCCAGTACGTGCGGAAGCCGCTGAGCGGGCTCACGTAGTCACGAGGCTCGAATGGCTGTGTCGTGACGGTGCGCAACACGGCTCGTTCACTCGCGGGCGCAACGACGGCGGCGGCGGCGACAGCGGTCGTGCCAGCGAGCGCAAGGATGAGCAGCGCGGCGACGAGCGTGCGGAGGCCGACGAATCGCGTGTCAGCCCCAAGCTCAATCGGTGCGGAGGTGTCATCCCTCGCCTGAGTCACGAGAAGCCGGATGGCTAGGCGCCTCCGATGCCACCTGCGCCACACGATCCACAGCAGGGTCGTCGCAAGCAAGGCGAGCGTCAGCGCGATGGGCCACTGCGCCTGCTCCGCGCCGAACGCGATGCCGGTCAGGAACAGGATGACCGGACCGAGCACGGCGAGATCACCGCGCCTGGATCGGAGCGCAATGGAGAGGGCGATGACGGTCAGAACGAGCGTGAGCGCGTAGAACGGCACCATGAGGGCCTGGTACTGCCCGACGGGAAGGGTGATCGTAAGCAGCTGTTTCCAGCCGAGCGCGACCCCGGAAATCAGGTCGACGAGTGCCGGGCCGGTCGGAAGGATGGTGGATGTCGCCTCGCTGGGCACCGCAAGAGGCACACCGAAGGCGAGGAAGGTGACGACCGTGACTCCGAGAACGATCGGCGCCGACCACCGGAATATGGCCCCGAGGATGGCGATCGCCGACCCAAGGACGGTTGTCACGACAATCATGACGATGAACGCCGAGTCGCGGTAGACGGGCCACAGCGTGGTCGCAGCTATTCCTGTCGCGACCCACAGCAACACCGTGTTGATGATCGCGAATCCTGGGCTCAGTTGCGCCTTCATCAGGCCGCCGCCGATCGGGCGAGTGAGCGCTGCAGGTCCTCGAGGTAGCCGATCGTGAGCACGCTGAGACCGGCCACCCGGCGCAGCCCAGGGATGCTGTCGGGATCGCAGATGATCGCGACAACTTCGACGCCGACCGGGAACTTTGTCGACGCCGCTCGCAACTCGCTCGGCGTAGCGCCGGAACCGCAGACCAGGAACGCGACAGAGATGCCGGCGACCTGCTCTGCCGCCACGCGCGCGACATCCGTGATTGCGAGCGCGTTGTCCGCACTCTCGACGAGGGCGAGGTCGTCGAGCAGACGGGCTCTCGTGAGAGTCGACAGCGGTCGGACGGCCAGGAGTTTGCGTTTGGCGAAGTCGGGGGTCGTTTCGCTGACGACGACGGAGAGGTTGCGGGCATCCCGAATCGCTCGAACGCCGAGCGATCCGGTGACGCTCACGCCCATCTCGAACTCGTCGTCGTTTGCGTAGTCGGAGCGCGCGAGGCTCTGCGCGATCACGATGTGGCTTCGCCTGGTCTCCTCGAACTGCCGCACCATGTACGTTCCGGTTTTGGCGGTCGACTTCCAGTGGATGTATCGGCGCTCGTCACCGGGTTGATACTCGCGCAGGGCGTGGAATGACACGTCGCTGTTGGTCAGATCGCGAGTTGCGCTGCCTTCCAGGTCGTGCACGAACCCCGTGCTCGTGGAGGGAATGGCGATGGTGCGCGGATGCACGAACAGCTCGGTGGCCTCTGTCCACACCAGCTCGCGGCGGACCAGGCCAATCGGGTCTGCCCTGATCGTGCGCACCGGGCCGACCTCGATGATCCCGCGGTGGGCTGTGGGAATCGGAAACTCGTGAACGAATCTGCCGTCGCGCCGCAGGCTGGGCATCGTGACGGCCGCCAGTCCGCTGCCGACCGGAACCTCGATGGATGCGCCGAGAACTCGTCGCGGCCGCGGATTGTGAACCATGACGCGCCCGGTCGCGGTCTCCCCGACGACGACGCGAGAGTGCGCTACGCGCAGTTCGATCGAGAGTGGATTTCGTCCGACCAGGTAGATGGCGGCAATCACGATGAGCACGACCGCCGCCCAGGCGAACGTCACCAGCTCCAGCCAGCCGAGCGCATACCCGAAGATGAATGCGAGCGGCACGAGCGCCGCGAGCCACCAGCCGAGCGGCGTCACCACGGAACCGACGCGGCCGGCCACTTGGCGGATGCCGCGCCACATCGTTCCCGCGAGGCGAACGACCGCGACGACGAGGTCGGCGAACAGACCAGTGCGTGTCCCGACGATTCGGGTACGCGCGTTCGTCAAGCCCTCGGTCGACGTCGACGAGGACTGGTCGAAACGGTGTGCGCCCTGGGACAGTGCGCCGGGGTTTTGGGCTCGCGTCGGGTTCCGAACCGATCGCGACGCTTCGCTCCTGTCGGTCACACGGCTTGCCGATCGCTTGGGGGCGCTGTCTCGATGAGGAGCTGGCCGATGACGCTCGAGGTCGTGACGCCATCGAATTCGGCCTCCGGGTCGAGCAGCAGACGGTGCGCGAGCACGGGCTCGGCGAGCACCTTGACGTCATCCGGTATGACGTAGTGGCGACCACTGGCGGCCGCGAGGGTTTTGGCGGTGCGAATGAGTGCCAGCGCGCCACGAACGCTCACGCCGAGACGCACCTCGATCGCCGAACGCGTGCCGTCGACCAGGCGCGATACATAGTCGTTGATCGAGGGGTCAACGTGAACGGTTCTGGCCTGCTGGGCGAGGTCGCGCACCACTTTGGCCGTGACAATCTTGGGCACCGTGATCTCGTGCGCCTTCGTCGTCGATCCCTCCAGGATGCGCAGGGTCGACGCGTGGTCCGGGTACCCGATCGACGCCTTCATGATGAATCGGTCGAGTTGGGCTTCCGGCAGACGGTAGGTGCCCGCCTGCTCGATCGGGTTCTGGGTTGCGATGAC
>DASXNG010000074.1:0-22173 GCA_036495225.1 Galbitalea sp.
GCATCGGTTCGATCGTGAAGACCATGCCGACCTCCATCGTCTGCGCAAAGTTCGGGGCGGCGTCGTAGTGCGGGATGACGAGACCCGAGTGAAACGATTCTCCAACTCCGTGACCGGTGAAGTCGCGCACAACGCCGTAGCCGAACCTCTTGGCGTATGACTCGATAGCGCGTCCGATGACGTTGATCGCACGACCGGGTGCGACCGCCTTGATGCCACGGTTCATCGCTTCGCGCGTGCGTTCGACCAGGTCGGTCGCTTGCTGGCTGGCGCGGCCGACGATGAACGTCTTGCTCAGGTCGCCGTGCACGCCGTTCTTGTACGCCGTGATGTCGATGTTGATGATGTCGCCGTCGAGGAGTTCAGTGTTGTCGGGGATTCCGTGGCAGATGACTTCGTTGATCGACGTGCACACCGATTTCGGGTAACCCCGGTAGCCCAGCGTCGAGGGGTATGCATCCTGCTCGGTGATGAACTCGTGTCCGATGCGGTCCAGCTCGTTGGTCGTCACGCCCGGGCGGATGGCGAGACCAACGGCTTCGACGGCGCCGGCTGCGATCTTTCCGGAGGCTCGAATGAGTTCGATCCCTTCGGCGTCATAGATGTCGTCCCCTTCGTAGTCGCGCGGGCCAGGCCTGCCGACGTACTCCGGCTTCGGGATGTGGCTGGGAACGCGCAACTGCGGGGTGATACGCCCGGGAACGAGGTGACCGCTGGAATCCCGAGGCATAGTATCGATTTTACCGTGACCATAGGAGCAGGCGTTGACCGAGTGGTTCTACAACATCAAGACCGGTGAGGTCGAAGAAGGCCGTCAGTCGCTCGCGAGTGAACTGGATGGCCCGTTCAAGACCCGCGAGGAGGCGGCCAGGGCGCCAGAGATCATCGCAGAGCGCTCCCGAAAGTGGGCCGAGGAAGACAAGAACAACTAGTCGCTCGGGTCGCTGTCCGAGTAGCTCACCAGCGCAACCCGGTTGCCCTCGGAGTCGCGGATGAACGCGAGCCACTCGTCGCGTCCGGCCGGGCCTAGCGTGTCGTCGGTGTGCTGCCAGATCACGTGGGCGTCTTCGAGAATCTCGACGCCGCGTTGCTTCAACTCGTCCACGCTGAACTCGACGTCATCGACGGCTAGATAGAGCTCGCTTGGGGCTGACGTCGGGTCGAGCTTGAGCCGCGTGCCATCCAGAAAGAAGAACGCGATGCCGGGCGGCGTGTAGACGGCCGTGGCCTTCTTGCCGAGCAGCTCCTCATAGAACGCGACCGCGCGATCGAGGTTCTCGACGTGCTGTGCAACCTGGACTAGCTCCATGCGATCTCCTTGAAGGTGTTCGTGTCAGTCGTGGAACGAGTACTTGTCACCCGGGAATTCGCCGGACTCGACGTCCGCGCGGAACGCGTCGACCGCATCCGTGAGCACCTTGCGCAGGTTGGCGTACTGCTTGACGAATGAGGGGATGCGGCCGGTCGTGAGGCCCGCCCAGTCGGTCCAGACGAGCAGCTGGCCGTCGGTGTGGGGGCCTGCGCCGACGCTGATCGTCGGAATGTTGAGCTCCTCGGTGACCCTCTTCGCCGCCTCGGCCGGCACCATCTCGAGCACGACCGCGAAGGCGCCGGCATCCTCGACCGCGTGGGCGTCCGCGAGCAACTCGGTCACCTGGTCGCCGCGACCCTGGATCACGTGGCCGCCAAGCCCGTGCTCGCTCTGCGGAGTGAAACCGATGTGTGCCATGACCGGGATGCCCGCAGACACTATGCGGCGAATCTGCTCGGCCGATCGAACCCCGCCCTCGAGCTTGACCGCGTGGGCGCCGGTCTCCTTCATGAAACGAAAGGCCGTGTGCAGGGCTTCGTCCGGCCCCGTCTCGTAGGAGCCGAAGGGCATGTCCGCGACGACGAATGCGCGCTTGGCCGCGCCGGCGACGGCACGGGTCAGCGGGATGAGTTCGTCGATCGTCACGGGCAGAGTGGTGTCGTGGCCAAACACGTTGTTGCCGGCAGAGTCGCCGACGAGCAGAAAGTCGATGCCGGCCTCATCAAAGATGGATGCCGTGAGCATGTCGTAGCTCGTCAGGCCGGTGATCTTGATCCCATTCTTCTTCGCGTTCTGGAAGTGACGGGTGCGCACCCGCTTGGGCGCCGATGCTGACTGCTCTGCCATGCCCCGAGTCTACCGATCGCCGGGTGCCAGACTTTGATTCGTGCACGAGTTCAGGATCGCGACCGTCGATGACATCGACGACATTGCGCTCTTCCAGACGGATGCATGGAACTCGGCCTACCGCGACCTGGTGCCCGCCGAATACCTCAAGCGGATGACGGTTGAGACACGCGCTGAGCGATGGGGGAACCGCATCCGCGCTGGAGAGCGGCGCATCATCCTGGCCTTTGACGGCGGGCGACTGGATGCCGTGGCCAGCACCGAGTTTCGCTCGGACGAGCTTCCAGGACCGCCGCTCGAGCCGACACGGGTCTGCCACTGATCCGCATGTCGCGAAGTTTGGTTGGTTGAGTAGCGCGCCGCAGGCACGCGTAGCGAAACCAGGGTTGAGTGTTCCGAAAACCAAAATGCAGCATGGACTGATCAGCAATGGCCCGGTTTTTCGCAGAGTGTGGCCGTTTTCGACGGCAAAACGCTTCCGGCTTGGTAAACGTGCGCCATTGGGGCAATTGTGTTCAGGCGCCCGACCTCTTTTGTCGCAACCGAACACCTACGCACGGTCGCACCTCGAAACGTCCAAATCTCCGCGAAACCGGGCCATTGCTGATCAGTCCATGCTGCACTTTGTACTTCGGAAGGGAAGGCCCGTTTCGCTACGCGTGCCTGCAGCGCGCTACTCAACCACCGACTAAAGGTTCGGCCGGTACGTGATCGGCAGGCGGCGGTCGCGACCGAAGGCCATGCCGCTGATCTTGGGACCGATGGCGCCCTGGCGCCGCTTCCACTCGGACCGATCAACGAGACGCGTCACGAAGTCGACGGTCTCCTCGTCGTAACCGAGTGCGACCACATCCGACCGTCCGAGGTTGCGAGTGACGTACGCGTCGAGGATGCCGTCGAGAATTTCGTACGGCGGCAGCGTGTCCTGATCGGTTTGGTCTGGGCGCAGCTCGGCGCTTGGTGGCTTCTCGATCGAGTTCACGGGGATCGGCGGTACCTCACCGCGAGACGCGGCGAGCGAGTTGCGCCAGCGCGCCAGCTCCCAGACGAGCAGCTTCGGCACGTCCTTGATCGGCGCGAAACCTCCAGCCGAGTCGCCGTAGATGGTCGAGTAGCCCACCGAGAGTTCGGTCTTGTTGCCGGTTGTCAGCACCAGGTGTCCGGCCATGTTCGACAGCGCCATGAGGATGATGCCGCGGATCCGCGCCTGAACGTTCTCTGCTGCCGTCCCGGTGAGCGACAGCTGGTCTTCGATGGGGAGCACGAGCCCCGCGATCGCCTCGGTTGAGAAGTGGAAGCCGATGTTTTCGGCGAGCTGGTCGGCATCCGACATCGAGTGGTCGGAGCTGTAGCGCGACGGCATGCTCACGCCGTACACGCGGTCTGCGCCGATCGCGTCGGCTGCGAGCGCAGCGCACACGGCCGAATCGATGCCACCGGAGACTCCCAGCACGACCGACGGGAAGCCGTTCTTCTGCACGTAGTCGCGAAGTCCAAGTACGAGCGCGTTCCACAGTTGCTCGCGATAGTCGCCGGGGGTGGCGACATCCCGAGCCACTACCGGTTGCGCCGGAGCGGCGTCGGCCAGCACGACCCGTGTGACGTTCTCGGGCAGGGCTGCGTGTGTGGCCTCGGCCACGTCCAGGTCGACGACGAGAAGGTGCGTTCGCCACTGAGGCGCTCGCGCCAGGATCGCGCCGGCGCCGTCGACCACCACGCTGTCACCGTCAAACACGAGATCGTCCTGGCCGCCAACGATGTTCACGTAGGCGACGATCGTGTCCGTCTCGACTGCGCGGCGCGTCACCAGCGGAAGTCGCACCTCGTCCTTATCGCGCTCGAACGGCGAAGCGTTGATGACGAGAAGCAGCCCCGCATCGGCCTCGAGCACGCGGGCGACCGGGCCGCCGTCTCGCCAAAGGTCCTCGCAGATGATGAGGGCGACATCCACCCCTTTGATGCGCAGCACGAGCAACTCGTCGCCGGGGATGAAAATGCGGTACTCGTCGAACACCGAATAGTTGGGCAGGTGATGCTTCGCGTATTGGGCCTTTACGTGACCGTGCTGCAGCACGCTCGCACGGTTCTGCGCGATCGCCGTCGGTGCGTTCGAGGTGCCCGTGAGCCGCGGCTCGAATGGGCCATCGGGATGGCCGACAACGACAACCAGATCGCCGAGCCCACCGTCCAACAGGCGCTTGGCCAGTTCCGGCACCGCGGCGTGCGCTTCACGAAGAAAACTGGGACGAGCGGCGAGGTCTTCGATGGGGTATCCCGACAGCGCCATTTCGCCAACGGCCAGGATGTCTGCGCCGGCGGCGGCGGCTTTCTTCGCGGCCTCGAATATCTGCGTGGCGTTGCCCGCCAGATCGCCGAGAATCGGGTTCGTCTGGGCGAGTGCCAAGCGAAGTCGGGGCATAGCCACTAGCCTAATAGCGCGGGAGATTCGGCCCGAGAACAGCGTTTAGAGGAGCCCCGTGGACAAGCAGCGCGACTTCGTTCTTCGCACAATCGAAGAGCGTGGAATCAAGTTCATTCGGCTGTGGTTCACCGACGTTGTCGGCACGCTCAAGTCGGTTGCCATCGCACCGGCCGAGGTCGAAGGGGCGTTCGCCGAGGGTCTCGGATTCGACGGCTCAGCCATCGAGGGCCTCACGCGCGCCTACGAGGCGGATGTTCTCGCTCACCCAGACCCGACAACGTTCCAGATTCTGCCGTGGCGTGGCGAGATCGATCCGACCGCTCGCATGTTCTGTGACATCACAACGCCAGACGGCCAGCCCGCCGTTGCGGACCCGCGCAACGTGCTGAAGCGCACTCTCGCGAAGGCCGGCGAGCGCGGATTCACGTTTTACACGCATCCAGAGGTCGAGTTCTACCTGCTCAAGTCGAGCAAGTTCAAGAGCGGCGGCCCGGAGCCGGTCGACTCCGCTGGCTACTTTGACAATGTGCCGGGCGGCACCGCGCACGACTTCCGTCGTCGGTCTGTCAGGATGCTCGAGGACCTCGGTATCTCCGTCGAGTTCAGCCACCACGAGGCCGGCCCAGGGCAGAACGAGATCGATCTTCGTTACGCCGACGCCCTGACGACAGCCGACAACATCATGACGTTCCGCACCGTGATCAAAGAGGTTGCGATCGAGCAGGGCGTGTATGCGACCTTCATGCCGAAGCCGCTGTCCGGACATCCGGGATCCGGCATGCACACGCACATGTCCCTCTTCGAGGGCGACGTAAACGCGTTCTACGACGCGGGCGCCCAGTACCAGCTGTCGAAGATCGGCCGCCAGTTCGTTGCCGGCCTGCTCAGGCACGCGCCGGAGATTACCGCGGTGACCAACCAGTTCGTCAACTCGTACAAGCGACTGTGGGGCGGTGACGAGGCGCCAAGTTTCGTCACGTGGGGTCACAACAACCGGTCGGCGCTCGTGCGCGTGCCGCTGTACAAGCCGAACAAGGGGCAGAGTTCGCGCGTCGAGTACCGCGCCATGGACTCGGCCGCGAATCCGTACCTCGCATACTCACTGCTCCTGGCCGCCGGCCTCAAGGGCATCGAGGAGGGGTACGAGCTTCCGCCCGAGGCCGAGAACAACGTCTGGACGCTGACCGACGCCGAGCGCAAGGCGCTTGGCTACAACCAGTTGCCCGCGAGCCTCGACCACGCTGTTTCATTGATGGAGGAGTCGGAGCTCGTCGCCGAAACTCTGGGGGAGCAGGTCTTCAACTTCGTGCTGCTGAACAAGCGGCGCGAGTGGAACGAATACCGGTCACAGGTCACGCCGTGGGAGCTGGAGAGCAACCTAGAGATCCTGTGATTCGATGAGTGCAGAAATCCGGCCTCAGACGACGCTGACTGAGCTGGCGAGACTCGGGTTCACCGAGCTTGACTCGACCGCGCACCTCCTCGAGTCCGTGCCGGAGAACCTGATTCCGCACTTCGCGCACGCCGCGGACGCCGACCAGGCGCTGCGACTGCTCGGTGAACTTCGGGAACACGCGCCGCGCGAGCTCGATGCGATTCTTGTCGACGACGAAGCATCCGATCGTCTGATCCGCGTCCTTGGAGCCTCGCGGGGCATCGCCGAGTTCCTGCTCAGGCGGCCGGCGGAACTCGCGTCACTTCTGGCGCCTCTCACTGACCTTCCGGCAGCGGACATCCTGAGGTCAGACCTTGTCGAATCGGTCGCGGGGTTGACCGGGGACGCGGCGTACACGGCGCTTCGCGTCCGCTACCGCCGTCACCTCACGCAGCTTGCGGCGTGGGACCTCTCCAATCCGGACCCGCTTTCGGCGGTCTCGAACGTGACCAGCATGCTCGCCGATCTTGCCGGTGCTGCACTGGATGCCTCGCTCGACATCGCTCGTCGCACAGTTCCCTTTGACCAGGCGGATGTCGCGAACACGAGGCTCTCGATCATCGGCATGGGCAAGGCGGGTGCTCGTGAGCTCAACTATGTGAGCGACGTCGACGTCATCTTCGTGGTCGAGCCGGCCGGTGACCTCAGCGCAGATCGTGCCGTTGAGATCGGAACGCGGCTGGCGATGCAGACCTCCCGTGGCATCCAGGAGCTCGCGTCGGAGCCGGAACTGTGGGAGGTCGACTCCAACCTGAGGCCGGAAGGCAAGGATGGTGCGCTCGTGCGCACCCTGGAGTCGCATCTTGCGTACTACGAGCGTTGGGCGAAGAGCTGGGAGTTCCAGGCGCTGCTCAAGGCTCGTCCGCTGGCGGGCGATCTCGAACTCGGCGAGCAATACGTCGCAGGGATCAGCCCCCTCGTGTGGTCGAGCGCTGCACGGGAAAACTTCGTCGAGTCGGTGCAGCGGATGCGGGAGCGCGTCACCGAGAACATTCCGCCGGACGAGCGAGACATCCAGCTGAAGCTTGGGCCGGGTGGCCTGCGCGACGTCGAATTCACCATCCAGCTGCTCCAACTCGTGCACGGTTTGCGCGATCCGGAGGTTCGGCAGCGGTCGACGCTCCGCGCGCTGGTCGCACTCGCGGCGCAGGGCTACGTCGGCAGGGTCGAGGCGACCGAGTTTTCTCGCGATTACCGTTTTCTGCGCCTGATGGAGCACCGGCTTCAACTGTCGCGATTGAGCAGAACGCACCTCATGCCGCGCGACCCGGAGGCTGTGCGAATTCTCGCCCGAGCGACCGGGCTCTATGCCAACGCGGACGAGTTGCTCGCTGCATGGCAACACACCAAGCACGAGGTGCGCAGCCTGCACGAGCGACTCTTCTACCGTCCGCTACTCAGCGCCGTCGCCGCGCTGCCGGACCCGGAGCTCACACTCTCCAGCGAACAGGCCGAGGCGCGCCTCGCCGCGATCGGATTCCGCGACCCCGCGGGTGCCCTGCGCCACATCGCAGCGCTCACCGCCGGCGTATCCCGACGTGCGACCATCCAGCGCACCCTGCTTCCGGTCATGCTCGGTTGGTTCGCAGAAGGCGCAGACCCGGATCACGGCCTGCTCGCCTTCCGTCGGCTGAGCGACGACCTCGGCGAGGCCTACTGGTTCCTTCGGATGCTGCGCGACTCATCCGGCGCTGCCCAACGGCTCACGAGCGTGCTCTCCGGCTCTCGGTTTGTCAGTGTTCTACTCGAACGCATCCCAGACGGCGCCGCCTGGCTCGAGAACGAGGAAGAACTCGAGCCCCGTGCTCTCTCAGCGCTGCTCGAAGAGACCGGCGCGACAATTGCGCGACACACCCCGGATGTTGACGCGGCAGCGCTTGCGCTGCGGACATCCCGACGCCGTGAGATTTTGCGGCTCGCGCTCGGTGCGATCGTGGGCGTCACGGACATCAACCAGCTCGGCAATGGGCTGAGCGACATCACGACAGCGTTCCTCGCCGGCGTCCTCGAACTCGCTCGAAAGGATGCCGGCGGACTCGAGTTCGCGATCATCGGGATGGGTCGCTACGGCGGCCAGGAACTCGGCTTCGGATCTGACGCCGACGTGATGTATGTCTATCGCGCAGTGAGCATCAGTGGAGAAGAGGCGCAGGCGAAGTCGGAGCAGATCGTGCAGACGATCAAACGCTTCAGCGAGGATCTGCGTCTACCGCTCGACCTCGACATCGGGCTGCGCCCCGAGGGTAAGAACGGCGCCATCACCCGATCCCTCGACAGCTATCGCGCGTACTACGAGCGCTGGTCGCTGACCTGGGAGGCGCAGGCACTGCTCCGGGCTCGGGGGGTGGCCGGTGACGCTTCACTCATTGCGGACTTCGAGGCACTCGCTGACGAGGTGCGCTACCCGGCCGCGATCAGCGAGCACGACGTGCGGGAGATCAAACGGATTAAGGCGCGCGTGGAGTCGGAGCGACTACCGCAGGGAGCGGACCCCGCGAGGCACCTCAAGCTGGGGCGCGGATCGCTGAGCGACATCGAGTGGTTCGTGCAGCTGCTGCAGTTGCAGAACGCCGCGCGGATCCCAGGTCTTCGCACGACATCCACGCTCGGCGCACTTTCCGTTGCGGCCGCCGAAGGCCTCGTCTCGGAGTCGGATGCTTCGCGGCTGCGCGCCGCCTGGCTGATCGCATCTCGCGCCCGTTCGGCCATGACCGTCTGGACCGCGCGCACCGCAGACGTGCTGCCGACCGATCGGCAGGCACTCGAGGGCGTTGCCCGCCTGCTGGAGTACCCGCCCGGGTCCGCCTCCCAACTCGAGGAGGACTACCTGCGCACCACCCGTCTCGCCCGCCAGGTCTTCGAGCGCCGCTTCTACGGCGCCAGCGCGGCTACGCCCCCCGCGACGGGCTGACGCGGGACACGGGGGATCGAGGTAACTGGGGGATTGAGGCAACCGGGGGATTGAGCACACTGCGGATCCCAACGGATCTCCTGAATTTTCGAACAGCAAGTGACCGGTGGCGGCGGCGCGGCACGGTCGACCGGCAGAATTGGTGCAACGAACAAGGGAGTGGCACGTGGCAGGCGAAGTGGTTCTGGTGACCGGCGGTTCCGGTTTTGTTGGGGCGCACTGCGTCCTGCAGCTTCTCGCCGCGGGCTACCGCGTGCGTACGACCGTTCGGTCCCTGAGCCGCGAAGCGGACGTGCGCGAGATGATCAATCGCGGGGGAGGCGACCCCGAGGCAGCGATCGACTTTTTCGCCGCCGATCTGACCAATGATGCGGGCTGGGCGGAGGCCGTCGCCGGCGCCGACTACGTTCTGCACGTCGCATCCCCGTTCCCTTCGTCCCAGCCGAAGAATGAGGACGACGTGATCATCCCGGCGCGCGAAGGTGCTCTGCGAGTTCTGAAGGCCGCACGTGATGCAGGTGTTAAACGCGTCGTGCTCACGTCGTCGTTCGCGGCGATCGGCTACAGCGACGCGCATCCCGGTCGCCCGTTCACCGAGGAAGACTGGACCGACCCCACCGCTTCGAACATCACGCCATACGTCAAGTCGAAGACGCTGGCCGAGCGCGCCGCCTGGGACTTCATGAAGACCGACGGCGGCAAGCTGGAGCTCGCGGTCGTGAACCCGGTCGGCATCCTCGGCCCGGCACTCAGCAAGGACGTCTCGACCTCTGTCGAACTCGCGATCGCCCTGATGGATGGCGCGATGCCGGGCATCCCGAACCTGTCTTTCGGGCTCGTGGACGTAAGGGATGTCGCCGACCTCCACCTTCGCGCGATGACAAACCCCGCGGCGAAGGGTGAGCGGTTCCTTGCGATTGCGGGGCCAGCCATGAGTTTCCCGCAAATGGCAGATGTTCTGCGCGAGCGCATGGGCGACGCGGCATCCAGAGTCCCGAAGCGTGTCCTGCCCAATGGCC
The DNA here is from genome assembly GCA_036495225.1 of Galbitalea sp. Lineage (GTDB taxonomy): Bacteria > Actinomycetota > Actinomycetes > Actinomycetales > Microbacteriaceae > Galbitalea. The sequence continues at coordinate 9,946 of DASXNG010000074.1, forward strand.
TTGTGCGTGCGCTCGCTCTCGTCACTCCGCGACTGCGTGAGATCGTACCGAACCTCGGGAGGGTCAAGGAGGCGAGCAACGCGAAGGCGAAGCGAGTGCTCGGCTGGAACCCGCGCTCGAACGAGGATGCCCTCGTTGCCACTGCGCAGAGCCTGATCGACCTGGACCTGCTGAAGCACTAGGACCCCCGTGGGCGTTCTGCGTTCGCGGTGGCGGGAGAAACAACTCCCGCCGGCGGGGGAAAGTCGCCGGCGGAGGGAGTAACAACTCCGGCCGCGGGACAGTTTCTCCCGCCGCGCCACGACGGGGTTACAGTTTCTCCCGCCACCGCACCCGCGACCCGCCCGCAATACGACAACGGCCGCGCCCAGAAGAGCACGGCCATTGTCGTTGCACAAACTGGTTACACCGAGAAGTACAGCTCGTACTCGAACGGGTGCGGACGCTGCGATGCCGGGATGATCTCCTTCTCGCGCTTGTACGCGATCCAGGTTGAGATCAGGTCCTCGGTGAATACACCACCGGCGGTCAGGAACTCGTGGTCGGCCTCGAGCGCGTTGAGCACCTCGGCCAGCGATCCCGGAACCTGTGGGATGTTCTTGGCTTCCTCGGGCGGGAGCTCGTAGAGGTCCTTGTCGACGGGCTCGTGCGGCTCGATCTTGTTCTTGATGCCGTCGAGGCCAGCCATCAGCTGCGCAGCGAAGGCGAGGTACGGGTTTCCGGATGCGTCCGGCGCACGGAACTCGATGCGCTTCGCCTTCGGGTTGGTACCGGTGATCGGGATGCGGATCGACGCGGAGCGGTTACCGGCCGAGTACACCAGGTTGACCGGAGCCTCGAAGCCGGGCACGAGGCGACGGTATGAGTTGAGGGTCGGGTTGGTGAACGCGAGCACAGCCGGAGCGTGCTTGAGCAGGCCGCCGATGTACCAACGAGCGATGTCGGAGAGTCCGCCGTAGCCACTCTCGTCGTAGAACAGGGGAGTCGAGCCGTTCCACAGCGACTGGTGCGTGTGCATGCCTGAACCGTTGTCGCCGAAGAGCGGCTTCGGCATGAACGTCGCAGCCTTGCCCCACTCGAGCGCCGTGTTCTTGACGATGTACTTGAACTTCAGGAGGTCGTCGGCCGCGTGAACCATGGTGTCGAAGCGGTAGTTGATCTCGGCCTGGCCGCCGGTGCCGACCTCGTGGTGGGCGCGCTCGAGGATGAGCCCTGCGTCGATCAGCTTGAGGCTGATGTCATCGCGGAGGTCGGCCTGCTTGTCGACCGGGCTGACCGGGAAATAGCCACCCTTGTACGGGGTCTTGTTGGCGAGGTTGCCGCCCTCTTCGACACGGCCCGAGTTCCATGCGCCCTCGTCGGAGTCGACCGAATAGAAGCTGGAGTTCTGCTTCACGTCGTAGCGAACGTCGTCGAAGATGTAGAACTCGGCTTCAGGGGCGAAGAATGCGGTGTCCGCGATGCCGGTGGAGGCGAGGTACTTCTCTGCCTTCTTGGCCACCTGGCGCGGGTCACGGTGGTAGATCTCACCGTTGCGCGGGTTGTAGATGTCGAACAGCATGATGAGCGTCTTCTCGACACGGAAGGGGTCGAGGTAGGCGGTCGTGACATCCGGAATGAGCTGCATGTCTGACTCGTGGATGTTTGCGAACCCACGAATCGAGGAGCCGTCGAAGAGCTGGCCGACAGAGAAGAATTCCTCGTCGACGGTTGAGGCGGGGATGTTGAAGTGCTGCTGCACGCCGGGGAGGTCAGTGAAGCGGATGTCAAGGAACTTTACGTCTTCGTCCTTGATGAACTTCAGTACCTCTGAGGAATCCTTAAACATTAGTGGGCGACTCCAAATGAGCTTGGTACGGGCAGACTGCAATCGCAGCCTCAGATGAGGTTACGGGGAGGGAGTTTCGCCACAGTGACGCAAATGTTTCCACGATGTTACGAGACGGGCGTGCCCATAGAATCATTCAGTGTCTGAGGCGTCGCGTTCTGCTGCTGAGTGGCCCGGCAAACGCCTCGGTCTCCCTGCATCCGGGCCCCGTTCAGTGGGGCGGATCGGGAGACGGCTGGGCGCTATCGCGGTCGACTGGGGGCTCAGCTACCTGATCTCGTTCGCGTTCTTCCGCCCGGACGTGTACGGTTTCGCGACCCTCACAATCTTCGCCATCGGTCAGGTCGTCTTCCTGCTGCTTCTTAACGCCAGCGTCGGGCATCTGATTTTCGGCCTGCGCCTCGTTCCGATCGTGCCTGGCTACCTCGGTTGGTGGCGTCCGTTCGTGCGCACCATATTGCTCGTGCTGGTGATTCCCGCCGTCATCTTCGACCAGGACCAGCGAGGCCTCCACGACCGGTGGGTCGGCACGGTTTTGGTTCGCCGCTAGCGAGACTCGGTCCCTGAGATTGTCGAAGGGCCGCCTCGATGAACTCTGCGACCGCGCGGGTTAGCGCGGACGCTGGGCGCGCACCCGGTTCGGGTCCATGCCCTTGGGGATGCCGACCGGTGGCTTCTTCAGCGAGTCGAGCCGGTTGCTGACCGCGAGAACCTCCGCCTTGCGCAGCGCCGGCTTGATCTTGCCGAGCCTGCTGGCGAGCTTGTAGAGCGGCACGGAGTCGCTGTCGGGCCCGACGTAGAGGAGAGTCACTGGGACGTTGGGGAGAATCCGCACGACGGTGCGGCGCTCCTCATCGAGCATCTTCTGCGTACGCGACTTCGGGCCTTCACCGATGAGGGCGACACCACCCCTGCCGACCGCGCGGTAGACGGCATCCTGCGTGCGCGGGCTGACCGCGATGGGCATCTCGCTTGTCTGCCAGCCACGACGGACGGAGTTCTTGAGCACTGCGCCGACAGCTCCGGCCTGACCCTCAATCTGCGTGTACGCGGCGCGCTCGGCGCGACGGCCGAGGATGATCATCGCCACGAGCACGCCACCGAACGCACCGACGATCGGGTACGCGATCTGGGAGAGCAGGTTGGCGCCCGGAAGCAGGAAACCGAGTGCGAACCCTGCGGCCAGGGGCAGCAGGAAACCGCCGAGCATGTACCAGACGACCTTGCTGTCGTAGCGACGGGTCATCTGGAAAACGTCGAACATCCGCTTCACGGCGTTCGGTTCTTTGTTCGGGTTTACGGGCTTGTCCTTGCGTGCCATCCGTCTAGGATACGGCCCTTCGACGGGCTCTACGATTCACTCAGGACACCGCCTGCGCGAACCCCAGACTGGCGTCCGCGAGCGGCGCGAGATGCTCCGGAATCTCGCGACCCTTCGCGACCATCGACTGAGCCCAGAGTCGGCCCGCGCGGTAGCTCGATCGAACGAGCGGCCCGGCCAGCACTCCGAGGAATCCGATTTGCTCTGCTTCTGCCTTGATTTCGAGGAACTCTTCCGGGCGAACCCAGCGATCTACAGGCAAGTGGCGGGGTGTTGGGCGCAGGTATTGGGTCACAGTGATGATGTCGGTACCAGCGTCGTGCAGGTCCTGAAGCGCCTGGCTGATCTCCGAGCGCTCTTCTCCCATGCCGAGAATCAGGTTCGATTTGGTGATGAGTCCGTAGTCGCGCGCCTGCGTGAGGACGTCGAGCGATCGTTCGTAGCGGAACGCCGGTCGGATGCGCTTGAAGATTCGGGGCACCGTCTCGACGTTGTGGGCGAACACCTCCGGTCGCGACTCGAACACCACACGAAGCAGGTCAGGGTTGCCGGAGAAGTCTGTCGCGAGGATCTCTACTCCGGTACCCGGGTTCTGCTCGTGGATCTGGCGAACCGTCTCGGCGTGAAGCCATGCCCCTTCGTCCGGCAGGTCGTCGCGCGCAACACCGGTCACGGTCGCGTAGCGCAGTCGCATCTGTGTGACCGACTCTGCGACTCGTCGGGGCTCGTCCGTGTCATAGTCGGCGGGCTTGCCGGTGTCGATCTGGCAGAAATCGCAGCGACGCGTGCACTGCGATCCACCAATGAGGAAGGTGGCCTCGCGGTCTTCCCAGCACTCGTAGATGTTGGGACATCCGGCTTCCTGGCAGACGGTGTGGAGTCCTTCACCCTTCACGAGTGCCTGCAGCTGCTGGTACTCGGGACCCATGCGGGCCGTGGTCTTAATCCACTCCGGCTTGCGCTCGATCGGTGTTTCGGCATTGCGAACTTCGAGGCGCAGCAATTTGCGCCCTTCGATGGGATGACTCACGCGCTCACTCCTGCACGGTCGAATTGAAGGGACCACGCGAGGTGCTCCGAGACTAGGGGCACGATGTCCTCCGGTGTTACGGTTCGCCCGAGTTCTCGCGAGATGCTGGTGACGCCGGCATCCGCGATTCCGCAAGCGATGATCTTGTCGTATGCGTCGAAACTGTTTGAGCAGTTCAGCGCGAAACCGTGCATGGTGACGCCTTCGGCGACGCGGATGCCGATGGCTCCGATCTTGTCCGCCCCCGGCTGGTCGCCGCGCAGCCACACGCCAGACCGACCCTCAACCCGGCCAGCCTCGATTCCGAGGTCGGCGAGCACGGCAATCATGACGCCCTCGAGCCTGCGAACGTAGGCGACCACATCAATGGGATCGGGCAGCTTTACGATCGGATATCCGACGAGCTGGCCCGGGCCATGCCAGGTGATCTTTCCGCCGCGATCCACGTCGATGACAGGGGTGCCATCTGCCGGGCGTTCGAAGATCTCGGTGCGTTTACCGGCGGTGTACACCGCAGGGTGCTCGAGAAGGAGGACAGTGTCAGGCGCCCGCCCTGCGACAACGTCGGCGTGAATCTGCCGTTGCATGTCCAGAGCGTCGAGATACGGCACGGAGTTGGCGCTTAGCCCCGTGACGACGATGTCGACCACGTTTTTCAGTCTAGACAACTCACGTGCCGGAGACGTGCGCGGCGCACGCTCTTGCCGGCACGAGCTGCCTGATCGACATCTTCCACACAGTCGATACAGTTGCGCGTTCGCTCACAACTTCGCGGAGCTTCGACTAGACGCCGGACGCTCAAGCCACGATTGCCAGGTGACGGAACCGCAGGGCATCGACTCAACGCTGGCTGGCTACCGCATTGTGCGCCGGATCGCGAGTGGGTCGCGAGCCGACGTGTTCCTCGGGGCCGGGTCGACGGGCACGGTAGTCCTCAAGGTTTTCCAGTCGCACGTCAGTCGAGCGGATGTAGGGACCGAGCTCGACGCGCTCGGGAGGTTGAGCACGCCGCACGTCGTCTCCCTGCGCGATGTTTCGAGCGCTGCCGGACCGCTGCCCATCGCAATCCTCGAGCGGGTTTCGCGAGGGAGCATCGCTCAGCTACTCCGGGATCGGCAAACTCTTGAGCTCGGGGAAGCGGTGACCCTGCTCGCACCGCTCGGTGCGACTCTGCCGCTGCTCCATGCCGCCGGTGTTGCGCACACCCGAATTGGCGCGACCACCGTGCATCTTGGGGCGAGCGGGCAGCCGGTAATCCTGGGCTTTGGGCACACCGCACTGTTCAAGCGAGGCGCTTCGGTTGCGATTCTCGACTCGGAGCCCGGGGCAAACGCTGATCGGGATGCCCTCGCCCAACTCGCAATGGTCGTGCTGGAGCGGGCACGGGATGCGTCGGCTCCCGCCATCCGTCGACTCCTCGACTGGCTGCGAAACGAGCCGCATCGCTTCGAGTTCGGGTCCGAACTCGAACATCGACTATTCGAACTCGCCGAACCACAGCCGATCGAGTTCGGCCGATCCCCGGTTGACGCACTGCCGTCGCGCGCCGTGGAGGTGAGTCGTGCCAGCCCGGCGGAGCCGAGTGGTACGCGCCAGGTGGAGGTGAGTCATACCCGCGCGGTTGCTGCGGCTCTCGAAGCGGCCGAAGCCGCGCGGCTTCCCGGCTGGCTCGACGAGCTGCTGGTGAGGAGCCCGCTTGCCGCGATCCGCGAGCGAGTTGCCGGCCTGGTCAAAGGCGTGCGAAGGCGTTACTGGTTCATTGCGGGTGGAGTCGTGCTGGCGCTCATCCTTGCTACGTCACTCGTGCCATCAGGCTCAACGGCAGCGCCGCCTGCCGCTGCGTCAATTGCGACCCCGTCATCGATGCCGGTCCCGACCGAAACACCGCTGCCGGCCGACCCGCTCGAGGCATTACCGCTCCTTCTGGCGGCGCGGAACACGTGCGTGCGCGACTTGTCGGTGCTGTGCCTCGACGAGGTCGACGAGGCATCATCGGGCGCCTATCTGTCTGATGCGGCCGCGATTCGCCAGTTGGAGGCGGGTGGCACAGCCGAGTCATCCGCCATCATCACCGGCGCCGAGCCAAAGCTCGTCGAGCGACTCGGTGACACGGTGCTTCTCGATCTTGGCGGGCACAGCAATCCGGCCTCCGTCCTGATGATCAAGACGGAGGCCGGATGGCGAATACGCGACTTTCTGAGCGGCAAGCAGGCGACGCCTTAGGCCGAGAGAAGGCTAGATGCCGAGGTTGCCCTCGAAGCTGCCGTTCTCGAGGCGGTCCTTGACTGCAACCAGGAAGCGCGCTGCGTCGGCGCCGTCGACGATGCGGTGATCGTATGACAGGGCGAGGTAGACCATCGATCGGATCGCGATCGCGTCGAGTCCGCCGTCGGTGACGACGACCGGCTTCTTCGCGACGATGCCAGTGCCGAGAATCGCGGACTGCGGAAGGAACACGATAGGCGTATCGAACAGCGCGCCGCGCGATCCAGTGTTCGTCAGCGTGAACGTGCCGCCGGACAGCTCGTCTGGCTTCAGCTTGTTCTCGCGAGTACGCGTCGCGAGGTCTGCGATTTCCTTCGCGAGGTCGGCAAGAGTGAGGTCGCCCGCATTGCGGATAACTGGAGTCAGCAGGCCACGCTCGGTGTCAACGGCGATGCTGAGGTGCTCGTGGTCCGGGTAGACGATCGAGTCGCCTTCGATGGTCGCGTTGACGATTGGGTAAGCGCGAAGCGCCTCGGCAGCGGCCAGGGCGAAGAACGGCAGGAACGACAGCTTCACGCCGGTCGATTCAAGGAACTTGCCCTTGACCTCATCGCGGTAGTTCGCGACGCGAGTCACATCGACCTCGACGACGGACGTCAGCTGGGCCGAACTCTGCATGGAGACAACTGCGCGCTCGGCGATGACCTTGCGCAGGCGCGACATCGGAACAGTGGTTCCGCGCAACGGCGAGGTCTCAAGCGCTGCGGCTTCCTTGGCGACTGGGGCCGCCGTGCTGACGGGCACGGGAGCGGATGCCGCGAGCACATCCTGCTTGCGGATGCGGCCGCCGACGCCCGTTCCCGTCAGGGAGCTGAGGTCAACACCCTGCTCGTGCGCGAGTTTGCGAACGATCGGGGTGACGTAGGCCGCGTTGGCCGCAATGGCGGGAGCTGCGGTGGGCGCTTCGACGGGCTCAGCGACCTGGGCGGGCTCAGCTGCGGCGGGAGCTGGTTCAGCGGCCGACGCAGGCTCGGGCGCGGCGACTTCGGCCGGAGCCGGCTCGACGTTTTCGGCGGGCGCCGGCGGCACCGGAGCAGCAGGCGTCGCCTCTTCTGGAGCGGGAGCATCCGTCGACGGAACCTCGGCGACCGGCTCGGGAGCTGGTGCTTCGGCGACGGGCGCTTCGACGGGCTCAGCGGCCGGGGCAGCCTCAGCGGCCGGGGCAGCCTCAGCGACCGGGGCAGCCTCGGCGGCCGGGGCGGCCTCGACCGGCGCCGCGGCGCCTCCGCCCGACCCGTCACCGATGGTGACGAGTGGTGTTCCGACCTCGACCGTGGCGTCCTCGGCAACGAGAATCGCCTCGATGACACCCGCGATGGGTGATGGGATCTCGGTGTCGACCTTGTCGGTCGAAACTTCGAGCAGTGGCTCGTCAACCTCGACGCGGTCTCCCACGTTCTTGAGCCAGCGGGTTACCGTGCCCTCGGTGACACTCTCGCCGAGTGCCGGGAGGTTGACGGATTCGCTCATCAGTGATGCTCCTTATTACCGAATGCTGCGTGTCTAGCTTAGTTCTGGGGTCGCTGCTCACGCCTAGATGGCGTGCAGCGGCTTTCCGGCCAGTGCGAGGAACGCTTCGCCGAGCGCCTCACTCTGTGTCGGGTGTGCGTGGATGAGGGGCGCGATGTCTTCCGGGTACGCCTCCCAGTTCACGGCGAGCTGGGCTTCGCTGATCAGCTCACCGACGCGAGCGCCGATCATGTGCACACCGACAACAGGGCCGTCGTTGACGCGAACGACCTTGATCGAACCGGACGTGCCGATGATGTGGCTCTTGCCGTTGCCCGCGAGGTTGAACTCGTAGGAGCTGACCTTGTCCGCACCGTGCTTCTCGATGGCATTCGCCTCGGAGAGTCCGATCGAGGCAACCTCCGGGTCGCTGTAGGTGACCTTCGGGATGTTGATGTCGTCGACGACGATCGGGTTCAGTCCGGCGATCTCTTCTGCGACGAAGATGCCCTGCTGGAATCCGCGGTGCGCGAGCTGCAGGCCGGGAACGATGTCGCCAACCGCATAGACGTTCGGGATGTTGGTGGCGAGGCGCTCGTTCGTGATGACGAATCCGCGGTCCATCGTGACGCCGACCTCTTCGTAACCGACGTTCGAGGTGGACGGTCCGCGACCCACCGCTACCAGCAAAAGGTCACCGTCGAACGTGGTGCCATCTTCGAGAGTCACGACGACTCCGTTGTCATCCTGGGTCACGCTCTGGAAGCGCACACCGAGGTTGAAGTTGATGCCGCGCTTGCGGAAAGCGCGCTCGAACTGCTTGCTGACGGTCTCGTCTTCGTTGGGAACGAGGTGGGGGAGCGCCTCCACGATCTGAACTTCAGCCCCCCAGGACTTCCACACGCTCGAGAACTCGACGCCAATGACGCCGCCACCGAGCACGACGACCTTCTTCGGCACGAAGTCGAGCTCGAGTGCCTGCTCCGACGTGATGACCTTGCCGCCGATTTCGAGACCGGGCAACGAGCGCGAGTATGAGCCGGTCGCGAGGACGATGTTCTTACCCGTCAGCGTGATGTCGCCGACCTGGACGGTCGTCGGGGAGGTCAGCTTGCCTTCGCCCTCGATGACGTTGATGCCGCGCGCCTTGATCAGTCCCTGAAGGCCCTTGTACTTGCTGGCGACGATGCCTTCGCGGTACGCCTTGACCGCAGCGATGTCGATACCGCCGAAAGTGTTGGTCACGCCGTACTTGGCGGACTCTCGCGAGACATCCGCAACTTCGGCGGAGTGCAGGAGAGCCTTCGTCGGAATGCAGCCGACATGGAGGCACGTGCCGCCCACCTTGCCTTTCTCGACAAGGGCGACTGAGAATCCCAGTTCGCTCGCGCGCAGCGCGGCGGCATAACCACCGCTGCCTGCGCCAAGTACAACAATGTCAAAGTTCTGCTCAGACACTTGGGTAGCTCCTTGGTGCTAGCTCGTGTGCTCGCGGCCGGGCTGGCGGGATGTGTCAGCGGCCGAATGGGCAGGGTTTCGCCCGCCTCAAAAACCTTACTACTACGCAGAAAATTCCTCGGCCAGCGCGAGCAGTGCGCGAACACTCACTCCGGTTGGTCCTTTGCCGACGAAACCGTACCCGCCGCCCTTGTTGTCAGACGGTCCAGCGATGTCGATGTGAGCCCACGGGATCGTCTTCTTGTTCTCGCCTTCGCCGGTGGACCCGACGAATTCCGAGATGAACATTCCGCCAACCAGCATCCCGGCCGCCGGGGCTCCGGGCTTGGAGTTGGCGATGTCCGCGACATCCGACGACAGAACGGCTCGCGTTTCCGCGGGCAAAGGCATGGGCCAGAAGGTTTCGCCGACGCGCTTCGCCGTGGCGACCACCTGGCCGACGAGTTCTTCGTCGCCCATGACTCCGCTGTAGCGATTGCCCAGCGCGATCAGTTGCGCACCCGTGAGCGTTGCGACATCGATGATCGCGTCCGGGTTTTCCTCGCTCGCCGCAACGATGCCGTCGGCCAGCACCAAGCGGCCTTCTGCGTCCGTGTTGAGAACCTCGACGGTCTTCCCGCCCTTCATCCGCAGGATATCGTTCGGCTTGATCGCGTTGCCCGACGGCATGTTCTCGGCGATGCACAGCCAGGCGGTCAGCCTGATCGGAAGCTTCAGCTCTGCCGCCGCGAGCGTCACAGCGAGAACGGTGGCGGCGCCGGTCATGTCGTATTTCATTCCCACCATGGATGCGCCGGGCTTCAGTGAGATGCCGCCAGAGTCGAATGTGATGCCCTTGCCGACGAGCGCGACGTGCTTTTTCGCACCCTTGGGCTGGTACGACACCTTGACGAGGCGGGGCGGATGCACGGACCCCTGCCCGACCCCGATGATTCCTCCGAAATCCCCGGCGAGAAGTTCGGCCTCACGGAGCACGTCCAATTTCACCTTGACGCCGTCGGCAAGCTCGAGGGCTGCCTGCGCAAACGACTCGGGAAAGAGGTGGGACGGGGGAGCGTTGACCAGGTCGCGCACGCTGTTCATGGCCGTCGCGACGATCGTCGCCTTCGTGACGAGAGCGTCCGCGTTTTCGCTTGAGCCGACGACGGCAACCCTCGCGGCGGGCAACTTTGCACCCTCCGGCGGCTCGGCGCGGAACTCCGAATACGTGTACGCCCCAATCGCTCCACCTTCGAGGACCGCGAGAAGGTCGTCGTCTGACTCGACAGGCAGGGCGAGCGCGAGGGAGGCGATGCCGCGCAACTGTCTCGCCGCGGAACCCGCCGCGTAGCGCAGTTCGTTCGCGCCAAGCGTCGAGCCGATGCCGACGAGCGCAATCGATTTCGCCGCGGTTCCGGATGCCGGGAGCCGACGAACCTCGTCGGCTCCACCAGTGATTCCGATCGCATCCAGTGGGCCGATTGCCTGGGCGAGAGCTGCGTCATCCAGCAACAGCTCGGGGCCGGATTCCGTCTTGCGCACGCCGATCGCGAGCACGTCGACTTCGATGTCTCTTGGGGCTGCGGTGGTCACGGACAGGGCTGGCACGGTCATCCGGCAATGCTAGCCGCGCGTGTTCGCTCTGGGCATGCATACGCAGCCGGTCGCGCGCGAGGCCCGCGGTTAGAGTGGTTTCATGCCCAACCCATCGGGTCTCTACGAGATTTTCACCGACCTCAGCACAGTGCCAAAAGGCCTGCCGCTGGTCGGTGCGCTGACCGGTTTTGCGGACGCCGGCGGCGCAGTTTCGCAGCTCAGCGATTACCTGCTCGACACGCTTGATCACACCGTGATCGCGCAGTTCGACAACGACATCCTTCTCGACTATCGCGCTCGTCGTCCGCTCATCTACTTTGACGAGGACCACATCGCCGACTACACGCCGGCGCAACTGTGCCTCTACCTCGCGCATGACGAGGTCGGCCAGCCTTTTCTGCTGCTGACCGGGTACGAGCCGGACTTCCAGTGGGATGCCTTCACTGCCGCGATCATCTCGTTCATCGAAGCCCTGGACGTCAAGACCACCACCTGGGTTCACGCGATTCCGATGCCCGTGCCGCACACCCGGCCGATCAGCGTCACCGTGAGCGGCAACCGCACCGAACTGATTGACACCATGTCGATCTGGAAGCCCCGCACGCAGGCTCCGGCCAACGCGCTGCACCTCGTGGAGTATCGCCTTCAGGAGCGCGGGTTCCCGATCGCAGGCTTCGTGTTGCTCATCCCGCATTACCTGGCGGACACCGAGTTCCCCCTCGCCGCCGTCACGGCTCTGGAGAGCGTGAGCGTCGCGACCGGGCTGATCTTCCCAACGGACTCGCTTCGCGAGTCGGGCAGGGAGTTCCTCACCAAGATCGAGGCGCAGGTCGAGAACAACCCAGAGCTGGCGAAGCTGGTATCGACCCTCGAAGAGCGTCACGACAGCTACCTGCACGACAACCCGCTTCGGTCCCCCCTGACCGACATCGACGGCGAACTGCCCTCGGCGGACTCGATTGCCGCGGAGTTGCAGAACTTCCTCGCGATGCGCCGGGACGACGACACCCCGACGATTTAGCCCTTCCGTAGTTGGTTGAGTAGACCGCGCAGCGGTCGTATCGAAACCGGGTTTGAGCGTTCTGAAGAACAAAAGCAGCATGGACTGATCTACTGATGACTCCGTTCTGCGGAGATTTGGCAGTTTCCGGGTGCACCTGCCCCAGCTTCGGGCTGCTGCCCCGCATATGTGCTCCTTGGGGACAAACGAACCCGGGCGCGCGAACACCATTGCCCCAACGGGGCACGTTCACGCTCGGCGAGAGCGTTTTGGGTCGAAAACGGCCAAGTTCTTGCGAGACA
>DASXNG010000075.1:0-2845 GCA_036495225.1 Galbitalea sp.
AGCGTGATGCGATGAGTCCGTAGGGGCGTGTCGACCGTCCTGAAGACAGCATCAACCCATTCCTGGGTCGCGAACGAACTTGGGTCGGTCGCTATTGGGACCTTTGCTTCGGGTTTTGTGTCGTGGGCGTCTCGGGATCGCATCATCGGAGCACCTCGGTTTCCTGGTTGTTTTCGCCGGTCCTGTACGGCGGACCGTGAGTTAGTAGGTCAAAGGGATCTGTTCGCGGGTCCTGACAGTTGGTGGTTCGACGCGGCGCACGTCGGCTGGATCCGACCGCTCGGACGGGGCACGTCTCGGTTCCCCTCCTCCGGCCAAAGAGTCGCGCCGCTCCCGAACAATGTCCTCTGTAACGTCCGCCAGAGCACGCAGGGCAGCGAGCACTTCTAGCGATGCGTCCAGGAGTCGAACCTTTGCCTCGGCGTCGAACAGGTGGTTCGACCCGCTGCGACCTTGGCGTCTGCCCTCGGCGCCCGCGCGCTCTCCGCTTCCTGCTCCGTGACGGGTGAGCAGCCTGGTGAGGGAGTCGCGATCACGCATGGTCGGCTCCGGAGAAGACGACTTCGAGCGAATCGTGGTTGACACCCGCTCGGAGGACCTGACGATCGACAAACGCGTCGGGCAGCGCAATCACGCGTCGGTGTGTACCGAGGCCGATCGTGAGCTCGTTGCCCTGCCGCTCGACTGAGATGTCGCCTCTCTCAATGCCGCCTACGGGAATTCGGACGACTGCGTTCTGGCCATCGCTGCTTATGGTCACGGCACCCTGGGTGGACATGCGCTCCAGCGGGTCGACGTCGCCGTAGAGCTCGAGGCCCACTTCCGCCAGGTCTTCTGAGCCGATGGGCTCGTGCGGTCGTAGCTGGGCGTGAGCTTGTGGCAAAGGAGAGAAGGCTTCGTCGATTCGTTTGAGCTGGAGAACCTGATTCGCGTGCCACGTCTCGAGCAGTGGCGAGCCGAGGTCAGCGCCGAGCACCCGGTTCACAAGCACCGCGTCGACCGGGTAGCCATACAGCGCCAGGTAGGACATGGTCCGCTGCCCCTCGGCCACGACCAAGTGCTCAGGCGTGACGACGATTCGCGCCGTTGTCGCTGCATTCTCGAGAGTCGAGCGAAACCCTGACAGCTGCGAGGTCAGATCGGTGACAGAGGTCAGGACGCGGTCATTCGGGGCGTTGATCGACAACGTGCGCTCGATATTGCGTCTGACACGCGAGCGGATCATCCCGCTCTTGCCGAAGATTCTGGCCAGGTACCAGTCGAGTACGTCGGGCAATGACAGGAGCCGGAGACTGTCGGCGCTCGGAGCACAGTCGACGACGAGTCCCCGCCACATTCCTTCGCGAGCAAAGTCCCGGAGGCGGGCTAGTGCCAGAAGCTGATCAAGACCGGGAAGCACGAGGAGCTCGGCCGCATGAAGGCGATCGAGGTCGACCACGTCGAGGAGCTCGGCCAGGTACTCCGAGATCGTCGACCACGACCGCTGCAGCTCATGACGACCGTCGAGCTGCACGGCATCGAGGTTGGGCGCCACTTCCGCTGGCTCGCAGCCGAGCTCGGTGCCGAGCACCTCCGCCAACGAGTGAGCGGCGTCCGTTGACGCAACGAGTACTCTCCCCGACTCGCGTCTTGCCGCAGTCACCGCGGTGGCCGCCGAGAACGTCGTCTTCCCCACCCCCCCCTTGCCCATCATCAGAACGATCCGCATCTAGCCTCCTTTTCCGATCTCTTGACCAACTAGGCGATTGCTGGGGAGTGACGACTTCCCCACACGGTCGCTCCACTTCGTGCGACATCCTCCAGGTGCGAGCGACACAACACAACAAGCTCGTTCTCGGTCATCGTTCTGGCGCGCACTCGCAATCCTGCGGCGCGCAGACCGACGGAACGTTCCAGCGCGGCATCGAACGACTCGTCGGCGGCCTCGGTCGCAGGCATTGCCGGCATGCCGGCACGCCAGAGCATGATCGTGAACGCAGCGTCGTCCTGGCCCCGGGCGGCGAGTATCCGGGACGCTTCGTAGTAGAACTGCGACCGCTGGGACCGAATGCCGGATGCCAGCAACAGCTCGAGAACCTCTAGGAGTCCTTGCGCGGCACCAGGAAGGTCGTCAAGACGGCGCCTCACGCTGGACCACTCCAGAAGACCGAGACTCAGATTCCACCTGCTTCCCACGCTGCCCGCCGCGTCCATCGCTTGCTCGAAGGCGACACAAGCCGCGCCGGGATCCGCATCCGACAGGACGCGACCCAGGCAGTACATCGCCCAGTGTGTGCAGTCTGGGTTGTTCAGGTCCCGGGCGATCGAAATGGCTCGATCAGCGTCACGCGTCGCTCCGGGGATGTCGCCGATTGTCAATCGGCCGATGGCCGAGAACCCGAAGCTGTTGATCTGCCAGAACTGATCCCCGCTCTGCCTGCCGTAAGCGACGATCGCGTCGAGGTGCTCAGGGACTTCGCCGAGCCGTCCGAGAGAGGCCTTGGCATCGAGGAGTGCGAGGTGGGCCCACAGCGCGCTCGGATCCTTGGGCGACGGGGCGGCTGCGACGGCTCGCTCCCCGAGTTCGATGGCCGTTTCCATGTCGCCGACGAACCACGCGCCCAAGGCGGCGGCTCCGAACACGGGCGCAGTCATCGGTGACGTGGGATCCAGGACGCGGGTGAGGCGCATCGCCCATTCGAAGGCCTCCGACACCATCTGGAACAGACAGAACTGGAACAGTCCGATGACCATTCGGGCGGCATCGTCGATCGAATGGTCGAAGCACCAGGCAACCGCCTGCCGGTGATCGGAGAAGTCCGCAGACAGGTTGGCGCACGCTTCAGCCTCGCGATCGGTGCGAAGG
>DASXNG010000076.1:0-12272 GCA_036495225.1 Galbitalea sp.
GATCGCGCCGAAGCGTGGGGCGACGAACTCGGGAGGAAGTTGCCCGTCGCTGGGCCCCTGGCCGGAGGTGTCCTCCAGCGGGGTGCGGTCAAGACGTTGCCGACCAGTCTTCCCGGCGCACCTAGAGGCGGGAGTGCCTCGGGACGAACATACCGTGGCGCGCGGGTGACTACGCACTAACCCTGCGCGAAGATATCCGGATGCTTGAGCAGCTCGAGCCTGGTGCGGCGGATGTGGCCGTAGAGCACGCGCTCCGCGTCCTCCGTGTCACCTCGTCGGAGGGCTCCGACGAGTAACTGGTGCTCGTAGTGCACCGCTCGGTTTTCATCCGGGCCGAGCAGGAGAGTGAATGCGCGACGGTAGTGCTGGGTCGAGTTCCAGAGGCGTTGAACCGTGTCCCCGAGGATCGTCGTCGTCGCGGCGGAGTACGAGAGCAGGTGAAACTCGCGGTCGAGGTGCAGAAAGGTTTCCAGGTTGGAGCCTTGCTGCATCTCGTCCGCGAGCTCGCCGAGCCGATCGAGAGTCTCGGCTTGCAGGCCGGGCAGACTGTACCTGAGCAGCAGCGGCTCGATGCGCTCGCGGATCTGGTACACCTCCTGGCACTCGTCGAGGCTGAGGTGCGACACCCACGCCCCCGTGTTTGCGACCAGAGTGACCAGCCCGTCCGACTCCAGGATCCGCAGGGCCTCACGTACGGGCAGGCGGCTCGCTCCGAACTGGTCTGCGATGTCTTCCTGGCGGATGCGGGTACCGGGCGCATAGGTCCCGTGCAGGATCGCCTCGCGAAGTGAATCGGCGACGCGCTGCCCGGTCACGCCATCCCGTGAGTTGGAGGTGACCATTCGCAGCCCTTCCTCGCTCACTCGGCCGGCCTTGCCGGATGCCACAGTTTAACGGCAGCGTCCTTCTCGTACGCCTTGCCGCCCGGGTAGCTGACCAGTTCGAACTGCATGCCCCATGGGCTCCGAAAGTAGACCCAGCGCTGGCCAAAGTTGTGGCTCGAACTCGTGGTTGGCTCGCCCATTATTTCGACCCCCTTGCTTCGCAGGTAGTCGAGAGCGGCGTCGAAGTCGTCGACGTAGAACGCGAGGTGGTGTCCGCCGATGTCGCTGTTGCGCGGCTCTGGGGACGCGCCATCCGCAGGCTCGTACTGGAAGATCTCGAAGTTCGGTCCGAACTTGCAGCGGAAGAAGCGGTTCTGCCGCATAACGGTGCGCGGATGAACGCCGAGGTGTTCGAGCATCCAATCGTCGTCG
The DNA here is from genome assembly GCA_036495225.1 of Galbitalea sp. Taxonomy (GTDB): domain Bacteria; phylum Actinomycetota; class Actinomycetes; order Actinomycetales; family Microbacteriaceae; genus Galbitalea. The sequence goes on from DASXNG010000076.1 coordinate 1,257, forward strand.
GCGTCTGGGTGTTCGAAGGGCCCGAGCGAGTAGAGGTACTCGCAGCCAATGACGTCGACGAAGAAACGTTCGGCCTGATCGAGATCTGGCACGGTGAAACCGATGTGTTCGGTGCCGCGAAGTCCGGGTATGCCGCCTGCCATCACCAACTCCTTCGTTTGACTGATTGGATACAAAATACCGCGAAAGCAACGAAAACCGCTACAAGTGCCCCGCAAAGGGTTGGTATTGGATGCAATCGGCGCTACCATCGTGGAACGCGTAGCCGACTATGAGAGTCGGAACGACCGATGGAGACCGCTAACTATGCCGAAGCGACGCCGCTTGGAACCAGGATCGCCCTGGGTCGAATTCTCGACCACCGCGGCCGATTGGAAGAACGCCGATCCCGCTCTTCTTGGCACCATGCTGAGCCAGCTGCACCTCATCCGTGCATTCGAAGAGACCGTGCTCGAGTTGGCGGGCGAAGGCCTGGTTCACGGACCGGCCCACTCGAGCATCGGGCAAGAGGGCGGAGCGGTCGGATCGATCGTCGGCTTGCGATCATCGGACGCGATCAACGGCTCGCATCGGGGACATCACCAGTTTCTGGCCAAGGCCATCAACCACGTCACCGGCGGCACCATCGACCCCAAGTCGGTGGTCGACACCGAGGTGCAGACAGTTCTGCAGCGCACACTCGCGGAGATTCTCGGCCTCGCACAGGGGTACTGCCGCGGACGCGGTGGTTCGATGCACCTGCAGTGGTTTGAGGCTGGGGCGCTCGGCACGAACGCGATCGTCGGCGGCGGAGTGCCGCTCGGTGCTGGCAACGCCTGGTCGCAGAAGCATGCCGGCACGAGCGACATCACCGTGTCGTACTTCGGTGACGGCGCCACCAATATCGGCTCTGTGCTCGAGACGATGAACCTCACCTCAGCATGGAAGCTGCCGCTGGCCTTCTTCATCGAAAACAACCTCTACGCGGTGTCTACTCACGTCTCGGAAGCAACGGGGGAGCCCAGGCTTTCCGCAAGAGCCCTCGGGTTCAACATTCCGTCCTGGCGGGTCGACGGCATGGACCCGCTGGCTGTACACCTCGCCATGAAGGAGGCCGAGAAGACCATGCGCAAGGGCGGCGGCCCAGCGGTCATCGAGGCCGAGGTCTATCGATTTTTCCACCAGAACGGACCGTACCCCGGCAGTGCCTTCGGTTACCGAACGAAGGAGGAAGAAGCCGAGTGGCGAGCGCGTGATCCGCTCGACCGTGTCGCCAGGGAAATGACGACGCTCGGCCTCATCGACGCGGATGGCGTCGCATCCGTGCGCTCGCAGGCGCAGCAGGCAATGCAGCTGGCGGTGGCCGAGTTGATCGAAGCCGACCCCGACCAGGCGGGCAAGCGCCGCATCAAGCCAGACCTGTGGCCAAACACCGACTTCGTCAATGTTGGCGTGCGCGGCGACGGCAGCGAACTGGCCGACACGAGAATCCTTGAACCGACGACCTTCACCGGTGAAACCGAGAGCGTCAAATTCGTGGATGCCGTGGCCGGCGTCATGGATCACCGGATGGCGGACGACGACCGCATCATCATTCTCGGTGAGGACGTTCACCGGCTGAACGGCGGAACAAACGGCGCAACCAAGGGACTCGCGAAGAAGTTCGAAGGCCGAGTGCTCGGCACCCCCATCAGCGAGAACGCGTTCGCCGGCCTCGGCGGCGGCATGGCGCTTGACGGTCGTTTTCGCCCGGTTGTCGAATTCATGTATCCGGATTTCCTGTGGGTAGCGGCGGACCAGGTTTTCAATCAGATCGGCAAGGCGCGCCACATGTTCGGCGGATCGAACCCGGTGCCGCTCGTGCTGCGCACCAAGGTCGCGATGGGGTCCGGGTACGGTTCACAGCACCTCATGGACCCGGCGGGTATCTTCGCGACGAGCCCGGGATGGCGCATCGTCGCGCCGTCGTGCCCAGCCGACTATGTCGGCCTCATGAACACTGCTCTCGCCCTTCAGGATCCGGTGCTCGTGATCGAACACGTAGACCTGTACCAGGACATGGGCGACGTGCCATCCGGTGATCTGGACTACTACATTCCGCTCGGAAAGGCGGCGCTGCGCCGAGAGGGCAGTGATGCGACGGTCATCAGCTACCTGTCCATGGTCAAGCACTCGCTCGAGGCGATCGAGCAGGTGGGCATCGACGCCGACCTGATCGACCTGCGCTGGCTCGATCGTGCCTCGATCGACTGGGACACGATCGGCGAGAGCATCAAGAAGACGAACAACGTACTAATCACGGAGCAGGGTGCACGCGGTACTTCGTACGGCGGCTGGCTCGCCGACGAGATCCAGCGGCGCTACTTCGACTGGCTCGACCAGCCCGTGCAGCGCGTCACGGGCGGCGAAGCCAGCCCCAGCATCTCGAGGGTGCTTGAGCGCGCGGCGATTGCTCGCACCGAAGAGGTGGTCGCGGGGCTCGAGCTCGTGATCGCGGGTCGCGGAGGGCGGCGCTGAAATGGCGACCATCCTGAGAATGCCCGAGGTGCTGGCGAACGCGACGGCGGCCGTGGTCTCGGCGTGGATCGTTGATGAGGGCTCGACCTTTTCCGTCGGCGACACACTCGCTGAGGTAGAGACAGAGAAGGCTCTCGTCGATCTGCCAGCCGAGCAGGACGGCATCCTCGGCCGGATCCTTGCGAAGCCGGGCGACACCACGGCCGTTGGCGCACCGATCGCCGTTCTCATCGCCCAGGGAGAAACCGAAGCCGACATCGACGCGGTGCTTGGCGGAGCGGCCGCGTCCGAGCCCGGTCCGATCGCCGAGCCCGGTCCGATTGCCGAGCCCGTCGTCGCCGAGCCAGCGCGCGTTGCCGCGCCCATCGCATCCGAGTCGCGTCGCCTCTTCGTGAGTCCGATCGCACGGATTCGCGCCCGAGACAACGGCGTCGATCTCGAGACAATTCGTGGAACAGGGCCGGGCGGCAGAATCGTGCGGGTCGACGTCGAGGCTGCCATCGCGACCAGGACGCCCGAACCAGCACCCGCGGCTGCACCAGCAACTGTCAGTAGTGCTTCGCCCTCGCCGAACGGCGGATACACGGCCATCCCACACACGGGCATGCGTAAAGCGATCGCCAGGCGCCTGACCGAGAGCAAATCGACGGTTCCGCACTTTTACCTCACGACAGAGTGCAGGGTCGACGAGTTGCTCGCCCTGCGCGCCAGGGCGAATGAGTCGTCGTCCGTGAAAATTTCCGTGAACGACCTGGTGATCAAGGCTGTTGCGGCGGCATTTACGGACGTTCCTGAGGCCAACGTGACCTGGACAGACACCCACCTGCGCCGCTGGGACGCCGTCGATATCGGCGTTGCAGTCGCGACCGATGGCGGACTACTCACGCCGGTCGTGCGCGGTGTTGAGGCTTTGACGCTCACGCAGGTGGCAGCGACCGTCGCAGAATTGGTTGGGCGTGCGCGAGCCGGGCGCCTCCGGCAGGACGAACTCGAGGGCGGAAGCTTTTCGGTCACGAATCTCGGGATGTACGGAACGACAGAGTTCTCCGCGATCATCAATCCGCCGCAGTCGGGCATCCTCGCGGTCGGTGCTGCCAAGCCTCAGCCAGTGGTGATCGACGGTCAGCTCGCAGTCGCCACGGTCATGCGCTGCACGCTGTCGGTCGACCATCGCGCGGTGGATGGAGCATTGGCCGCTCGGTGGCTCGCCGCGTTCACCACCCGGATCGAAAATCCCCTCTCGATTCTGATCTAGCGCGTCACTCGGCCTTGCGGCTTCATTGACGTAGCCACGGCCGCTGCCTAGGGTCGAGGGAAGCCCTCAATGCTCAGGAGGTTGCGATGCGTCCGCGCGTTCACGTGGTCAGTGTGCTGGTCAACGACCAGCAGAAAGCGCTCGACTTCTACACAAAGACGCTGGGGTTCGTACTGAAGACAGACTTGCCGGCCGGTGCGTTCCGCTGGCTGACCGTGGTCGGCCCGGACGATCCGGATGGCGTTGAGGTACTTCTCGAGCCGAACGAGCACCCGGCAGCCAAAGAGTTCACTGCCGCGCTGGTGCGCGACGGGATCGCCGCGACATCCTTTGTCGTCGACGACGTATACGAAGCAGTTCGTGAACTGGAAGCGAAAGACGTGCGCTTCACCCAGCCGCCTACGCCAATGGGCCCGACGATCACCGCGATTCTGGATGACACCTGCGGCAACCTGATCATGCTTGTGAGCCAGGCGGCGGCTTAGGCCGCGACATCCTCCGCCCGCGCCTTCGCTACGACAATCCCGCGGGGAGAGTCTGGAAAACGATCGAGCATTGCCCGAACGGTCGACGCGCTTTCGTTTGCGCCGAACAGCTCGGTTCCGGGCTCCAGGCGCACGCCCTCAGCGAGCGCTCCGGCGACGATGGGATCGAAGCCAAGAGCATCGACGAGTGCGGCGACGGTTGCAACATCCGTGGGGTCGTCGCCTGCGATTGCCAGGGCCTTGCGTCCTGGCGTGCCGAACGGCCGTGCCTCGGCCTCGAGATCGTGGTAGCCCATGTGGTTGAACGCCTTCACAATGCGTGACTGCGAGAGGAACGACTGCACTGTTTCGCTCGACGACGTGCGCGGGTCGGCGAAGTCGTCGCGGACGCCATCGACCTCCCACCAGTAGTTCATCGCGTCGACGACGAGCTTGCCGGCGAGCTGCGAGTCGGGAAGTTTCTGGTGCTTGCCCAGCGGCAACGCGAGAATCACCACATCCGACTCCTCGATCGCCTGCGCGGTCGTGGCCGCGATGGCGCCGGGAGCGAGCACCTCTACCGTGAGCGCAATCCTGGCTGGGTCGCCCGACCCCGCGATCAACACACGGAAGCCTGCGGCAACGGCGAGCCTCGCGAGCACCGTGCCGACCTTGCCTGCGCCGAGGATCCCGACAGTGTGAATTTCGACCTCACGCATTGACGGGCTCCTCAGCGAGCAGCTCCTGTACCCGGGGCGCAACCTCGCGACCGAGCAACTCGATCGTCCTGGCCCTCGCCTCCTGAGGCAGGTGCATGATGTCGTACTTGAGGTCGAAGCGGCTGAGCTTCAGGTCCCTGGCTGTGCCGGCGATCTTGCGCGCAACAGTTTCGGGCGATCCGACGAACAGCGCGCCGTCCTCCACCTCCGCTTCGTACCTTGCACGCGTCGGAGCATAGAACCCGCGCTCGGCCGCGAGCGACTCGACCACCGGCTTCCAATACCGCCACCAGGTTTCGCGCGCCTCCTCATCGGTGTCGGCGATGAGACCCAGAGAGTGCTGCCCGATGGGCTGCACGGGAGTGCCGAACTGCTCGAGAGCGCGGAGGTACAGGTCGACGTGCCCCGCGAAACGTTGGGGATGTCCGCCGATGATGGCCAGCATCAGCGGCAGGCCGTAGCGCGCCGCGCGAACGACCGACGCCGGACTTCCGCCCACTCCAATCCAGGTCGGGATGCCGCCCTCTCGCATCTGCGGGTGCAGCGTCTGGCCTGCGAGTGGTGCGCGAACCATGCCAGACCAGGTGACGGATGTCTCGCGCTGGAGCTTCATGAACAGCTCAAGCTTCTCTTCGAAAAGTTCCTCGTAGTCGGCGATGTCGTAACCGAACAGCGGGAAGGATTCTGTCGCGGATGCACGACCGAGGATCATTTGCGCGCGACCGTTCGAGACGGCATCGAGCGTTGAGAACTCGTTGTAGAGGCGCACCGGATCGTTGGTGCTGAGCACCGTAACGGATGTACCCAGCGCGATCTTCTCGGTCGCCGAGGCGATCGCGGCGAGCAGCACCGGCGAAGCAGAGTCGTTGTGGCCGGGGCGGTAGTGCTCGCCGACGCTGAAGATGTCGAGGCCAGCGGACTCGGCGCGCCGGGCCTCATCTACCAGCAGGCGAACCGTCTCCGCATCGGAGAGGGCGCGTCCGTTGGCGTCAGTCGCCACCTCGCCAAAAGAGTTGAGCCCAAGCTCGAACTTGTCGTTCATGGTGTCCTCCAAGTGATTGACATGTCAATTATGCACGATATAGTTGACATGTCAACCAGAGGAGTCTTCAATGGATGCCGTGAAGTCAACCCCGCGCAGCACCCGGCGTTCGCCGACCGCTGATGAGCTCGCGGTATGGCGCGCCTTTGTCGAGGTCGGGGACGAGCTTCGCTCCACGATGACCGCTCGGCTGCAGTCCGAATCCGGCATCAGCTCGGGGGATTACACCGTGCTGCTGACGCTCTCCGAAGCGCCGAAAGGCCAGCTGCGGTCATCCGACCTCGCCACCCAGATCGGCTGGGAACGCAGCCGACTGTCACATCACCTGGGCAGGATGGAACGCCGCGGGCTCGTGCGCCGCGATGACTGCGCTACCGACAATCGCGGGGCCGAAGTCATCCTGACCGCCGTTGGCGCGGATGCGTTCCGCCACGCCAACGTGCCTCACCTGCATGCCATCCGTGAACTGTTCGTCGACGCGCTCACCCCCGAGCAACTGGTGGCCATGGGCGAGATCACCGAGTCGCTTCGAGCTCACAACGCGCGCTGATGACGTAGTGTTCATGCCGAGTCGACCAACCCAGGCTCGCCGTGTCGTATGTCCAAATCTCGAGCCCCCGCTTCACGAAAGCGCGCCCGCCTGATCGGTGTGGCCGCTCTAGTACTAGCGCTGACTTTGCTCGCCCCGACGACGGTGACAGGGGGATACTCGAGCGACACAGCGCCGCCCGACCTCACTACCCTCCTCGCCGGGTACAACAACTACTGGGTCGCCGACGGCCGCAATGATCTGCACGGCGCGGTCAAGAACGCCTCAGTTCTGCAGCATGACGATGCTCTTGTCGTGTGGATCAACCAGCACGCGACCAAGTCGGAGCAGTTCCTCGCACTTCAGGATTCCGAATACCAGAACGCGTCAAACACCACGTATGACCAATCGCTGACCGTTTCGACAGGCCTCGGATCGGTGCTCAGCAAGGCGTACGTGAAGGGTCGAAACTCGGGAGCGCTCCCGCTCACAACCGCACTCATCAACAGTTCGGACGGGACGTCGGGTGCGTACGTCAGCACAAGCGCCGCGAAAGCCTACTTCAGCCACCCGCGCCCGTACCTTCCGAGCGATCCGAGCACGCCGGCCGTTCCGGGGGATGCCGCGGGCTGTGCGCCATCCAGAGCGAACGCATCCTCGGAGCAGGCGATCCGCGTCGGCGAGCCATACGCAAACTCCGTGGGCAACCTCGACATCACTCGTGTCGCAACCGTGACCGACACGACCCACCAGTTCTCGCCGAACGACGTGCCCCTCGACGCTGGTTACGGCACGACGGGGATCTGCCTCAGTGGCTCGTTTCCCAGCGGCCACACCACGACCGCGTACCAGGCGGGAATCACACTCGCGACGCTCATTCCGGAGCTCGCGCCCGAAATACTTGCTCGCGCATCGGAGAACGGTAACGACCGCGTCGTGCTCGGTGTTCACTACCCGCTCGACATCGTGGGCGGACGCATCGACGGTGAGGCGGCACTGGCCGAACGTTGGTCGGACGCCAAGTACCGCACAGAGGTGCTCGAGCCGGCGCGTGTCGAGCTCCTCGCGTACCTGAAGCGGGCCACGGGCCATGTCCTCGCGTGGGACATCCAGCACGAGATTCCGTACCACTCGAACCCGTACGGCGGAAAGAAGATGCCCGGCGGAACCGCGCAGATCGTCTTCAACCGACAGAGCGCGCTCGCCGCGTACACCGAGCGACTGAGCTACGGCTTCCCGAAGTCCGGCAAGCAGGGCATTCCGGCTTCCGTGCCGACGGACGCGTCGAACCTGTTGTTGACGACGTTCCCGAAGCTCACGGATGCGCAACGCACGAGCGTCCTTGCGCAGACGGAACTCGCCTCGGGCTATCCGCTCGACCAGACGGGCACCGCGAACGGATCGTGGGAGCGGCTGAATCTCGCCGCGGCGATGAGCGCGACCGTGCAGTTGACGTCGAACGGTAGCGTTCACGTGCTCGCAACGGGCGGAACGGCTCGTGTCATTCGGCCTCCACTGCTCCACCGCCCACCGACGCTCTGGGGGATGCCCAATTGCCTTTGTGCCGGCTGGCCGTCACGCTGGTGAGATGGCGCACGATGAGCATCGACACAACGTTCCGGCAGCTGCGGACCAACCCTTCGACTGGGATGAGCGATACGCCTCCGCCGAGCAGTTGTGGAGCGGAGAGCCCAACCCGGCGCTGGTCGAGGCCGCGACATCCCGTGCCCCCGGTCGCGCAGTAGACGTCGGCTGCGGCGAGGGCGCGGATGCAGTGTGGCTCGCCGAGCAGGGGTGGGACGTGACCGCGCTCGACGTTTCCGCGGTCGCGCTGGAACGCGCGGCGCGCCATGCCCAGGACGCGGGTGTTTCGGTCCATTGGATCCACGCGGGACTACTCGATGCGGGTCTGGAGGCGGGCGACTTCGACCTGGTGTCAGTGCAGTACCCGGTGCTGCTCAAGACGGCGGACGCGGCCGCGGAGCACACGCTCATGGACTCGGTTGCGCTCGGTGGCATCCTGGTGATCGTCCACCACGCGGACTTCCACGTGGACGAGCGGCTCCCCAGCGGCCTCAACCCCGCTGACTTCGTCGGCCCCTGGGATGTCGCGCCGCTCCTGGGAAATGGCTGGCGGATCGACGTGTACGAGAACCGCCCGCGCACGCTCACCGCCGGGGCGGGCGCTCACCACACCGAGGACGTGGTGCTGATCGCGCGGAGGGTGCACTGATGGCTTCCACCAATTAGTAAGTACCCTTCCATGTACGTAACCGTCGTGGTACATTCAGGTCATGGACGCGGTACTGCAGGCAATCTCGGACGAGGGCCGACGCACCCTGCTCGCCGAACTTCGAACAGGTCCGGCGACGGTGACGGAACTCGCTGCGCTGTTGCCCATCGCGCGCCCGGGCGTCTCTCGACACCTTCGGGTTCTGCGTGAGGTCGGACTTGTGGACGTTCGCCACGAAGCGCAGCGACGCATCTATTCGCTGCGGCCCGAGCCACTTCAGGAACTTGACGAGTGGCTGGCGGGATATCGCGCGCTGTGGGAGCAGCGCCTCGACGCGCTCCACACGGAGGTTGCGCGCGGCAAGACACAAAGGAGAAAAAACGATGGCTGAGACATCCGGGGACACAAGAATTCTTGGCAGCTTGCGTGAAGAGAACGGAACGGGCATCGTTCACGTCGAGGACGTCTACGACACCGACATCGAAGATCTGTGGTCGGCGATCACCGAACCCGCTCGTCTCGTTCGCTGGCTCGTGACGGTTGACGGCGATCTCGGTGTTGGCGGTGAATTCAGTGCCACGTTCACCAGCGGCTGGCGGGGAGTCGGTCGCGTGGATGTTTGCAATGCCCCGCATCACCTCCAGGTCACCACGTGGTCCGACGACGACGCACCCGGCGTCATCGTGGCGACACTGGTTGAAGAAGAGGCTGGCACCCGACTGATCATCGAGGAGAGTGGCCTGCCACTCGACGTCTACTTTTACCACGGCTCCGGTTGGCAGACCCACATCGAGGATCTCGCCGCGTACCTCGCGGGACGCGAAACCTCGGACTGGGCGACCCGCGCGCGTGAACTCTCTGATGCCTACCGGGAGATGGCTACCGCGGCACGGTAATGGTGAACGTGTGAACGGGAAACTGAGTTATTGCGAATCATATTTGTAATGCGCGCGCTGAACCGCACCCTGGATGTCGAGCGGGATGCTCCACGACACAAGTTTCACCGGAGTCGCTAACGACACGGCTTCGTCGCGATCGTGCCGTCGGCTCTGAGCCATCTAACCTCCGGCATGCCTCCCGCGGGGACTTGAACTTGCGCGTTGATCGTAACGTTCGATTCCGAGTCGATGCGGGTGAGAGTAACGAAGACTTTGTCGCCGGCCGTCAGCGAGGGTGCGTGCCATTCGGTCACAGTCATATGAGCGGGTGCCGTCGATGAAGAAATTGTCGCTCCCTTCTCCAGCTTGTATGGTCCCTTCGCTAAGAAGAACGTCTGCCATTCGACGCTGCGGCCGCTTCCACTCGAACTCGCAACGAGATTTTCGACGTTGATCCCGCTGCAAACGGTCATGACAAACACGCCGTCTCGCTGCTGCATCGCGATCGGAGCATGCGGGTCGAACACCGGATCGCAACCAGCGAGGACAACCAATGCCAGCACGGCTACGAAAATGACGGTGACGCTACGGATGAGGCGAGGCACGAGTTCGACTGAGCGCGGGCGAAGCTGATCGGCCGCGGACAACTACAAACCGCCGACCAGGATGCGACCGCACTCCCATACGAAGGGCAGTGAGACCACGTTCACCACGAGCAGGGCGATTGCCCACGGCCTGCCGCGTTCATGGCGCGCGAGTGCAATGATCACAACGACGAGCGACGCGATTCCCAGTGGGATCCAGACGACCGCTGCCACCAGCGGGTAAGTGAGAATGGTCCAACCCGCGTATTCATCGGTGGCCTTCGCGTTTGCGATGTAAATGAGGGCAACGACGATCGAGCCCAGAAAAACGGCTACGCCGGCGCCCCAGAGGATGGCGGCGATCCGGGTCAACCTCGGTCGCCTGGCCGCGCGGTCGGCATCTGTCGTCGTCACGTGCCCGGACGGACACCTATAGATTCTCGAGCCAGGGAACAGCCCGGCCAGCATCCCGCCGGTCAGGTTGCCCATTTCCACGACCATTTCAGGAGTGGCCAGCTCAGGGCAATCCGGCTCGCCACAACGAATCTGATCCATGAGCAGACGCTAGCGCAGACGGGCCCAGGCCGCGCGAAGGATGAGGGCTCACAAAAACGAGAGGGTTCACAAAAAAAGGACGCATCGGCGTCCTTTTTTGCGAGCCCCCTGTCGGATTCGAACCGACGACCCCCGCTTTACAAGAGCGGTGCTCTGGCCAACTGAGCTAAGGGGGCGTAATACCTCAAAGATTCTACGGTGTACGGCGCTGTGCGCCGCACGTCGGTAGCGTGGTCACGATGACTACCGACGCCGTTCAGT